>JAPLYT010000013.1 GCA_026395435.1 Candidatus Saccharimonadota bacterium
GCTGGCCAAGGCTTTTCTTGGGAGTCATATCATACATATGCCCAAATTATACCACAATTTATATCATTTTAACAGGGGTAGCATGCGCATGAATAATTCCTACGCTTGAGGTATTTTGGAGATAATGGTGCGACTCGCAAATGAGACGTATTGTAATACGTCAAATGCGAATCGTAAGGCATTAGATTCAAAAGACCCAAGAAGCAAATAAATTCAGGCTTTGCCTGATTTCTTTGCTGACGTAGATATTATTACCACCAGCCTTGAACTTGCCAGGCGTTATAAGCCCCTTGCCATCCACCATACCGACTTGCATACGCAGAGAAATGTCGTAGCTGACAAACAGGGTCATTTTGCCAGTTCGGACACGCGTTGATGAGCGCGTTTCCTCCACCACTCGGACATCGTTGTCCGAGACCAATACAACCACCGGCATTAACCGCTCCAGGGTTCCAATGCGACTCGCGGTTCATGATGTAATCTACGGCGTAATAATCTCCCGGGCTAATGCCTGCGCCGACAAGCCATTCTGCCTTACCTCCTGAAAGAGTGACTTTGGTTCCTTTAGAAATGACACGGCGGGCGGGCTTGGCGGCAATGACTTCTTGCAATACCTTGCGGCTAATTTCTACGTCGTTTTTAAGCTCAAGTTCATAGGTGACCAATTTCTTACCATCTGCTCCTGCCTCACGAACGACGGTGGTACCCATTGGTTGCTCAGGGTCAGTTATAACCTCTTCTGGAGCGGGAATGACTTCTTCGGTGGTAACGACTTTTTTACCAACGCGAACGATAAACACTTGGATGCCTGCCGTCACTGGCGTATCTCGAGTAGGCTGTATTGTATCTCCCTGAATGACCTTGATCTTTCGTTGATCAAGCAGATCGCCGACCGTCTTTGCACGGGTATAGACCGTAAATGCATTTCCATAAAGATTTATATTCGCCTCTTTTGCCCTGCTGACCACAACTTTCTGGCCGATAACTGCCTCGCGAGTTGCGTCTATTGGCTGGGTAGATTCGACCACATCTTCTGTCTGTAATTTGATACCAGCTTGAGCTACGACGACACGCGGCTGCTGCTCGGCGCTCAGTATAGTGATCCTTCTGCCGTTATCTTCTATGGTGACAGGACGAGCCTTTTTGATACTTACTTTGAAATTATCCACCAGTATTCGGGTGCTCGGTACAGGGGTTACAATATCATTTTTACCTACTTGAATATCTAGCTTTTCAATAAGATCTTTGACCGTGGTTGCCCGCGTCGGAACTGTCCGTTCAACACCATCTACCGAAAGAATGATAGATCGAGAATCACTCGGCGCAACGGTTTGGCTGTTGAGTAAGATGAGGCCGACGGTGGATGTAAAAAAGAGCGCTAAAAAAGTGATGACAGGGACGACAAAAGGATGACCCCTAAGGACATGAAATCGTGTAACTTTTGCCTTGCGGATAACTTGATAGCGGCGTGATAGTCGTTTTATCTTTGTCATAATTAGGTAACTCGTGAAGGTGTTTTAGGTCTGACAATACGAAATATTCACCTATGAGTCACTTCTCAGTATATCAGATTATTTGGCGCCTGGGTCGCCAGCCACCTCAGTAATTATACGTCGCACGGTCGAGCTCATCTTGATCTTAGCTACTTCACGTGGTCTAATCCACATGCAATCTGAAATTTCATGTCTATGAAGCGTGATATGTGGCGATTGTTTGAGAGCCAAAGAAAAACAATGAAGTGTCACCGACACGCCAGCTGATTTTGCATATATGGTGCCTCTTGGCTCTAAGTCTGAAAGCTTTATTTTGAGCCCCGTTTCCTCAAATATTTCACGAATTGCACCATGCTTGTCATCTTCTCCACGGTGCAGCCCGCCACCCGGGAGGCTCCATGATCCGTCGCCCAGCCAATCTTTCAAAAGTAGAATTTTGCCATTATAGGCGATGACTACACGCGTTCTCGGCGGAGATATGCGAAGATACACCCAGATAGCCGGCCAAAGCACCACGTACGCGATATGACCTATGATAGCCCAGGTTTTTTCACCTAACATTCGAGCCATGAAAGGCGCGTTATAGGTGGTGGCGTGGGTTCGAAGATTTCTGCTCATTCTTCGATTTTCTTTAGCGGAGCAAATGCTACGTTAAGTTTCTTGCTACCTCGGCCTTTGAAATAGATGACGGCGTTATCGCCGTCCATTTCCATGACTTGGCCGTCGCCAAAGACGCTATGTCGAACATAATCGCCTTCTGAAATATCGGCAACGTAATGAGGTTCATCGTTTTTGGTCGATGCAGCAAAGTGCTCACTGGTGGCGCCTTGACTCGGCCCATAACTTGACGAATCATACCCCGCTCCATGCGATTGCATAAATTCACCGTCAATTTCTGATAAAAATCGTGACGGCGGATTGTGTTGAACGCCACCGTACAGCACTCGGCTACTGGCATAGATGAGATTCAGCTCTTGCCGGGCACGCGTCATACCCACATAGCACAGCCTTCGTTCTTCTTCCATTTCGGATTGATCATACAAGGCACGAGAATGTGGGAAGAGCGTTTCTTCCATGCCGACCATAAAGACCACCGGAAACTCGAGGCCTTTGGCTGAGTGCAAGGTCATGAGCGTGACGGCGTTATTACCGAATTCAACATTATCGAGGTCACTGACGAGTGCGACTTCTTCCAAGAAACCATCCAGCCCCAGGTCTTGATATTCCTGGGCGACACTGATCAGCTCTTTCACGTTTTCCTGACGAGATTCCCCTTGGGCCGTGCCATCATTCAAAAAGTGTAGGTAATCTATCCGGCGAATCAACGATTCGATTAAACTCGACACCGTGGCGTCTTCGTTGGCAGTTCGTAGTTCGTCCAGTTGTGCGGCCAAGTCATACAAGCTTTTACGCGCTCTTGGTGTGATGGCAGTACAGTCTTGGACGGTTTGCAGTGCTTGAAGGAGTGTGACATTAGACGTAGTTTGCCAGGCCAGAAATCCTTCGACTGATTTTGTGCCAATACCCCGAGTCGGGACATTGACGATCCGCTCAAAACTGACGCGGTCTTCTGGTTGGAATATAATCCGTAGGTACGCCATGAGGTCTTTGATTTCTTTTCGGTCATAAAACCGCTGTCCTCCAACAATTCTGTACGGGATACCGTAGTGGATGAATGCTTCTTCGATTGATCGGCTCTGGGCATTGGTTCGATAAAGCACCGCGAAATCTTTATAATCACGGGCGCCGCTATCAACTCCTGCGCGTACTCGCCGCACGACTGCCTCACCCTCTGCCCGTTCGCCATTTACTTGGGTGATCTGAACCGGCTGACCGCCCTTGATATCAGTCCATAGTTCTTTTTCACTGCGTTGTGAATTCTTGGTGATAATGGCATGAGCGGCATCCAGAATCGGTTTGGTGCTCCGATAATTTTGCTCCAGTTTAATGACGGTGCAGGAGGCATAGTCCGCTTCAAATTTCAAAATATTTCTAAAATCTGCACCACGCCAACTGTATATCGAGTTATGCACTGCGATACCATCAGCTACATAATTGTGGACATTGTCTATCTCAAGATCGTAAACCTTACCCCTATATTGCTCTCTATCTACTGATATGACTGTATCGTCTACCAACGTTCCATCCTTAGATAGTGTAGGTATTATCATATCTGGGTAGATATGACTGGCTGGAGTAAAGTGAAATTTTTCATTAGTTATATATCCGTATTTTTGAATTTGAACTTTTTCGCCTAGGAGTGGGCTGATTTTCTCTAGGTCTGACTCAATGATTCCGTAATCTAAATTATGAATTTCAGAACGAACGGTTCCTGATTTTGCTTTTCGAATAGCGTACCCAGCTTTTTTAAATCCCGTCAGATCGCTATCGTTTGTGCTATTGATAGAAAGTCGGCTTGCCGACCATGGGCTATTAATGGTTTTTCGCTTGTCACCAAATAATACTATATTGATATTAACCCGATGTATATCACCACGAGAAGTGGCCTGAGGCTGGAAATGAGGATAGTCTTTCATGAGTCCTTTATCAGACATGAGTTTTTTAGCGCGCTCATGCGTATCAATTTCTGCAAATATTTTGTCAATAGACTCTTGAGAGATCTTCATTGCCCTCTGACCATATGAGTGAAACACGAGCATAGGAATCCCATAGCTGTATGCGAGCAATGCTTCTTGAACAACTGCTTCTTCACGAGTATCACATAGTGCAAGTATCCACATTGCATCTGCTCTTTCCTGATTAGCTCGAACTCTAAGTCCAATATCATCTTTTTTACCGTCGAATCTTGAGCCTTTGGTCATGCCAATTCGATACCCTTTAGAGCGGGAATACATCAAGTAAACAAAGAATTTTTCAGTTGAAGCCCACCTTGCAAAGAGTAAATGATTTGGCGTTACTGAAATTTCTCTACCAGACTTAGTCAAAATATGAATAATTTCACCGTTATAGGGAAACTGCTTAACCGACGATACTGGGAAAAATCCTGTGGCACCATATCCGCTTGCAGAACGAACGAAATCCCCATTTTTAATGTTATTAATTTCTTTTTTGCCATCGATTGTTTCAACAATACTTCCCTCTGCGAGACATTGCCAGTCGTCACCGACCACAGCAATGTTGTTATGCGGACCCGTCAAAAGTCGGACTAGTTTATATTGGGCAGCGTTGGTGTCTTGATACTCGTCAATCATGACGTAGCTAAACTGCTTTTGCCATTTTTCGCGGAGCTCTTTATGTTTAGTTAACATGTTTACTGTTTTTGAAATGAGATCATCGAAGTCTAACCCGCCAGCATCATGTAAGATTTTTTCATACAGCGGATAGACTTGTGAGGCCGCTACTTGGGCAGGGCTGGTGGCCGAACCAGCATAGGCAGATGGGCCGATCATTTCGTTCTTAGCGCTACTGATGAGGCCGCCAAGCACCCGCGGGGGGAATGCTTTATCGTCGATCATCAATTGCTTGCTAGCTCGCTTGATGGCCGTCAATCGATCAGACTCGTCAAAAATAACAAACGTCCGAGGCACACCGATATGCTCTCCGTCTTGTCGCAAGAGCCGCACACAAATACTGTGAAACGTCCCCATATATGGCATAAAACTTCTAGGAGGTTCGACCGAAATATTAAAGACTTGAGATGAACTCAAGTCATCATTATTTCTTGCGGTAGATTGCTGTGTCGTCTGCCTGCGAGTCTCGCTCGACGTACCATCTGCACGACTCGCTCGATTCTCGTGGACTCCTTGCACTCCACTCGCATCGTAACCTCCTGAAGGATATTCCGGGTTAATAGAATTACTCACTAGGCGCCAAACGCGCTCCCGCATCTCTTTGGCAGCTTTGTTGGTAAATGTAACAGATAGAATATTATACGGCGTAGCCTTATGGCTAGATAATATATGAGCGATCCGATGCGTCAGCACCATAGTCTTGCCACTACCTGCTCCTGCTTGGATTAGCAGCGGCCCTTCGGTGGTTTCTACAGCCCGCTTCTGTTCGGGGTTTAACCCTTCAATTAAGTCTAATTTAAGATCAGATGACATCTATCTATTCTAACAGAATGATTCGAACAAAGCTTACAGTGAAGTTATGGAATCTACTATATTCTTTGTCATAGCTTTAAATGCAGAAGGATCATTCTCTTTAGTACTTGTTCCATATGTGCCGGAGTTAAAACTCGGCAGTGTAATGACATGAAGCGTGTCTGTAACGAAAGCAATTTTTAGCTGTTGAACGCCTTCGTCCCCACCTGTAAACGTGTATACAGAAATCGCGCCATTCTGTTGCACTACAGGTTTTGCATTACTAAAATCAAGATAAACTGAATCTACTTTATTTTCAACTACGTCCCCTTCGGATATTTTAGTAACTATCCATTCTTTATTTTTCAAGGCTATCTGAGGCCCATATTTTCTACTGGTTATATCACTTGTCTTTGAAGGATATGTATATAAACCGAATTGTCCAGCAACTCCCAAGATTGTGCTCTTACCATCAACGAGAGATATTGTTTGATATTTACTGGTCACTTTATTGCCTGTGTCATCAACTAGATCGGTTACTTTCGTCATATCACCGAATTGCTTTGGATAAGCAAAGCTAAACCCTGAACTTTTATCAACATAGGTCATGTAACCATCTGGAGCTACAAATGAATATTTAGCAGTAGGTGTGTCTTTAGTCTTTGCAGTTTTCTGGTCCTCGGTTTTCTTCACATTAGTAGTCGGCTGAGTATTTGCGTCTGTTTTGTTGGCAGGCTTCATCCTCGTGAACCAGTACGCGCCTGCTGCTCCGGCAAATATTAAAATTGCGAGCACTACGCCTAGCATCATTTTTTTGCCTTTTTTACGGCCACCGACATGAGTTACAAAAGCTTCTGGCTTGATAAGGTCGAGAGGGGCTTCTTCTCGGTAATTAGCCTGTGCGGGTACCGACATAACTTGTTGTGGTGCTTCGGTTTGTGGGGCGTCTTGAGGTTCAGGTGTAGGCACGTTTTGCGGAGTTTGTGGCGAGGATGTAAACATTGGGTCAGAGGTTACTGGGGCTCCTTGGTTGGTGATAGTAGACCGGCTGTTGGGCGTAGCAGGAGAAGAGCCTGGCTTGCTGACGTCAAAAAATCGTTTTGGCTTGCCGTTGTTATCCATTATTCACCTCACTACTTGTTTGCATTCGGTACGCTGCGTCGATAATACCGGAGAATTCTTGATAATTAAGACTGGCGCCTCCAACCAATAGGCCATCCACACCTTCTGTTTCGAGTATACCTCTTGCCGTGGTCGAGCTTGCGCTTCCTCCGTACAGTACTCGGACGTCAGCAGCCGCTTTTTTACCATACAGTTCAGCTATGTTATGCCGAATGACCTTAATTGCATTGGCGATTATTTCTGGTGTAGCAATTTCATGATGGGCGTAATCGCTTCCAGCACTGAGAGCCCAGACGGGTTCATAGGCGATGACGATATTTGGAATATCACTCGATGTCAGATTGCTGAGGGCTGTCACCACTTGGTCGTGGAGTACTTGGTTGGTCTCTTTAGCTTTGCGTTCCTGCGCAGTTTCGCCAACACACAAAATCGGCATGATGTCATTTCGCACACTGGCGGCCACTTTATCGCGCACCACTTCCAGGCTTTCGCCAAATTTATGACGCCTGTCTGAATGCCCGACGATACAATAGTGAACTAAATCCTGAAGCATTGAGAAAGAAACTTCCCCCGTAAAAGGGCCTTCGTCCACGAAGTACGCGTTCTGGGCGCACAGTCGAAACTTACGGCGGTCTATCTGCATACTTAAAGGCTGCAGTGCCAACATGCTCGGTGCAAGCACCAACTCAATTTCCCGACGGATACGAATGCGTTCATGCAGCCGATGCAATAAAATGCTCGACTGCGACACATTCATATTCATTTTCCAGTTGGCAACGATGAGGGTTCTGCTATTTTTCATATGTTCTTTTCGCTTATGGTTTTAAGTATAAAGGAAAAATGGCCAGCAGGATAGGGCTGTGGACTATCTGTACTTATCCACAGCCCCTGACACTAAATCACATTTTACTCATCTGTTACGGGTTCAACCCGTGGGCCCCGTGGGCCCTAAGCTTATAGATAGCCTCCACTCCCCTTATTAATCTGCGGATATATACAATTGTAGATATCATTGGCTTGCTGACTGGTGAGGGATTTCTCTAAATGTCGCAATGTGATTCGAACCAGAACGTTCTTTTGATCCTTTCGGATACCTAACTTCTGACGGGCAATATCGGGCAGATCGCGGTACGATGTTTCGCTAAGTATCTCCACCTCTTCCAACGCTCCATTATCTTTGCCCAATGCGGCAACAATGTCTTGGCTGATATCTTCTTCAACGTAGTTTGAAGGCACGCTGTATGACATGTCTCGTTTGATTGCCGGCTGATTGGAAACCTCTTGGTAAGTTGCGAGGTCTTTCATTTGAGCTGCAATCTTTGGATTGGTTGAGCGTAGATAACGAATGTCAGGAATTGACTTGAGTGTCATGACTAATCGGTCGAGCCCAAAACCAGATGCCCATCCAGAATAAACTTCCGGATCGAGACCGGCATTACGCAGAATCGTATCGCTAATCAGGCCACATTCGAGGATTTCTATATCTCTGCCATCTTTGACGGCATTAACTTCCATTCCCTCTTTCGTGTATGGGTGTGGCATGTCGACGATACGAAGTGACCAGCCTGGTGCCGCCACATCGGCCAATCCTCGTACGACGTCACGCAGGTCTTGACGAACCATCCGTACTTTTTTGGTCACCCTCCAAATGCCAAGCATGTGAATTGATGACAGATGTTTTTTATCTGTTACGTCTCGCCGATGAACCAAGGACGGAGTAAGGATAATTACATCGTCCCAGTCTTGTCTCTTTGCCAAATCGCGCAATACCCCAGGAATATGAGCTGTATCGTGTGTTCTGAGCATGTGAGTCTCATCCACATAGTGGGTGTATGTTGATGACCGGCTGATATTATCTTTATCGATCAGTAGGTCATCATAATTATCTTTGACAGTTACAATCGGATTGCCACGATACACAATAATCTCACTGTCCGGGTGCATTTCTCGCACCCGGACTTCTATTTTTTGATAGAGCAACGTTACTGCGTGCGCTTCCGTGCTTTGTGTTAAGTCCGGAATTGCCAGGTAGTGATTGAGCTGATGTTTCGTAATTGGTTGTATGTACATTTTCATAGTTGTATTCACCATTTCTTCCAGGTCCGTGGGACGAGTTCATCAAGTGATAATTCTGAACTTGCCAGCGGGTTTGTAACTGGTTGACTTATATCGGTTGTTGACGGCAACATTCCGTCATTATCGTTTTGACTTATGTCATTTGAAGTATCTATTGATGCTTCAGGGTGTTCGTGACGTGTTTCGCCAATCGAAGTGTTATGTTCTTTCATAGTATTTCTCCTAAAATTTGATTTGAAATTAAAAACGACCGCTTTGGTGGCGGTCGCTCTTGTGGTTATTTTTGGTCGTTTATTACGTTCGTGGAGAGGCCGCCTGAATAAAATTTCCAAAAAAGAAAACAGCATCACGAATTACAGCTGCTGACAGACTGGACAAGATTTCAGATGTAGATCGTAAATTAATCATTTTTATATATTATCATTATAATATAACTATGTCAAGTATCTAGGCACTTTGGAGGGCTTCGACACCGGGTAGTTTTTTACCACTCATCAGTTCCAGTCCGGCTCCACCACCGGTCGAAACATGGTCGAAACTGCCGGTGAGTTTCCTGCTTTCGACATATCCAACGGTGTCGCCACCGCCAACGACACTAAATGGTCGGTGCCCAAATTGACCGAGCATGGCGTCGACCAGAATCTCGGTACCGTGCGAAAACGGCCCCACGGGCCCATGAATCGCTGGCGTTTCGGTTACGCCCAGTGCACCGTTCCAGATGACAGTATTACAGAGTTGCATGCCTCCGGCGATGAAGGCCCCTGTCATTGGGCCAATATCAAGAATAAGTTCGTCATGATCGACCTTGCCGGCTTCTCGCCCGGGGATTTTAGGATAATCTTCGATGTCGGCGATAGTTTGTGTACCCCAGTCGACGATGCGGGTTGTCGTTTTGGAGTCGAGTTTTGTAGCTACCACGCCATCAGTCGGTAAATGAAATACGAACGATCGTTTCTTTGCTTCCTTGGCTGCTCGCTCCAAAATATCCTTAGCTAATGGAACATCGTCGGGATCGCTCAAACTCTTACCGATATCGACACCTTGCGCCCGGAGAAAGGTGTTTGCCATAGCGCCACCCACTACCAAGAAATCCGCTATATCAATAAATCGGTTCAACACCGTAATCTTGTCGGCTATTTTGGCACCACCAATGACAGCCATTAGTGGTCGATTGGGCTTGCTCATGACATTGGTGATGGTATCTACTTCGTGTTCAAGCAGCAGACCGGCAACACTTGGAATAAATTTGGTAATGGCGCTGGTGGAGGCGTGGGCGCGATGCACCACCCCGAATCCATCCTGTACAAACACATCTGCCATGCTGGCAAGCTCACTGGCAAAAGCGGTATCGTTGTCTTCTTCTTGGATATGATAGCGAAGATTTTCGAGTAAGATGATATCGCCAGGTTTCATAGCTGCTACTTTTTGTTTAACTACGTCGCCAATGCAATCAGGCGCAAAAGCGACTGGTGTGTCGAGCAACTTTGATAGTCGCTTAGCGACTGGCTGCAGGCTACAACTCTCATCGGTCGGACTTTTTGGTCGTCCTAAATGCGAAATAATGATTATTATGGCACCCTGTTTTTTCAGATATTCCAGCGTAGGGACGGATTGGGTTATTCGATAGTCATCGGTGATTGTGCCGTCTTTTCCAACGGGTACATTATAGTCAGCACGGAGGAGTACTCGCTTACCTTTTAGGTTTAAATCTCTGATAGTCTTCTTGGTAAACATGGGCTTAGAGCACTCGTACTTTAATGGTATCGGTAGTGCCGACGACCCTTGGATATTTGCCCGAAACTGTCACGATGGTGTCACCTTTTTTGAGGACTTTATTGGTATGAAGCCAGTTGGTGAGTTTGGTCGCAGCGAACGGGTCAACTGGTCGGTCGTAACTCTTGACGCCATAGGCGAGGGCAAGTTGATGAACTGTTCGAACATTGGAAGATACAACTATAACGGGAGCTTCTGGTCGATGAGAAACGATTTGCAGTGCCGTATCGCCACTCAGCGTCTCGACCACAATTGCTTTGGCGTCTACAGTGTGCGATAGATTAATCACTGCCGATGATATTGCTTGCTGCTGATTGTGGTCACCTTTTGGCCCATCGGCAAAATTGACCGTTAGTGGATTGTGCTCTTGGACGTAGAGAATCACTCGTTTCATAATCTCGACACTTTGAATCGGATATTTACCACTGGCGGTTTCGTCACTGAGCATCACACAATCAGCCCCCAATATGACGGCTGTGGCGATATCGGACACTTCGGCCCGAGTAGGCTCGGGCATCTCGGTCATACTGGCAAGCATTTGAGTTGCCACAATTGTTGGCGTGGCATAGCGCAAGCCTAACCCAATGATTTGCCGCTGCACCACAGGAACGGATTCGGGTAGTGTTTCAATGGCCAAATCGCCGCGGGCGACCATCACCATGTCTGATTCCTTGACGATTGCCTCTAAGTTTTCGGTAGCCGCTTTTGTCTCAATCTTGGCAATAACCTTTGCGGAACTGCCCAAGTTCTTAAGCATCTTACGAACTTTGGCAACATCAGATGCCTGCTGGATGAAACTAAGCGCCACATAGTCAATGTCTTGGGTCGAACCAAATGTCAGGTCAGCTTTGTCTTTGGTAGTCATAATGTCGCCGCCAAAGTCGGTATCAGGTAAGTTGATGCCCTTGCGCTTCACAAGCACGCCGTCGTTCTCTGCCCGAGCATAAACAATACCATCCTTGACGCTCGTGACGACGGTGCGTATGCGGCCATCAAAAAGGAATAATCTCTCCCCGCGCTTCATTTTCTTAGCAAGATCATATTGAGTAGGGATGATGCCCGATGCGTCGTAGTCGGCATTGTATTTAAATGACAGGCTCTGGCCAAGCCGCACATTAATAATGCCTTCAAAGTCTCCCAAGCGAATTTTTGGCCCCTGTAAATCTTGGATAATAGCCACAGGTTTGCCGTATGCCTTACTAGCCTTTCTGATCCAGCCGATTTGCTCAATACGCTCTTCGTGTGTGCCATGGCTAAAATTAAGCCGGAAGCCGTTAGCACCGGCCTTCATCATGGCGAGTATAGAAGTGTAGTTACTGGTAGGCGGACCAATAGTCACGATTATTTTCGTGCGCTTAAAATGAGCTATCGGCACGATTGGCGCCTTATCTGTTGAATCTACCATTCCCCTTATTTTAATAGCTTATGGTTGTTTTTACTAGCAGATATTTACGAGACAATATTGACGCCATTAACCATTAGTGAAATACTGAAACCAGCTAGCAACGTAATACCTGTAGTATTACTTTAAATATGAAAGTAAAATCATATGCCAGTAACAAAAAATACTAAAATAAAAGCAAAACCACCGCAGACGAAAGGGCTTCAAACAAAAAGAAAAATTAACAAAAAGATAGTAGCCCTTGTCACTGTAGTAATTGCTGCTATAGGTGCGTTGCTTTTGATATTCTCTCATGCAGATGTCAATGGATGTACGCAGCTAACTGATACAGATAAAAAAGTATATAGTGTTTGTAGCGTCCGTTTTCTTCGAGGAAGAGATGACTCGATCCTACTAAAAAGCGGTAGTTCAGAGATCACAAGTCTCAAGGCAGCTGGGTTCGACCAACTAGGCGGTTTTGATTACGGAAATGTCTTCAGAGCTCCAGATGGCCCATATAAGGGAGCCGTCCCGATATATCGAGTCTTCAATGCCGGAGCAAGTTTGCATGATTTTGTCACCGCTTCACAGCGAGACCAAAAGTCAGCTGTCTGGAAAGCTAGTTCATACGTAAACGAAGGAATTGCATTTTATGCCTACGAAACACAAGTACCTGGTACTGTACCGGTATATCGCTCATACCATAAAGGCTCAACTTTTACCCTCTATACAACTGATTTAGCTCAGCGCAATGCCCAAGTAGCGCAAGACGGTAATATCTTGCCTGGAGCAAGTGATGGTTTGAAATACACAGGTGATATAGCGTTCTATGTATACCCTAATATTGACTGTTCTAAGGCTGAGAATTTCTATACACCAGGTTGTAACGATGAAAGAACCGACCTATTCACACCTCCAGATGTTAAAAAAGCAGCTGAAGACGCTGCCAAAGCCGCAGCTCAAGCACAGATTGCCGCAACCACCGCTAAAACACCCGAAGCTAAAAAAGCAGCAACTGTAGCTACAACGACAGCGAAAAAAGCTCAACAGACAGCGAAAAAAAGTGGGCAAAAAGCCGCTTCTAAAAATAAGAAAAGCAAAACGCCTGTTGATACGGCGACATTAAAACCAGCGCCAGCACCAGTAGTACAGTGTAGTACTGGATTTGAGAGAGGCGGAGACTTTGGTAAATGCGTAAAAATTCAAACAGGAACTAATCCTGGACAATGTAGGGCAGATCAATCAAAAAATGCACAAGGTGAGTGTATTGCCACCGTTCCTTTGAAAGATTGTAAAATTTCTTATATCCAAGATGGATATACATTCCTAAACCTAGCTGCAGGAACCTTCAGTGATAGATGGACAGGTGCCACACAGAAGGAGTGTGATGGCATACTTATATATAGAGCTAAGAATCGCAAGAATAACGGCTTTAATCGTGAGAGACACGACTTCAAAGAATACTGGGGGGGAAAATACATTAGAAGTATAAAATAATCAGTGGTGACTATTCCAAAAGGCCGGCAAATTAGCCGGCCTTTATTCTAAAGTTAAAGTACATGATTGTGTTCTTATACAATGAATTACAGCATTGACTCCATTCGTATCACAAAATCCAAGGTCTAGTGGCTTTAAAAGCCCTATACCAGATGCAAGGGCAAAAAGTTTAGCAAAATAAATCTAACCTTGAATTAATCAAACTAATAACCGGCCACTCAGCCGGTTATTAGTTTGAGCTTCAATGCATCTGTGTTGGCATTTGATATAAAAGATATAACAGTCTATCTTGATATGAAACGGCCCTGGTTGGTGATTATGTAGCTTTCGCCGCTGCGACTTGCTTGCACGAGTGGCTTGTTGTTGGATACTGCTTGAAAGCGAGCCATGTTGTGAGCGTAGACATGATAGCGGCTATGCGGCTTCAGAAACGCCAGCGAGGCGCTGTTGATCAATATGTCGGCTCCATGGTCGGAAAGCCGGTTGTATTCGCTCAGGGCGCTTATGCCGCTACATGCCAACGCTCCATAGGTGTGTCCGCCGTAGCTAAACGGGTATTCATCTATCTTGCTATTGGTGATTTGCTGGATATACCTGAACTCATCTAGGGTAGATCGCTGCCTAAGGAGCAGGAAGCTTGCCTGTAGGCTATAGGGCAACGTTTCGCCTGTTGGTATCAAAAAGGTTTTGTCTTGTGAATTCACAATAACGCCATCGCGGTTGATATAAATCAGTCTGTTAGTACCGAGCGGCGATTTGCCGGCACGAATAGTGGTCACCGCAAGCCCGTTTTTGCTGAGTCGTTTCAGGATTATTTTATAGTCGGGGTTGTTAAGTAATTCTGAATATTCCGGTAATACCAGTAGGTCTGTCCCCTGCTTTGGCCACGAGCTTGCGTCCCATGTAGCCAAGCTCTCGTCTGCCTTGAGCGGGACAAATGAGACTGATAGGTTTTTACTGTCTGTTCGAAGCCCCTCGCGCCATCCTCCGTAGGTCAGGGCAGCAATGATGACAAGCAGTATTGTTGACGCCAAAGGACGCCTGCGAGTCACTACTAGATAGATGCAAATATTAATGACTACGACCAAAGCGGTCAGTCCAAAAAACCCCACCAAACGCGAGGCATAGACCAGCGGAGTGCCAGATGCCGGGACAGCCAATGACCCCCAGTTGAAGTTAGGACTGAGCTTGCCATGTGGGCCGTAGGCCATAATGGCGAACAAGTAGCTTCGAGCAATTTCGGCGATCGCAAAGCCAAACGGCAAAGCGGCTAAAGCCTGGAATGTTTTTGGAATTTTTGCCAAACAGTACCCAAGCACCAAGAAACTCAGCGAACAAAAACTACAAATCAACATCCATGCCAAGAACGTGGCGAAGAGAGCGAACGAAGCGCTTAACTTGACCGACCAGTTTTGCGGATCAAGGTCGAACAGGAACAAATTACCAAAGCCACAAATGATGAAACCGCTGAGATAAAAATCAAGTAGTGCCTGGCGGAGCGTATTTTTGTGCATGTGCATTACATAATGCACTAAAGGTAGCAGTGATATAACGAGGAGCCACTCGCTTCCCCGTACGACGAACGTCACTCCAGTGAGCAAGCTTGATAGATAGATAGTCGAGCGTCTCGCGAGCATAACCCGGTTGTTTGTAAGATAACGCTTAATGGCAACCGCAGATCGCTTATTTGATTTACTCATTAGGCAGTATTCTTTTTTGATCGACGTTTTATCAAAAAATACATCGACATTGACGACAGAGCCAGCGCATTACACTGCAACAAACGATCGCCAAGGTATCCGAAAGTCTTTTCGTACTGAGACTCAGCAGATACAGATGAAGCCTCGTCTAGATGCAATTCATAATACTTTGCCGATACATTTGTATCAGCTAGATGGGCCACGGACTTTTGAAAACCATAGTCTAAGACTGCAAATTCATGCCTATCCCGATTGCTGTTCAATGTGGGCTTATCGCAAAAAGATTGAGTCGTTGGATTATTTTTGGCTTCATTTATGGCCGCAGTATTATTCTTTACAATATGAGGAGGGAGTGCAGTTTTTTCGGTAAAACTTTGATATCCACTCGCTTTGCCCGGCAATGTATCAAAATATTTCTCCGTTTCTATATCGAGTGGCTGGCAGGCAAATTTGTGGTCGATACGATGATATAAGGATGATAGCTCGAAACCAGCTTGGGCAAAGGCGTTTTTGTTTTCATTCTGAGTGAATGAGCGAGCATCTTCTCTGACAGCCAATTCGACGGCATGGGTGCGATCTGTATCAATAACTTCTTGATAATGAACCATCGACATAACGCCTAAGGCAAAACCAGCACAGCCAGCCCCGATTCGGACCATCTTTCGAACCATTCGATTGTGATAGATATCTCTCGCATTGTTGTTAAGATTTATAGCATGAAGCGACACTTGATCTTTAAACGATAGCTCTTCACGCAAAGTGCCTTCGTTAAATTCATTAAATATTTCAACGAAGTGTGGGTCACTACGTTCCATACGAACCTCGATGGAGCTGAGTAATCCTTTTTCGACGTCACTAAGAGGTTGGATGTGCTCATAACTTTCTGACATATAAAGCCCAGTATATGACTTTGGCCCTTCGGTGTAAATGGCTACAGGTCCAAATACATCTGCACCCTGCCTTGTTCTTCGAACTCAGGAGTTCGGTTGTCCATTCGGACAACCGCCAACGAAAAGGCCCCACATAAGTGGGGCTCTTTCGTTGGTGATCCCAAGGAGAATCGAACTCCTATTGCCGGGATGAAAACCCGATTTCCTAACCGTTAGAAGATGGGACCACGTCGTTGCGTGAAGTATATAGACTCAACGCATTTAAGACTTGGAAAGTATAGCATAACAGGGGCTAAAATGGAAGACTCCCCGCAAGCGAGGAGTCTTATCTGAGTTGGAGCGGCCAGTCACGTACGGCTCTTTTACTACTCTACCTTATCACAGTTATGGTAACTGTGCAAGGTCGGGGTATCAACCTTAGGCTGATTTGCGGTCAGCATATGCACGGTGCATGAATGCGCCGATCAATGTAACTGCTGCAAATAGTCCGAGGATGTTTCCTGAACCGGTGTCTGTCAACTTGCCAGATGGTGGAGTAGTCGGAGGAGTAACAGGAGGAGTGCTGATAGTAACAGCAGCTGAACACTTGTCGCTTTCGACTTTCTTCTCTTCACCATTGACCATGAACACGACTACGGCACGAGGAACGTATGTTCCGTCTTTGGCATAGGTGTGCTCAACGACAGTTTTGTCGGTCATGAGCTTGTCTGAACCGTCAGCGAAGTCGTAGCTGATGTACTTCAGCGTTGCACCATCACGGGCAGTGAACTTGGTTGTGTATCGATATGTTTTGTCGGCGATCTTATCAGCAGTGAATAGGTCACAGCTGTACACAGGAATAACAGGCTTTGGTGAGATAGTAATGCTTGTCGCACAGGTTTCGCTGGTAACAGTCTGGTCTTTATCGTTGACCGTGAACGTAGCAGCAACAGCAATGTTGAATGTACCATCTTTAGCGTAGGTGTGTTCAGTTGTAGTAGCAGTTGTATTTACGCTTGAACCATCGCCGTAGACGTATTTTAGGTTCTTGAGTGTTGCACCATCTTTTGCGATGTAACGAACATCGAACTTGTACTTGTGGTCACCAATCTTGGCGCCAGAGAGTAAATCACAGCTGTACACAGGAGTAACGGGGTTACAGTTTTCTTTCGTGATTGTGACGTCTGCATAGTCGTTGATTTCAGGTGTAGTCGTTGATTTTGCAAATGCAATGTTTCGTACTTTGGTAGAACATCCAGCAAAGTCATCTTTGGTGATCGCACTAAATACGATCAGTGAATCATCATTAGGGTTGTACTGTCCACCGATGATACCGCCACCGAACAAAGGTGCATCAGCCTGAACGCCAGATCCTTTGGCGTTGATATACTTAATGCTTCCAGGTACGAGCTGGGTGTGTGGAGGCAAGACATCTCGAGTGGTAACACCCATGAGAGTTGCTGCGCCAGCGTTCTTAGTATTTAGAACGTAGTCAACTTTTGTGCCAGCAGGGACTGAAACTTCTTTGCTCCAGTTGCCTGTCTGACCATCTACATGCTTACGAACTTGCTTGGTGAGGTCTAGGTTGTAGCTAGCAGTCTGAACACGGACTCGAATTTCTACAAGTGCGGCAAAGTCGAAACAACCAGGAAGATTACCATCCATAGTTTTGTCGCCAATAAGTGCACCAGTAGTAACGATGTTGTCGCTCAAGTTGTAGCTTGCAGTTCCACGAAGGAGTTTTGCAGAACCAGCAACATATGAAACGCTAAACTGTTGGGAACCAGACATATCGGCAGTGTCTTCTACAGAAGCAGCGTTATCTGCAGTAATGTATGATCGAGCACGCAAGACTTGTGCAGTCGCCGTTGGAAGTGCAACACGTACTTTTGCATTCTTGGCTACACCAATAGTGTTGTTGGTGTTTTGGTTAGCGTTGTTGTGCACGTATGTTCGCAAAACAACTTCTTTGCTGCCAGTCGTAACGTCACCAATAAGGTCTGCGTTCTGGCCAACTGTTTGGTCAGCACGACGGCCATCGAAGAAAGCTCGTTCGTCGCCGTAACTTGGAGTGTTGATGAAGCTGTTGAGAACAGGACCCTGCAAAGAACCACAGCGGTTTAATGCAGCGCTATCAGCGGCAACACAGGTTGAACCGTTTAGTGGGGCTTTGTTGTAGTCAAATACTGGACGTACTGGGTAATACTCGGCCATAACAGCTAGAGGGATTGCGACTACTGCGGCAATTCCAGCTACTGCTACAACTGCACGCATTTTCTTACTGAGTTTCTTGAAGATATTTGGTAGTTTCATATTATTTCCTTATTTATCCCTTAAAGCCTTAAATATTTCCGGGTCCGCCGGTTGAGCCACCTTGGCCGCCAATAGTGTCAACACTGGTAGGAGGCGCAGCTGGTGTGCCGTTACCACCGAGGTTTGGATTCTGTTCAACGCCCGTTGGTGGGGTTGGTACAACAGTTGGGCTGTTTGGGTCAGTGCTAGTCTTGGTTTCTGGAACAGGGGCTACTGGTTGTTCTCCAGGAACAAAACCTTGTCCGTTTGGAGTTTGGCCTACTGGGCCTACACCTGGACCTGTTGGGCCAGATGCAGCTGTACCGCTTCCACGGTTTTGGCCAGGGACACCAGCAGGAGTTGTATTCTTGTCGACTTTAGGCGAGACACCTTCGTCTGTTGGACCAGTAGGGAGTCCTGGCACAGGTTTTTCGGTGACCATATTCCCACATCGTTCCATGATCCAGATAGTACGGCCATCGGGCATCGAGACCTTAATTGCTTTTCGATTTCCGCTAATGCCGTTGTGGCTGGCAAATACGACGGAACCATTCTGGTCGATACCAGAGTTCGTACCAACTTCTGGTGCTTGGTCTGGGGTGAGATCAGAGAGTGAGAGTGTGGTATCGAGTTGAGCTCGAAGTGTTTCGGCCTTATCGCTGGCACATGCACCTGATGCATCTACCAAATCGGCTGGATTAACGTCAGCGTTAAGTATAACTTTTGATACGCCAGAAAGTGTTGCTGGTGACCCAGCAACAATTCCGAGCCATTCTTGCTGGATGGCTTCTCGCGCATCAGCAGGAGTTTGTGCGTCTCGGATAGAAGCGAGACCTTCACTGACAAAACGATGATCGCTTGTAGTTAGTTGCTTAATCTCCCAAGATTGGGCGCAAGCTTCCTGCGAGGTAGCGACTTCAACGGTAGTAGTCGTGGCAGAATTATGAGTACTTTCTTTTGGACTATCGCTACAACCAGCTACGAGGCCTAATGCGGCTATTGTAGCAGCGGCTGCAACTTGTCGAGTTCGGTCGGCAAAATTTACGAGTTGTTCAGACATTATATATATCTCCCTGTGAGTGCTCAAATGAGACTCTTATATTTGTTACGAACGGTACGAAATATCCACCTCTCGTTAATGTGTTTAACTTTACCACATGCATACGCTTATGTCAATACTTTCTACAATAATAACTCAATAAACACAAGCGTTTTGAGTGCTTGTGTTAACTTCGGTAAATCAGGGTAGAGAAATACCAAAAAGACCGCAAATCAATCGATAGCGGTCATTCTGTCCACAATTAGTTATTTAGCTGGTTTTGGGTCAACTTTTGTATCTGTGGTTGTGTGAGGCAAGATGGTCGAATTCTTCGGTAAAGTAAAGCCGAAGGTGCTTCCCTTACCCTCTTGGCTGGTGAAGATGATTGCTCCACCTTGGGCAACAACCACCTTTTTGGCCATAAAGAGCCCCAAGCCGGTACCATCTGGTCGTGCCCGACGGGCATTATTGGCCCGGAAGAACTTCGTAAACAGGTTATGTTGTTCAGATTTCGGCACTCCCAGCCCATCGTCCACCACGGTAAATTCGATAGAATTACCCAAATCTTGCAGTGAAACCTTAATATTTCCATCTTTAGGGGTGTAATGAAGGGCATTATCGGTAAAGTTCATGATAACTTGGCGCATTTTGGTCTCATCGAGCATCAAATCGATGAATTTAGCCGGCTTAGCGTATGTAAGGGTCTGATTTTTACCTGCAGCAGCCTGTTTGAGCTGTTCGATCTCGGCTTCAACCACATCTGCCAGGTTAGTTTGCTTGTTTTCGATCACAAACTTACCCGTACGTAAGCGAGAAACGTTCAAGAGGTCGGCAATGAGGTATACCATGCGTTGAGAACTCATAAATGCCTGATCCAACAGCTCTTTCTGCTGTTTGTTGAGCTTTCCAGCGTCACCTTCCACAACCATGCTCACATAGCCCTTAACAGCGGTCAGAGGGGTCCGTAGCTGGTGAGAGGCCATACTAATGAACTCATCCTTTGTTTCATCCAGTGCCTTAAGCTTCTCGTTGGTACGGCGTAACTGCCGAGTGGCGTCATTGACCTTTTCCTGCAAGGTGACGGTAAATGCTTCGATTTCTTCAAATCGCATCGCATTTTGGACAGCAATTACGAGTTCGTTGGCGATTATGTCCAAAACCTGCAAATCTTGCTTGTTATAAGGGTTTCCACTCTGTTTACTGCCCAGTGCTAGATAACCTAGAGCAATCGTATCCTTCCCTGTTGGCGCCAATCGTGCCAAGACAGAAATCTTATTCTTTGAAAGCACCGCCTTGATCTTGCCATGAGATTCATCCAACTCATCAGCAACGATTATCATATCTAAATCTTGATTATGAGCTGTTAATTCGCTTATTTGGTCGTCATCCAGCTCCACTTTCTTTGAGCCAATCACCCTTTTCGATGATCCTTCTACTTCTTTGATGATAAATGCGGCATATTCAGCCTTCAACGTGCCTTCCAGCAGCTCAGATGTCTGCCGCAACAGGGGTTGCAGATCGATATTCCCCACCAAAACCTTGTTGAGTTTATCGAGTAAATCCTGAGAATCATAGGCATCTCGATAAAATAGCCTGTTGGTAAGCTTATCGAAAAACTTCCGAAGTGGCTGCAACGTAAACCCAAACACCAGCGTCCCAGCGAAGTAAAACGCCTGCTGCAACGTAGTCAACTTCGAAGCACCCAACAACGATGACGATATACCAAATATTGCAATGACATAAATACCGATGAGGGTCCCAAGTGTTAATATATACCCCATGGCCCGTGCAACAATAAGGCGAATGTCAAATAACTTATGCTTCACGATCGTATAGCCAACCATTCCAATAAGCAAAAGTGAGAATATTGGGCCAAGTCTGGAGCTGGACCAGTTATCTACATAAAGTGGAAGTAGGATGTTTGAAATCACAGCCAGAGAGGCGTAAAGCATAATACCACAAGCCACTAACTTTAATTGAAGTTTCTGACTAAAATTTAGACCACTTTTAAATTGTTTATAGATTACGAAAATAAAAAGTATGATTGAAAATACTGTGTAGGCTAAAAATACATTATATAAATACGAAGTTACGATCTCGTCTCTCGTGACTTTTTGTATAAATTTATTTGTAAAAACTAAAGGCAGTAATATTAAAGTGAATATTCTATATAACTTTACCACCGTAGTTTTACCCACGCCCGAGTCGATTGGGAAAATACATAAGAAGTTGACAATTGATGTGGCGGTGAGAATGCCGGTGAAAAACACCATTCGAGTTACTATGTCGCTTGTGAGGAATACCACCGAAAGATAATTAAATACAGTCCATGCAATAATTGAAAATGCGAGCAATCCGAATAGCCTATTGATCTTTAATTTAGGATTTCGAATGAGAATCAATAAACCTACGATTAGCATTGCGAAGGTGCTGACTGCCATTATAATAAAATCAAATTTCATACTACAATTTTCTAAGGAACCTATTATGCTTAACTTCAATATAAATCATATCAAATAAAATGGTTTTAACGCAGAAGAAACACCAAAGTATACAAATTAAATAATAAACCTGTATTATTACTATAATGATTAAATCGTTCCCTGAATTCACAAAGATCACGATCGATCTTAAGCAAGAAATATCAGAATACACTAAAAAATACGAGCTATATTCTGACTTTAGTTTTGCGAATCTATTCTCGTGGAATACCGATGACAAAGCTGGCGTTTGTTGGCTAAATGGAAATCTAGTAGTAAAGCTACCCGACTACGTTTATGGAGGCGAGCATCTATACTCCATTCTTGGTCACCAGCGGATAGATGAATCAGTAGCAGAAATTCTTAAAATTGCTGGTAGATTAGACCTAGTGCCAGAAGTGGTAATTGGCCATATGGAGAACCCTGAGATATATGCAATAGCAGAAGATAGGGATAGTTTTGATTACGTTTACTATGTAGAAAGACTTCGTGAACTCAATGGGTCTAAATTAAAAAACAAAAGACAAAAGGTGCACCATACTAAAAATGATTTGGGCGACCGCTTAACTTTTGAAAACATTAATAAGCTCAATAAGGAGCTACAGGTTGAAATGCTGGAAGTTCTCAGTAAATGGCAGAAACAAACTCCCCAACCAGCGGACCATACACGACTTGAACAAATTGCAATTAATAGATTATTTTCCCATATCGATCACTTCGAACTCCATATCACCACAGCAAGAATTGATGGTAAACTAGCTGGCTTTTCCATACATGAGACAATTGATGATAAAAATTATATTTGCCATTTCGAGAAAGCAATTTTGGATGAGCATGATGGCATATATGCTGTGCTCATTAATGAAGCCGCAAAATCATTAGATAGTTCTGGTCAAAAAAATGTCAACTGGGAACAAGATTTAGGAATCCCAGGACTAAAACAAATTAAGCGTTCCTACGCCCCATATAAATTCCAGAAGAAATATTGGGTAAGTTCAGGAATATCTTAATATTTAATACTTGGCAATATTAAGGCCATACCTTGAAACAAATCATGTGTTTCTTGCGTAAGTTCAATTGCAACCGGCTTAGAAACAATCCCTAGTTCGCCTTCTTCTGTACTGAATTCATCTCTTCCCATAAGATTTTGGACACTTACGCCCACACGCTCAAAAGAATTAATTTGGCTCTCATTAATAGTCGCAAATGCAACCGTACTCCCTACTTTTGACCCGTTTCCTATTACTGTATTCACAACTGTTAGGTATGTAAGTTCGGCAGTACCCAGACCATTAAATGGCTCGAAATCCGGATCTAACTTAAAGTTCGTTTCAACGGCTATTGATTCACGCATATTAACTCCGTGTTCATCATAGAAATCATAGAAATCAGCGAGGCTAAAATTACCACGCGAGATAAGGCTGTCAATTGTGTACACGCCAGTAATTTGTGGGTCTTGGTCAGATTCTGGACGTTCACGTGGCCACATAATCGATGCGGCATGTGCAATCACACCATCATCCTCTCTTGTATCGACTATCACTAAGTAATCCTGATTTAGGTCGTACAGAGGATCAACATCGCCGGCTTCAGACCAAATACGAGCTTCGTGAGTTCTGGCAAAATTTGAATACGGATGGCCTGCGCTTATCCACGCTACAGAAACAGTATTGCCAAACGCATCACGTGCTTGATCACATACACCTGCCTCAATCTGAGATATTTCTAGGTCACTCAAGTCAAATCTTGACTCAAATGCAGGACTTCCGGGGTTCTCTGTTTGATTAACTGGCATGGCGTCATCTATATGCATAATATATTATATGTTATCACGATTATCGACAGCATATTTATTCTTTATTTTTTTAACAACTGCAGCACCAAATGCAAAAACACCTAAAATTGGTCCAACAATTTTTGGCTCAGTCATATTAGTTAAACCCTCGGCTATCAAGAATCCTTGCAGAGAGGTTGCACCAATTAGCCATGACGTCGTAAAAAGCCCTTTCCTCAAAAGTTGTTCTTGGTCAAGCATTAGGTCTTCCCGTTTTTTAACCTTCATAACCGCAGGGGCACCGAGTTCGAGACCGACTAATGCTTCTACGACAGGCGGCATCACTGCGTCTTCGGAGATTATTTTTCGTGCAAATTTGCTGTCCAATAATTTATCAATTAACTTTAGAGCGGTACTTCCTTTGGGATGTGTGAGTAGATGCGACGCTGCATAAACCGCACCACCCTCAACCAATCCAGTTGAAAGCCCTAAGGATCCCGCACTTAAATATGGGTTCTTTGTTGATGCTAAAACAGTTCCAAAGACTGCCCCATAACGCAATGCTCCACCAATGAACGGCGCTGCTTCGGCTACAATAACAGCTTCTCTAGCATATTCACGCCATGTTCTATTTGTATTCGATTCATCATTAATGAGTGGGTCAGTTGGAATGATTTCGGTTTGAGGTCTAGTCAAGGCATCAAAATCCTCACCAAAATATTCTGCACGAATAGCAGAGACTAAAACTTCTGGATTGTTGATAAGTGGAGCAATCGTTTGGTCTAATTCCATTGTCATATTGTACCATTTTTTTGTTATTTTATCAAGGGTACTTTTCGTTTTATTGGTTAAATCCAAAAAGTGTAAATTTTGCAGCATAAGTGGCTTGCGCAAGAGGGGTGAAGTGGCGTATCATCAGAGCTTGTGCAGAAAAAAATAGCAATAGTTGAAGACGACAGACCTATTGCTGAAATGTACAAGTTTAAGCTTGAATCTGCTGGATTCAAGACTTGTGTTGCTTCCAACGGCGTTGAGGGACTTGTAGTAATTGAAGAGCAAAGCCCGGATTTGATTTTGCTTGATTTACGGATGCCGGTAATGAGCGGCGACGAGATGCTCGAGAAATTGCGTCAGACTGAATGGGGTGCTCCAATTCGTGTCATCATTTTGACAAACATTAGTAGAGATGAAGCCCCTCGTGCACTTGGGTTATTGAACGTGGATCGATATATCGTCAAAGCACATCACACGCCACAACAAGTTCTCGACATAATTAACGAAGTACTATTATAAAGTTTTCTTTTTGAAAAATACCTTATACTGGAGTATGTTGTAATTACTAACTTAGGAGGGCCATGGTATGAATGAGCAACTACGAATTAATCTAGCAGAAACTGCAGATGTGGCATTAACGTCACAAAATTTAGGTAGGATAACAATTCTTGAAGCACTTGCAATAGAATCCGATCTAATTTCCATAGATGGAATGGGGCGTTGCACTCCTGATGGTACAGGCGTCGACTTCGATGACTAAACTTAGTACTTAATTAATACATAGGCGACAGTATTATAAAAACCTATTATAAATTTCCAGAATATCGAAAGGAACTTATTGATCTTGCCAATAAAGATCAGCTTGATTTACGCTCGAAATTACACGTTCTAAACCAAATTTCGGATAAGAAAATTAGGCAGTCTAAACTCGATGGGCTCTACTATGACTGTCACATGCGTGCGCTTCGTATGCAGGAGATAATGCTTAAAATAAAAGCACCAAGTATTGAGTCGATCGGGACCGATGGTTGCGAGGCGATATTATTACTTGCGCAACATTCATACCTAAGCTGCATGAAAGAAGTGCTGAGTATATTTCTAGAACAACACGCCAATAATTTAGATTCTGTGCCGATAATTCATTTACCTTCATTACAAGACAGAATTATGGTCTTCGAAACTAGAAAACAGCATTACGGTACGCAGTGGAAACAAGATCCTAAAAGTGGTCAAATATATCTTATTGAAATGGATGATTTCAATTTTGTTAATGATCGGCGTGCGATATTTGGATTAAAAAAGATCAGAAGACCCGTAAATCTTGCTAAAGGAGCGGTTAAATATCCTTTGGGAAAAGGGCTGGCAAAAGAAAGTGATCAAAAAGCATTGTCTGCTGAGGCCTACAAGGAAATGACCAGATACGCGAAGTGTCTGGTCATTTAAATCTGTTTTATGGAAAAATCTATACTTATAGCGGCGTCAAACTACGATGAACATGCCTATGGACCAGTAACCGCTATTTTAGATTCAAAAGGTTTCAATGTAGTTACCTACTTAACCGACAAAGCACTTTCGGGCGAAGATGATTTCCATGTTTATGTGAATGAGGATGCAGAGGTGCAATTGGCGTACAATGGGCAGCCTATTGATGTCGAAAATATTGGAGCCGCCTGGTTTAGAAAATTATTGGCTTTTGAGCCGATCACAAGCGATCCAACTAAAAAACTATATATCAATTCAGAAATATTACACCTACATGATACTATTTGGGATTTATATCCCGACAATCTTTGGTTAAACTCTCCAAATAATATTAAAAGGGCTGATCGAAAAATTAGACAGCTTCAGGTCGCGAAGTTAGCTGGTTTTACTATCCCGCCGACAATAATATCAAGCACCTGGGAAAATATTGAACAAAATTTAATGCCAAATTATGATGAGGATATTATTGTAAAGACTATTCGGGGGATAATCAATGATGAAGAGACAATAAAAGCCCATTTTACAACTGTACTGACGCACGAGCAAATACTGGCTATGAAAAACAGCGTGTCCCCCTATTTAGGACTTTACCAGCCTTTCATAGATAAATTAAGGGAGTGGCGTGTCACCGTTGTGGGCAATGATGTACATTCTGCGTCCATAGAGACTGATCTTGCGGCAAAAGATCCGTATCTTGCCAACTTTTACCCCCTAGTTTTTTAAACAGCTTCGAACTCTTCTCATTAGCAAAAGCGAGTATTAGTGAAGGTCGTAGTTCTTGGCTGACTTTTGAGACTACCTTACGGGTTAGCTCTGATCCTATTTTATGCCCTCGTAGATCAGGGTTAACGACCAACGCACCGAATTCAACGACATCACTGGAATAAATTACTGACACAGCAGCATAACCTGCAAGTTCATTGTCTAGATACGCACACGTCGACAGATGATGACGAGCAAGGCTCTCATAACTTAATGGGATCATTTCATCGGGCCTATTTGACCACTCAATTAAATTGTGTACGTCTTGGTCCGATTCGAGATCAAGATCTCTAAACACAAGTCCAGATTCATGTCCAAAATTATTCATACATATCTTTCTATCTACAAATTTTATATCACTGTTTTGTTTTTTAAGCTAGCATATTCTTACGATTACTCTAAATTCATAGCGAGTTTGTATTATTGATTTCTTTTTGTCAGGTATTTACTAAAAGAAAGCTACTTTTAACGCCCCATAATACAGCTCAATCCAATTGTGTTTTAAGCTAAATTACACTACTATTGCTACATGGCTATAAAAGTTGCAATTATTGAAGATGATCAAGCGATCAGTCAGATGTATCGGATTAAATTCGAGGCCGAAGGCTACGATGTAGAAACTGCTGAAAATGGCAAGGTTGGACTGGCTGTATGTGAGAAAATGAAGCCAGAAATCATCCTGCTGGACCTTATGATGCCCGAGATGAATGGTGATGAAATGCTCGAGAAATTGCGTCAAACCGACTGGGGTAAATCGATCAAAGTCGTTATCTTAACAAACATGGGTGAGCAAGAAATTCCTGCCAGCGTCAAATCACAAAACGTTAGTGCCGTAATCCTTAAAGCAGACATGACTCCTCGTCAGGTCGCCGAACTCGTCAAAAAAACCATCGACGGCTAGTTGCAATAAGCTATTAACAATTAATCCATCGACTTTTTGATCGAGTCTCGAATGCCCATATAGACCTTAACGTCGATGTTGCGCTGTTGGTCTCTATCATAATGGTAACCAAATTGCGGATCTTCAAAGGTCAGGTCACCAAAGGATACATCTTTCCTATACCTTGGCCGAAAGTGCCAGTGCACATGAGGTTTACTTGGTTGTTTTCGAAAGGCATTATTCATGAGACATGTCCAGTTGAACATCTCAGCCCCAAGTGCTTTCTTGCAAGCCGTCTCGAGTAACGTGACGATGCGTGCATACTCTTTCCACTGCTGATCAGAAAGCTCACCCAAACTTCCCGTATGGTTCTTTGCTGTGACATAGCAGCGGCCCAAGTAGCCTTGGTCATTGGCCAAAAGTACTCGCCACTGGTCTGTTTCATAAATCACAGAGTCAGGGTTGATAGGTAATTTGCAGGTGTCACAGTCGGGATTCATATCGATGATTATAGAGTATTAGCTGAATTAGATATACGACAATTATTTTGTGACATCAGCAATTTTTGTGGCGAAGTTCTTGCTGTGAACAGATAACGTAGTGGTGCCTGCGCTCAAACTTGAGCCTTTTATAAACGTATAGTATACGCTGGCTCCTTTGGTGAGATCGTTCGGATTGAATCGCTGGATTGTGGCGCCATTCTGGATAGTAGAAGAGCAGGTGTCGGTTGCATCGACTCTGCATACCAGCAATATAGATTCGTCTGAGGCAACAGCACCGGTTTTAGAACGCGTGAGTCCACCGGTCGGAGGTTGGCGGGATTGTATTGCGGTTGTGCCCACCGTACCAGGAGGATTGACGAGAGCACTGGCGAGAAGCGTGGCTTTGTGAGCATTGACCCGTCCTGCTCCGTATTGATCAGTCCTACCTGCTCCACTCATGCCAGCAACTTTGTCGGTAGAATCGATAAGAGCTCTTTGCAATTGTGCCACGGTAGGGTTTCCGAGCTGTGCGCGCAGAATACCAGCAAGCCCTGCCACAATAGGAGATGCAAACGACGTTCCGCTCGCGGCGCTGACATATCCATCGGTGGTATACACGCTGCTCCAGCTAGCGAGAGGTCCTACCAAATCTCCAGGCGCTACTACGTCAAGCTCAGCACCATAACTACTGAATCCACTTCGATTATCCGATGAATCGGTCGATCCTACCGCAAGCACTTTAGGATATTTCGCCGGGTAGGCCATGCGCCCTGGTGCGACCATATTGGCACAATCTCCGGCAGTACTGTTTCCGCAGTTCCCGCTGGCTGCCACTACCAAAACGCCACGATCCGTAGCGTAGGTGATAGCGGTGTCCATTGCCACGTCATAGCCGCTTCCACCAAGACTCATGTTGATGATCTTGGCTCCGTTATCGGTGGCGTATTGGATGGCTGCTGCGATAGCGTTGGTAAAACCTTCGCCGTCGTCAGACAATACTTGAAGCGGCATAATCTTGGATTGCCAATCCATCCCGGCTGTGCCGACACCATTGTTGGCCTGGGAGCCAATCAGGCTACTTACCATGGTTGCGTGCTGCGTGCCAGTACCGATAGGATTTGTCATACCCGTTTGTGGGGAGTTATCATTGTTCACAAAATCCCAACCCCTGGTATCGTCGATATAGCCATTTTGGTCATCGTCACAATTGTTGGTCGCTTTATTCGACGCGACACCAGTCCAACATGCATCGCCCAGTTTCGTTATTCCGGTTTCACCACTATTGGTAGCCCACTTATTTGCGAGGTCTTCATGAGCTAATGCAAACCCTGTATCGATCACCGCGATAACCGTGCTTGCACTACCGGTAGACATATCCCAAGCTCGGGCAGATTGAATGGTTGTATGATGCCAACTACTGGCAACCTGCGGGTCGTTCGGTGTTTGCAAAGCGTAATAGGCTAATTGCGGGTAATCTTTGCCTGCCAAAAGCGAGCTAGCGAAGGTATTTTCGCTATTTGGAGCAGGAGTGCTTTTAGATGCTTCCTGCTTTTTTGGCTGCGGTGCTGGCACCGGCGCTACGTTCACATTTTTAGAAAGAGCTGACGGTGATACAACTGGGCTTGAGCCAACAGGAGTAGCTGGAGGTAGTTGTACCTTGGCTTGAAATGACGGCGCAGCCAAAATTACACCAAATACTATGATGATTGCGGCAATTTTTGTAATGAATAGTTTTTTGATTTTTATCACGATGAGTACAATCGCTGGTTATTCCTCTCACAGTGTAGTCTTTGAAACGTTATCTGTCTATAACGCTCACGGTTTGGGAAGGTCGCGCAGCAGCAGCTAAATAGGGTATGATAGAGAGATGAAAATTGCCATACTCGGATACGACAGACAGGGACGATCAGCATACGACTATTGGGGCCCAGGAAATGAAATCACCATTTGTGATCGCAATCCGGAAACTGTCATTCCAGAAGGCGCAGAGTCGCACTTGGGCGAAGCATATCTGGATGATTTGGATGACTTTCATCTGATCATCCGCACACCCGGCCTACACCCTAAGCAAATCGTTGAAGCCAATAACGAGCGAATTCTCCGCAAAGTGACCACCGTTACCGAAGAATTTTTCCGCGTCTGCCCTGCTCCTATCATCGGCGTTACAGGCACCAAAGGCAAAGGCACCACATCGTCACTCATTGCGGCTATCCTAGAGCAAGCCGGCAAGACCGTCCACCTTGGTGGCAACATCGGCATCGCACCACTCGATATGCTCAAAGATGGCATCAAAAGCGACGACTGGGTGGTGCTAGAACTTGCCAATTTCCAGCTCATTGACCTGGGCGTTTCACCGACTATCGCTGTCTGTCTGATGGTCGTGCCGGAACATCTCGACTGGCATACTGACATGGCGGAATACATCGGAGCTAAGCAACAATTATTCCGCAATCAAGGACCAAAAGATCGAGCAATATTTAACCGATTGAGTGATTTTTCTGGCGAAGTGGTCGAGGTCAGTTCGGCATTCAAGATTTCCTACGAAGTCCCGCCAGTAGGCCAAATACCCGGAGATAAAAACGGAGCCTACGTTCTGGGGGATGACATTTATATGGATGACGAAAAAGTCTGCAAGACATCGGACGTGGCCTTACTTGGACGCCACAACCTGGAGAACGTTTGTGCGGCAATTGCGGCCATTTGGGATGTTATCGACAACGACGCTTCGGTGATCGTGGAAGCAGTGAAAAAGTTCAAAGGCCTCCCGCACCGGCTCGACCTAGTCCGCGAAGTGAATAATGTGAAGTATTATGATGATTCATTTGGCACTACACCAGAAACAGCCATTGTGGCGATCGAGTCTATTGCTGGCAAAAAAGTATTAATACTTGGTGGCTCAGAAAAGAAATCTGACTATTCTGAGCTCGAGGGTATCATTGCCAAAAGTGACGTTCACACACTTATTACAATCGGCGTAACGGGATCGCGAATAGCTAGTGAAGCTGTTGCTGCCGGCTTTAACGGTGAAGTGCTAGATGGTGGCACTACGATGCAAAGCATAGTTGCCACTGCGTCTCGCGTAGCAAGACCTGGCGATAGCGTCCTCTTATCTACTGCTTGTGCTAGTTTTGGTATGTTCAAAGACTACATTGAACGCGGCGAACAGTTCAAAGCAGAAGTAGCAAAACTTTAGATTTTTATCTCTTCAAGCGTACGAACGATTTTACGTATGACTGACTGTTCGGGTTGTAAAACTAATGCTCTACCCTCGGCTATTCGGCGAATATCATCTTCTATCCAGTGATAATGGGTACAGCCCAGGACGATTATATCGACCTTTTGCTCACATAAATCATTGATCTGCTGTTCGATAAACGCATGGTCTACGGCATCAGCTTCAATCATTCGAGACCAGCTACTGCAATCTGGTTCGACCACTGCAATGGTATTTGCATAGGTATCTTTCAGCCAGTGATATCGCGCACTTGCCAGCGTAGCCGGGGTTGCACAGACTGCCACGATTCCCGTTTGTGTTTGCTCAGATGCCGACTTGACCATTGGTTCCATGCCGATTAACGGTACTTTGATTGTCTGCCTAAGCTTTTCTATGAGGTTTGTTGAAACCGTATTGCAGGCAATCACGATTACATCACACTTTTCTTTTTCTAATTTCTTCAGAATTGGCGCTACATATGAATATACGAGGTCCATCGACTTGTCGCCGTATGGTACATGTTCTGCGTCATTTACAAAAAGTACCTCTACCTTTGGGAGGGCTTTTTCAATCGCCTGAGCCACAGAAAGTCCACCTACGCCAGAATCGAATACGCCTATTTTTGAATTCATAGACTAATTATACTCGTACTTTTCGTCTGATATTGGTAATTTTATAATTAGTTGAATTAGGATTCGAAATCGCCCATGAAAGCTATATGGCCAATAGGTAAGCCCTCATTCCGTAGGCCTTCTTCAAGTACAAACGGTCGAGGTGTTGGATCATACCCGTCAGTAACGGTAAGTATGACTGGCGAAATTTCATTAGTAGAGGCTATTTGGTTGAAAATAGCTTGTTCTGCTGCACTAAGTGGTGATCGATCTGATTTTCCTGTCATATAGCAATTATATAACTAATATTACTTTTTGTCTATACATCAACTTACAAATTTTCAGCGTATACTGACAATAATAAACCTAACAACAGGAACATGTATGAAATATCGAAGTCCTCTGAAAGTAGCACTGTTTACAATATTTAGTTTTGGAATTTATATACTCTTTTGGTATGTCAAAACAAAAGGAGAACTTAATGACCGGGGAGGCGAAATCCCGACTGCTTGGATTTGGCTCATCCCAATCTTTGGCTATTTCTACTTGATCTATAAATACTCCGAAGCTGTCGACAAAGTCACTAATCAAAAACTAAGCCTTCCGCTGGCCTTTATCCTCGTGTGGTTGATCGGTGGGGGGATCGGTGAAGCAATCCTGCAAGACACCTACAACAAGCTTGGCGAAGATACGCACAGCGTTTCAAACGATCCAAAATAATTATTGCAAGACCATTTTTGTATGTGCAGCTAACTGTTCAATCCAGCGTTCATGTCTACTCAGACCGTGATTAATCATGGTAACTTCTTGAGCCATATCATCTAATCGCATAGCGAGCCCGTCTACCGTGCCCATAAGGGTATCTATTTTTACATCCTGGGCGACGAATCGAGCGTCAATACGATTGAACTGCTCTTGCATGTAGACATATAGTTTAGTGAATTCATCGTGGCTCATAATTCAATCCTATCACGTTTGTGATTAATATTTTGTTGTAATTTGGCCGTCAATAATCCGATGCTTGCGCAGAAAAGTATAAGCGCCAAGATTCGCAAAAGCGAAAGATTTATATTCACTTGGTAATTACCGTTACCGACAGCGTTTTTAGATAGTTCAAACAAAGGTACCGGACCTATTGAGCCTGTTACAGTACCTGTTGCATTAGATAAAAGCGATGCTTTCGACATTAACAGACCAATAAAGATCACCAGTCCGACTATCATGCCAATCGTAGTGCGAGTAATTAATTGTTTTTGTTGTTGCGACCTTTCAAGTACGGCCATACTGTTTCCTCCTTATTATTTCAAATACAAATATCAGAGCCCACGCCGTCACCGCTGCCTCACTCCACAGGGCGATTTGCATAGAAACTGATACGTGAGAAAACTGGGCTGCCCTTGGAAAAAGCATGACTGTACTGCAGGCGGTCATTGCCGAGAAAAACTGAGCTCCAGTGTCATGAGCCGATGGCACGAATACGGTACCGGCAAATAGTCCGACAATAGAGCTGAATGTCTGAACCGACAGATAGAACATCAGAAACAATACCTGGCTGACTGCACTGCCGTGAAGCGCAAAGTACATGGGTAGACCAATGATGAGCCCACAGAAAAGAACACCCAATGATTCACTCAGTACCAGACTCTTGGGCCCACCAAGTAACACGGCTTCAGGTGGAATAGCACGACGCATGGTTCCTCGAATATCACAGGCGAACATCGCAGCTAAAATGGCGCCCAGTATGAGCATCCCGTAGGGATCACTGAATGTCGTGCCCCGGACTAACATTGAAATCGCTGTCGATAATGAAAGTAGCATAGCAATGCCAAATGATGTTCTCGTGCGATTATTACGCCACAATTTTACCAAGAACCAGGCTGATAGCGGGAGAAATTTAGGGATGATTTGCCTATGTTCAGGCTTAGAGCCGTGAAGAGTCCCTACCGAGTGATAAAAATATGAATCAATGAGCCCATAGCACTGCAAGGCGATGATTGCATAAATTACAATGATGATTTGATTGAAGTGCTGGCCACCGGATGATTGCAAAAGATGATCAAAAAGCGCCAGTAGAACACTCACCTGACCTACAAACAGGACTGTTTTTATAAATGGCGAAGATGGCCTACGTGCCAGCAAACCCACCATGCCACTGAGTAATCCGAGCGCCCATGCCAGGCTAAGCATCACCGCTGAAACTCCAAGCTTTTGGGCTATTGTACAGACTATAGATAGTCCAAATACGACCAAAATACCCCAAATGACCACGATAGGTAACATCGTACAGAACCACCGTTGCCGTGGGCGTAGTGGCATGAGCGAAATCATCGACTGCATGACTATGCGACTTCCTGCTTGCTGGAATATACCCGTTGCAAGCATCGCAAAACCTCCCAAGATAAATCCTATACTCAGCACAATTGCAAAAAGCACAGACGATGGAATACCCGTGGGGAGTTGTGCATTGTGCAGAGTTTTAGCCATGACATACCCTCCGCACACAGCACCGACGTAGAACCCTGTAATCCGCGTAAGCGCAGACCGCAATGGGTTTTCGCTTCCTCCACCGAACCGCGTCGATACAATAGTCGCGTAAAGCAACCGTGATGACCTACTTTGAGATTGCGGCGTCATTGTACAGCTCCATAAATCGTGACTCTACACTGCCATATTGCCTAACTATAGTTGCGGTAGCTTCTCTGAGAACGATGTGGCCTCGACGTATCATAACGATTTCGTCAGCGAATCGTTCTGCCCACCAAAGATCATGGGTGGCTGCAATAATGGCCGACCCCGATTGCATTCGCGCTTTTAAGAGTGCTTCTGCTCGAATTATGGCAATCGGGTCGAGGCCGTTACGTAGCTCATCCACAATGATGAAATGGGGATCGTGAAGCAATCCTGCGATGATCTGAACTTTCTTTTTATTGCCATGACTCAAGTACCCGAGCTGTTGGTCAAAAGAAGTGAAGATAAGATCACGCGCCATCTGCTCTACACGCCTTCGCATGAGTACACGGCTTTGACTGGGGAGCTGAACCGACATGAGCAGTTCGAAGTACTCCCGAGCAGTAAGCTCAGGAATGATCCAGGTGTCGTCGTCGGGCACATACCCAACCGCTCGCTTAACGAGCGGATTGTCACTATGCGCCTTTTGCCCATTGATCCTGACTTCACCCTCAATTGGCGGCAATAGCCCAACCAGCGATTCTACAAGTGTGGTCTTGCCACTACCATTAGCCCCGACGATGCACGTCACCGTACCTGGCGTTACGACCAAAAACGGGATATTGATTTCAAAGCGAGCATTACGCCGGACCCGTAGTCCGTCGACGCTGAGTAGAAGTCGTTGTCGTTTTCTCATAGCTATATCCCTTTCTGAATGAAGTGATTTCTTTACTAAGCGCCTGGCCATCTCCGTATGAAGGTAGCCAACTCGCTGCGTGGAATATGCAGACTACCCTGCTTGCCTCCGCCACTACATGAGCATCTATCGCCCATCCAATAAGTCCGAGTATTGCAGCCGAAACAATCCCCATCAACGGACCCATAAGCGCAGAGAGAATATTTCGTTTGCGCGAGAGTTGGTGATGTACAATTCCGAGCCGTAATCCTCGAACAATGATGACAGGCGTATGATTTGATGACTTACTAATTACCACGTGCATATATTCATGCACAATCGTGGTGAACCACAGGATGCTGATGCAAAACAATGAGAGCAAAGCGTATGATGGCATGCCTGCAATAATACTTAACATGCTAACGAATATTGTAAGAACTGCCAACTGACTCATTGCCTGACTAACAGCAATGGCAATTGCCCTGTGTGTTGCAGGGAACCGAGATGCGTGTGACTGCAACGTCACTCCTTGTAGTCTCCATCGAGTTCTTTGAACTATGATTTGAACCTGAGCCTTTCGCGTACGGCGAATAGCGATACCCCCAATAGAATTCAAGAAGTCTATGAGCTCCATCCATTCACTGTCGGTCAAACCTGAAGCGATTGAATAGGCATACCACTGTGAAACCTCAATTCCTTTTCCAAGTACGTTCAGCACATCTCGAGCTTTACCTGAAATGATATGCCGCGCCCCGTTCGCATGATCGAACAGCATACGTTGTCTTACTTGTAGTCTCGGAGCGAGCGACACCACGTCGCCTGCATGAATGATTCCAAGGCTTTCAGTGAAGAAGTCCATTATCGACACATGAATGTTGCTTTGCCGTGCAACCAATCGATGACGACGCTTTTAGCGCCTTTCCACCCACAGATCATTAAGGCTGCAATTGCTACTGAACCGATTGCGATCACCCATGCTGTTGCTGCAACAATAATCGCCGCTTCTTTGGCGTCATAATCTACTGATGAATCGGCCAAAACTCCTGAATTACCCATACCTCTGCCTACCCTTTTCCATGATCATCATACCGTGCTGGTTTGATGATTATTAAGCGTTACGTTGATGGTGTAGCTACACGTGACTATGTTTTACGCCCTTGCAAGAACCGCGTCAAATGTTATTAGCATACGGAGCGAACGTGAGAATTTTCAATAAGCGAATGTCAATCTTGAAATTCGTTGTATATAAAATGACGATATTTTTGACATCACAAAACCTACCAAAAGTACTATTATTTTGAAGATTTAAGCGCTGAGCGGAGGACGTTGTCGAATAACGCACAGATGGTCAGTGGGCCGACGCCACCTTTTTCTGGCGTGATGGTAATGTTGGGCAATTCACGGACAGAAGCGGCGATGTCACCGACGAGGCCGTTGCTATCGGTGGCGACGCCTGCGTCCACGATGATTGCTTCTGGCTTGACCATATCAGCCGTGATGAGTGCTGGTACTCCTGTAGCACAAACGAGTACATCGGCGTCTTTGGTAGCGTCTGCCAGGTTCTTTACCGACCGGTCGAGAACGGTCACCGGGAGGTCTGAAGCTTCCCATAAAGCTGCGAGCGGTTTACCCACGAGCCGTCCATTTCCGACAATTACGATATTCTTGCCACGCAGATCAATATTGTATCCGGCGATAAGCCAGTTTATCGCCATAGGCGTGGCTGCATCAAACGTAGTCTTGGCGCCCAGGCCATCTACATCTTTGCGAGGATCGACAGCGTTCAATATTTCATCTGTTTGCGAAACGTCAGGCAGTGGAATCTGGACGATGATACCGTGCGTATCTGGGTCGGCATTCAAAGTTTTGATGGTAGCAAGCGCATCTTTTTGATCGACGTCATGCACGATGACATCTACATCAATATCCTCACCGTATGATTGCTTCATCTTCATGTAGCTATTGACCACCGCACTCGGGTTGGTCCGGACAATAGCCAGGCGCGGCGTTACACCACCACTTTGTCGAAGCGAACGGGATTGATGGAGCTGACGCTCTTTGATATAACTAGCCAAATCGAGGCCACTAAGTAATTTCATATCTGTTATTTAACCATATTCATCACGTTTTTAACAGAATTTCAAGTTAGTTGAGGTGGCTGCGGGAAAAAATCGTTTTACTATTTTCGAGTGTTGCGCTTAGTACGTACTTGACGCAGGGTTTCTTGACATTGTCGCAGGCCATATCATCGGATGCCGTTGGCTGATAACTATAGATATTTGCAGTAGGCTTAGCCACCAGCGTCCCGCTTGTCCCCTTTGGATCTTTCATCTCCTCGGGTGTGAGGTCTTTTATGTTTTTGCGTACCCATGCACTATCGTTTAGATTTTTTAGCGTCGGATAGTACGCAGATTGGGCAAAGAACGACTCGAGGCGTAAATGGAACGATTTAATGTCTGATTGACGTTGGGCGTCCCGCTTATTTCGAGAAATCTGCATGAACGAGTTCAGCCCAAATGACACGACAACTCCGATAAGTATAACCACGACAAACGTCTCAATAACGCTCAGCCCAAAATCCGGTTTTCGTAGTTTAGTCATTATACATCCTTTAGTCTAGTATACCTGAAATTGAGCTTATTCTTGAAATGGATTTTCGCGAGCATCCTTGAAGAGTGTCTTCACTTCACTACTGTTATTCTCAAGTTTTTTGAGCTTATTCGCCGTCGATTGGTCTATCTTAAGCTGTTTGATAGTTTGCACTTTTTCATTAATGGACGTATCAGACGGCTGCTTTCTATTAAGAATATTTATCTGGACCACAAGCGCTGCATACAAGATGGCGACCACCGTAATGCTAATAACAACACTATGATGGCGAAGCCACGCAAGTGCTTTAAAGATTAGTGGTAGGATATTTTTTACATCTGTATTCATGGTTTTATATAGGTACTTAACACCAAATTAAAGGTCAGGTTATTACGGTTAGAGGTAGTGGGCTGAATTGTTACGCTGGTAACTTGCGCGGTTCGTCTGTTTTTCTCAAGCTTACTCAAGAAGTCGAGAAATTTCTCATAGCTGATGGGAGCTCCGGTGTCTTGCTGAACCGTAATTTGCATTTCATAGAGCTTCGGGATGCCTGCCACTGGTGTCACCTGGGTGACGGCCGTCTTTGCTCCAGAGATTTTAGATGACTGTCCAAGTGTCGAGGCGGGGAAGCTTACACTACTCAATTTGATGCCCAAACTTGAGGCAATCGATGTGATATCGCGAACCGTACGAGCTTGATCTTTATCCTGCGGCACAACAGATTGGGCAATACCGTTTAGCTCTTTGTATGTTTCGATATCCTTCTTTGCTTTCACCAAAAAACTTTGTTGCTCGTCGAGCACACGGTTCTCTAGCTTGACCGCCACGAGCTCGTCAGAACTCTTTTTGAGAATTCCAAAACTACTGATGAAAGCCACGATAATACCTGCGGTCATGAGTATCGAGAGACAAATCATGGCATAAAAGGTCTTTTTAGTGGTCATGATTTTGGCCCTTCTGGTGCGATAAACAAGTACGATTTGTTATCGCTAAACTGCGTCCTAATGATGACAGTGCAAGGATAACGTGGGTCAGTGGCAGCGTCACTACAAGTGATATTAATAATGTCTGCTTTATCGAAAATCTTGTTTGCTGGGTCGGCTAAGTTCACTTGGATCTGCGTACCCGTATTGTAATCCGATGCCACAGCAGTTAGCACCACGCTACGCTCAGTTTTACTAATTTTAAGATCGCTCAAACTGGTATTGGCCGGCATCACGGCGCCAATTTGCTTCAATAATTTACTAAACAAAATTTCTCGAGACAAGACATCGGTGGTGAGCTTTATATTGCCCGATATCTCCTCAACTTTGGTTTGTACGGACTCCAAATTTTGACTCTTGATCGCATCTTGCGAACCTTGGACTTGGGCAGCATAGGCAGTTTTTGATTGTTTCATGTAGAATACCCCACCCTGCGTAATGAGCAGCATACCAAGAATGGATCCGAACAACACAATGCTAATTTTAAACAGCATAAAATTGCGACGAGACAGAGCGATATCGTTCTTAGTATCAGGGGGTAGAAGGTTGATCATAGAAAGACCCCCTTCGGTGGAACCAAGGCAAGGCCAGCAACAGTCATAAACTGAGCACGCTGAGCCTCCCGTATCGGCTCTAGGCCTGTCTGATATTTCACAATTTGCCAAGGATCTGATGTTCGCACTGGTATGCGCAATGTATTGGTCATTCGATCTGCGAGGCCGGGGAGGTCTGCCCCTAATCCCATGATCACAATCTGTGTGATGCCTTGTTTTTGAGTATATCGATCATCGTAATACCGAATCATCCGCTTTATTTCTAGGAACAGTTGATCCAAGATCGGCTCAAGTGCCATTGAGATTTCGTTTTGTTTGATACTATAGTTCAGCCCAAATTTCGTTTTGATAAGTCGAGCCTCTTCTGGGGTAACACCAAGTTGAGAAGAGATGTTAGACGTGAAATTGTCACCTCCACCACCGACGGTGCCCGTAGCAATAATGTTTCCATCATACATAGTGATGTCAGCTGACGATTTTCCAAAGTCTATTAAAACCGTAGGAGATGTAAAGTGATCTTTTCCGTTAATCAGTCTCGTCGACGCGTCGACGCTCGTTTCGATAATGACAGGCTCAATGTCGAGAGATTGGGCGAGTTCGAGGTAAGAGTCAACGATCTGTTTCGGGGCGGCAACAGCAAAAAGCTCTACATATTCAGGGGTTTCATAGAGCTGCGTGTAGTCGAGATAGAGACTATCAATGGCGACAGGTATGTATTGCTCAGCTTCTAGTTGGACTGCGTCGGATACTTCTTTTTCTTCAAGGTGTGGTAGACGGATGGCTCGGCTAAATGTGCGAGCTGAGGGAATTGTGAGGGCAACTCGCGATGTTGAAATGTCTCCTTTAATGCCTGACTTGAGCATTTGTTTGACCGCTCGGGCTACCTCTGGCACGTCCACAAGAACCCCCTCTTTAATCGCGTCTGGATCAAAGGTACACGAACCGTATCCGAGGATCGTCCGTTTTCCATCGTGCTCTTCGATCTGCATCGCCTGAGCGGTGCCAATGCCGATATCGAGCCCAAATAGTGGTTTATCGCGAAAAAAGTATGTATATTTCATAGTCCTGCTTGCCCGTCAAAGCATGAGCTTTATCCTAGTATACCAGATAGCAACGCTCACGGCTTGGTCAAAACTTCACGCCACGAAAGGATAGTATAACTGCTCGTGATCGGGAAGCTTGGCGGTGGGGCATACAACAAATTATTGTCATATTCGGTCGTATTATTTTCGATGCCCGAAATATATCCATTTACCGGATCTCGAACGGCATCACCGCATGCCCCTCCGACCTGCCATGTCCAGGTCCACGGTTGCCGTGTAGCGACCGATCCATAGAAGTTAAACTGCTGATTGGAATTCACCCAGCCTCGTGTGCACCGATTGCTATTGACCCGATATTTTAATGGGTACTCGACCGTTCCCGCTTGGGCGATCATGGCTGCGTCTACTTCGAAGGTGAAGCTTCCGGTACTTGGCGGTGCATACGGAGCGATAAGTACCGAGCCTTCAGCCACAAGGCCGATTGCATCTTGTCCATTTTTGGTGCTATAGACGATATCATCAGCCACCACAATATTGGCATTATCGCTAGTTGCCAACCGCCCTGCAGCAATAGTCACCCGTCCATGGTAGGTAGGGTTGGTGCGAACCCAAACATTATCTTCGGCAAAGATAACACCTGATGCAGGAATAGTAATCCCCGAACCAACCACCGTCCGGCTCAATGCCGATGTGTATGGTGTGCTTGTATCTGTCTCGCCATTTACCGTCGACAGATCATAGGTTCCATTCGTGTTGAGCTGAATAAGATACCCTTTGGAAATTGAGAATGTAGAACTTCTACGAGGAAGGTACGAAGCCGTGCGCGTACTTGGCACTTGAGAACATGCGTTAGAACTTGTTGCCAGTGCAGATGTGGCCGGGTCATCAGAGAAAGCCGTTTTCTTAATCGTACAAAGATTGCCGCTAATCGCATTGAAATCGACGGCTGGTACTGGGTATCGCCAATCAGTTTTTACTCGAGTATTACAATTGACGGGCGAGATGACGCTACTATTACACCAGACACCTGGGTGGCTGGTCGAACCATTACCACCCAGTGCAGATGATGGAACATAGGTGCTATTAGCGCTCGTCACATCGGTGGTACTGGGGCCATCCATGCGGACTCCTTGGTTTGAGTGAACTGGGCCCGAAGCAGTTTCAGTATTGCCAAACCACACAGCTGAATCAGACACGACGCCATAGCTCGCAAACGACGGAGCACCTATAAACGCATCGATAGTACGAAGTATGTCAGAATTTCCGACGCGACCAATGGACCTCACTTTTACTACTGATGAGCCATTAGACTGCGGGTTTATATAAAGCGTATATGTCCCTTGATTAACACCATTATCATCTATGTAATTATGCACAAACGGACCGTAGCCGAGTGTCGGATCCGGCGTCATGGCGACAGTACTACCGTCTTTGAAATCACTCGGGCTGTGGCTTAGGTGCCATAAATAGTAGTTGATCCCCGCTTCCGATATATTGAATGCTTGCTGCCGTTTAACGTTGTTGTTTACGCTATAGAGATTACTCTCTATCACTATAAATGTGGCTGAGGCCAAAATGGCGATGACGATGATGATTCCGATTGCTGCTGGAAGCACAAACCCATCTCCATCGTTTTTGAGTGGCCGAATTCTCTGAATGATTTTACGCAAATGAATCATAGATTCGTCTTCCGATTTCTCAGTGAAACGGTCAAACTATTTGAGCGAATGTCGTTATATTTTGGACCAGTAATGACGATGGAAAGATTAACTTGAATCCCTTTTATAGTGTGAAGATCAGCGATAGGCTGCGGGATCGCCACCCCAGAAGAGTCGAGATATTCAAACGTCTTAACCAGAGGATCTTGATGGAAATTTTCGATAATCGTATAAGTGTGACTTTTTGCGGTTAGCAGCGAGCCATTTGGTGGGTTACCATCCATGGGCGTTACATCTGCATAGAGTGATGGCTTGGGGCCAGCCACATAGTAGCGGACATACGACACATAGGTGTCATTCGGTGAGAAATAGGAATAAAACGTTAGATCATTGTTATTTGCAACGGTGATATCTGTTATGCCTCGGAAAACCGTTGCGATTCTCTGGGAACTCCTGGTGAGATTATCAAAAGCAGAGCTATCTTGCTGTAATCCCAGATAATTGAGGAATGAAGTATTAAACACCGTAAAGATGATAATTGCTGCTATGCCACTCAGCGCAATGACCACCGTTAGTTCAACCAATGTGAATCCATTCTCTTCTTTTTTATAGCGAAACATTGATTCCTCCCAACAGTGGTGCAGCAGGCAAGCTAAGCGTAGAACCACCAGAAATAATGCTTACTGCCGTCGATCCAACTGCAAATGCGCTTAAATCAACTGTGCAATCAATGATCAATCCTGCACTATCACCAATACAGCTGGCTGTTGAGGTTTGTGCGCCTTGCGTGACTTTAACTACACTACCGCAGCTTGCTGGCAAACTATTGCACGGTAAATTCGCCCCCGTTATTCGGAAGGCAAAGCTTGCGATAGTACCGCCGCTTTTACTGACTTCGCTCGGACTCATCGATGACACGCGAGGGAATGAACTGCTGGTGGTGAGAATGAGGCGAACTTTTTGGAGATAATTTGCTGAATTATAGGAGAAAACAGCCGGAGGACTGGTGCTGTTTGATGGCACAATAATTGGGCTCAGGACACTCGAACCGCCGTAAGGGACTGCCGCAGCTAGGTAGTAGGTCGTTCCTGCGACACTACAGCTTGTGGCCCCTGTATCTCCGCAGAATACATAACTTCCTGGGACCAGACTGCTGAGCGCACCCAGTCCAGATCCATCGGTAGTGGGCCGAACATCTGTAGGAGTCATATTGTCATAGTAATAACTTGTATCTGTTGTGGCGGTGTATTTTTTGTAGCCGCCTTTAGTGTACAATTTGACGCCAGCTAAAGGCGCTCCGCTGGTTGTAACGGTCTCAAGCGCGATGCTATTTGTGGCTTGCGGCATAATGGTCATGGTGGCATAGGAAGACTGTTGGGCAAAAATGTTGAGGTTTGGATAATTTGGTTGCAGTACCCCCGAGGCAGGAATTGTAGTGAGCGTTGAATAATTTGTATTCTGAGTTGTTATCGAGTAGTCGAATCCCGTGGTATCAGGTGGTAGTCCATAGAAAATGGCAATCCCTGCATTATCGCTGGTGTCAGATAGCGCAACTGCTGGAGCGACAGTGGTATTGTTCACCGAGACTGTAGCGCCAATCACAGGACTCCCCGTGCTGTCGATAACGTTGACAATCAAAGACCCGGTGTTGCTCGCCGTTTCTGCCACGCGTGCTGACACTTGGGTATCCACTTCAGCAAGTTTCGCGTTTGTACGATTATAGGCCGTTACATGGATAATCTTATAGTCTTGGGGATTCTGATCGACGGCTGGCGCCCCAGAAGGAGCAGGATAATTACGGCAATACTTTTGTTTCAGTGCAAGCGTCGGATAGTTGGTGCAGCCATCGAATGCATCATCGATATAATTGATACTCGTTTTAATGGTATACGTATGATTATTAATCTTTTTTGTAACGGTCGATGGAAGCGGATTAGCAGAATAGATACTCCCTCCTGATACAGCCAAACTGTTATACGGGAGTGACTTAAGATATTCCATCTGATTGGTGACAAGCGTTGAACCGGCAGATTTCTGTTTGGCGGTCAATGCACTACTAACCAGTGCGCTATACAAACCAAAAAAACTCAGAGCGATCATGCCTAAGATGAAAATTCCGAGTACTAATTCGACAAGCGTTGAACCCGCTTGTTTATTTGTTTTGCAGTGCCCACGCATACATAATCATTATACCTCGGCGTTGGGCTTCACGGGTATGTTTTATGCGCACTGTCCTCGTGCAGAATGTGATATATCTCACATTCCTACTGCGGATGTGCTCAAAAACAACCCAATCACCCTCACCAGCGTTTATTAGCATCATCCTGTAACACTCTCTAAATAAAAGATCGAGGTCTTTCGACCCCGATCTTTTTTGTTAGTTCCCTCTATGATTAAAGGTTTGTAACAGTTTTTAGTCCACCGCCTTCTTCGACGTAACTAATTGAGAACTTTGTACATTCGCTTCCCGCTACCGTGTTATCGCACGTAGAGCCATCATCTTTGGTAGACTTGTAGCCGTACTTGAGACTCGTTGCGTCACCAGCATTAAACTGATAATCAGATGCTGCGGTTCCAGCTTTTGGATCTCGGGTTGATTCCTTGTCGAGACCTTTGAGTTCACTCGAAATGAATGTCGCATTGTTCATATCAGTTGCCGTAGGATAGAAACTATTCTTAGCATTATATGTTTCAAGGTGACTTGCGACTGCCTTGATATCTGTTTGACGTTGCGTGTTACGAGCTGATTGTTGGATACCCGTAAATGTTACGAGTACTAATGTCGCCAAAATACCGATAACGATAATGACGATTAAGAGTTCCACGATAGTGAAACCAGATTGATTGCGTTTGAGAGACATGAGAGCCCACCCTCCTTGTTATGTTTTGTTTTAGAACGCTTTTGCACGTACCATACCACTGATTATAACCGTAAGCGTAACGGCGTCAAGCAGATTCATCAGCCTGCTTTGTGATATGTCGGTTAATTTTGTTGGATATTTTTGCTGAGGTTAGCGATTGGGCCCATCACGCTGGCTGCTATGAGTCCGACGATGGCGCCAAGTACAATGATCATCAGCGGTTCGATAAGTGAGCTCAAAGCGTCCAC
>JAPLYT010000006.1:0-95848 GCA_026395435.1 Candidatus Saccharimonadota bacterium
AACGACGGTAACGGAGGTTACAATGTTATTGTTTACGACACAAATACTCACGCGCCAACTGGTTCGTTTGATCTTGGTCTTGAACCTGGTGATTATCCAAGTGGGATTGCCATTAACCCGAATAATACATCCATATGGGTTCGTTATAACCGCGGCATAAAAACATTCAATGTTTCGGATAACAATAATGCCCAGAATGTTGAACTCAACCCCTCAGGGAACGCGACAAACAATATCGTGTTTAACCAAGACGGATCCAAGGCATATACGGCAGAGTCAGACACTAATGACGTATATGCCCTAAACCCATCGGATCTCTCAGTATCTAGCGCTCAGATAAATTCTAATCTCACGAACTTGGCATTTACTCCGGACTTTTCTAAACTGTATGGCATATCGTCTGCAACGTCATCTATCTACGTGCTTAATCCAAGTAATCTTTCTGTACTTGACGAACAGACGACTACTCAGCCACCAGAATCACTCGCCATCACGGGTGATGGGCAGAACTTTGTAGTGGGTGACGACCATGGTTCTGGCCAAATATATTTTGGATCAACGTCTGGAAATGCCACGGTTACTCATACTATTACAGCACCGAACGGCGGCAGCTACTTCACGAGCACTGGCAACTTTATCGCCCCAACTCACTATGGAGTATTGGGCGTAGCCACATCTGTGGCGGTCAATGTCAAAGCCGCTGCTACAATTCCAAACACCGGATTTGCTAGAAAGTGAAAAAGATCCTGTTCGCCCTGTTAGTCTTTGGTTTTTCAATGATGGCTTTGAGCGCACACGCATTTGCTGCTGGTAAAGTAAGTCTAACACCGGGTTCATTATCTCTGACCGAAACACATTCTACCTCGGTGCAAGTGCGTTTAGACAATCCAATCATTGGCCCGGGGCCAGACCCAGCATTTTTTCACCTTAATCTGACATCAAGCGACCCAAGCCGTGTGAGCATTACGCCAAACCCCATCGATTACACCTCGGCCGATTGGTTTTCTATAAAGACATTTACCGTGACCGCACTAAATGATGGCGTCCATAATGCTAGCAACAACGTAACTATTTCGTTTTTGGTTGATTCTGATTCTGTGTATTACAAGAACTACTCGGGAAATTTTGTAATATCGATAACCGATATCAACCCAGCGCCCGTTGTACAAACTCCCGTAACGCAACAAGCCCCCGCATCTGCAGGAGCACCAGTAGCTACACTGGCAGACACTGGCGAATCAACTGATATAATTCAGGCAATTTCGATGATCACGCTCGTAGCGAGTGTACTGGTAATTATTCTGTTAAATAGCTTGCGTCAATATCGTTAACGGGTGATAATAAACGTAAGCGGTTTTTTATAAGGGGAATCTTTTGAGGGTTATAGCCAAGCGTTTAGGCAACGGAACACTCGCAGCATTATTTGCTGCTACTCAGTTATTTACTTTTGCTTTAATGACTCAAAAAGCATTTGCATCCGCCCCTCCATTGCTTGGGATTGCCTCTACTGTAACAGACCCCACCTCAGAAGCTACAGCTACATTTAATTTTGTAAGTACTCAAGACGCAGACATATATTGTAAGGTGGACGGCGCAGCCTATCAGCTATGTGGTGATCCTTTTACGACTAATACTTTGACGGCGGGATCGCATACCTTTTATGCCTATGCTTCGAATGTAAATGGTGATAGTACCATAGAAAACCGCACATGGGTGATCGATACCACAGCTCCTGATACGTTCATTTCAGGAACATATGCAGGAGACGTTACGGTCAATACATCCTCTGCTTTTGAGTTCACGAGTCCAGAAAATCCAACCACCTTTGAATGTAGCATTGATTCTAGCCCTTACACTGCATGTACGAGTCCGTATACCACTGCCGATCTCGTTCCAGGCGCACATACCTTCAGGGTTCGTGCAATTGACGCCGCCAATAACATTGATGCATCGCCGGCAACGTACACCTGGAGAGTCAACGACATTGAAACAGGCGATGGAACGCCCGAACATCCGTTTCAGGTCCGTGTTTGTGATGATTTGGCTGGTATAAACTTTGCTCTTGCTGCATCGTACGAATTGGCTAACAATATCGACTGTTCTGAATCGACGGTAGTACCGATAGGAAATTCAAACGTTCCATTCACGGGAACCTTTCATGGCAATGGCTACACAATATCGAATATAGATATGGTTAATGATGGTAATTTGGGGACTGGCTTGTTCGGCGCTACGGATGGTGCGACAATCTCTGCTGTTCGGCTGGAAGATAGCAGTTTTGTAGAGGGCGAAGCCATTGGTTCAAATAATTTAGGGGCATTGGTAGGAAAAGCTACTAGCACTACGATTAGTGACATTACTTCGAGTAACCTAAGTGTTTCTACCAGCGATGGCAGTGCTAATTATGTGGGTGGTATGGTCGGATACATGGAAGGCACCTCTGTGCTAGAAAATAGTCATTTCGATGGGACAATTAGCAATGGGTCTAACTCACAAAACGGTACAGGTGGCTTGGTTGGTTTTAGCATAGGGACGAGCAATGTATTGCAAAGCGATGTACGAAATAGCTATGCTACGGGGATTATCGAAGGAACAAACTATATCGGTGGCTTAATCGGTAGAATGGATGATTGGAGCTCGTTACGAAAGTCATATTCCGACATCACTATAAACTCCAATGGAGAAGGTATTGGGGGGCTCGTAGGGTATGTGGGAAAAAGCTCGAGCTTTATTTCTCATAACTTCTCCGTATCTACTATGAATGTAGTGCTGCATGATGGGTCCGTAGGGGCTTTGATGGGAGTAAATCATGGATCCGCATCTAACAATTATTTTGTCACGTATGCACCTGATCCATCCGGCTTGCCTTGCTATGGTACTAATAGCGGATTTATTGCTAATTGTACTGGCGTGAGTAGTGCCGACTACTTTAAGGGCAATAGCTCCAACCAGCCTCTCAGTTCATTCGATGAAGTTTGGAATCTGCACGAAGAAGGCCAGCTTCCTTCTTTTGCAATCGGGCAAGTTATTTGCGATGACCCTCATACGCAATCTGAGTCAACGTTAGAGTTTGGCTGCGATTGGTCGCGCCAAATAAAGCACCATTACAGTGGTAACGCAGCTTCAAGGCAGATCCGATATCGATTACGAAACAGTAGCGACTCTTGGAAATACCAAGATTGGCCATTGAACACAATGAAGGTAGTTATAACGGGCTTGTTGCCAGCAACAAACTACGAAGTTCAGTTTCATACAAAATGGGACATAGGCTCCTCAGATTGGACAAGCGCTACTGCTTGGCTCTCGACGGGGTCTGACTCTAACCTTGATACTGATGGAGATGGCATCAAAGATCCCATCGAAATTAATGGTCCAAACTTTGGTGATGCAAATGGTGACCATACTGGTGACAGTTACACCAATGGCGATGATTCCAAGCAGGCAAATGTTACCAGTCTGGTGAATTCACAGACCGGCAAGTATGTCGTCTTGCAATCCAACTGCACCGCCCAATCAGCTGTTTCAGTCGTTCCAGAATCTACCGTCAATGCCGACTCTGGTTATAACTACAATTCTGGTTTAGTTAACTTCACCGCCACCGGCTGTGGCCCAACCGCCACGTTTACTCAGTATTTCTATGGCACCTACGACGCCAGCAAATTCGTTGCTCGTAAATACAATTCTGTCACAAAATCATACACCACCATTCCTGGTGCAGTTCTCAGTAACGTTACCATCAACGGTCAGCCAGTCCTCAAAATTGTCTATCAAATTACCGATAATGGCCCACTCGACGAAGATCCTACCGTCGGAACGATAAAAGATCCTTCAGGGCCGGCAAGTGTCGTCGTCGGGGTACCGAATACTGGGATACAAAGAACCAACTAATAGAAATGAGGACTATGAAATCAATCCCCACTAAAATAAATCGTATTTTATTATCAACGGTTTTGCTTGCAGGATCATTAATGCCGGCCCTTGGTGTACTTATTAACCCACAAAGCGCGTTAGCATTTAGTGGTGGAGACGGCACGGCCCTAGCCCCTTACCAGATCTCTACCTGTCTGCAATTACAAGATATACAGAGCAACCTAGCCGCCCATTATGAACTGGCTACCAATGTTAACTGTGGTGATGCAACTGGTGGTAACGATAGTTCAACCTGGAACAGTGGTCAGGGATTTGTACCGGTTGGCGATTGGGGCGGCAATGAATTCGTCGGTTCCTTCAACGGCAATGGTCACACAATCTCAAATCTTTATATCAATCGACCAACAACTGACCGTCAAGCATTGTTCGCCTATACCAATACCAATACTATTATCGAAAATGTTGGCTTAGTGAACGTCAATATTACCGGGATGCGTTATGCTGCTGGTATTGTCGCCGTTCTGAGCGGGGCAGGCACTATACTCCGGAATTCATATGTAACCGGTGCGATCGCGCTAGTACATGGTGACGTGACCGGAAGCGGCCAGTACGCTGCTGGTATCGTTTCTGGGCTTGAGGCCGGTTCTACAGTATCCAATAGCTTTTCCACGGCTACCGTCGACACCTATTATCCGTCAGGCGGCGAGGGCGGTATCGCGGGGTTCAAGTATAGCTCTACTGTTTCTAATTCATTCTGGGACACTGAAGTATCTGGTGAGCCTACTAGCGATGGAGGAACTGGCAAGACAACACTCGAGATGAAAACTGGCAGCACATTCACCGACGCAGGTTGGGACTTTACCCATATCTGGAATATCGATGGATCAACCAACAATGGCTACCCATTCTTACGGGGTCCTGGGCCTCTTACTCCAGCCTACGGTTCACCAACTGCAACCACAGATGGTTACACCGTCGAGACCATAACTACGATCCCGCTTATACCTGGAGTGTCACTACAAACGCCGGGTCAGCAAGTATTAGTGGCCTCGGATTGGTCACCGTTTCCGGCTTAACGACAGCATCATACGCAACCATAACAGTACATACCTCAAAATTAGGTTTACCAAACGGTTCAAATACCTTAACCTATCACTCAGCCAGAGTAGAGACTTCAGACACGGTTATAACTAATTGCAACCAACTTTTGGCTATCGACGATTTTGAATCAGGAAAAACAAAAGATTATACACTCGGAAATGACATCGATTGTTCGGCAGTTACAAACTTTACGCCAATTGGCCAAGACCCTGAGGGTTGGAATGGAGCGTACTTTAGAGGAATATTTGATGGAAAAGGGCATACGATCAGCGGCATCCATATTAACTCCGATTCCTACGCTGGATTATTTGGAAGTATTACCGATACAACAATCAGGAACGTGAATCTTAGAAACGGGTCTATCAATGCAACGTCGGGGAGTGATGTCGGAAGTATTGTCGGCTTTGCATTTAATTCGTCACTAGAAAATGTTTCAAGTGATCTCGTAATCACGGCACCAACAAGTTGGGGAGTAGGCGGATTAGCAGGATATATAGAATCCGAACCAGATGGTTTGCAGTTTGGCAGCGTGAGTAACTCATATTTTACAGGCCAGGTAACCGGTAGTACTAGCACTGGTGGAATTGTGGGGGCCTTAGATATTTATGAAGGCCATAGCTATACAATTCGAAAATCCTATTCTGACGCCATTGTCTTAGGAGATAATGATATAGGTGGTATCGCTGGAAGTACCAATATAGGTGGGGCTAGCTCAGATCACGATGATTCAAAAGCCTTGTTTGTAGATACGTATTCACGCTCAACAGTGCAGGCAACTAACAACGGAGCTGGTGGCATTATTGGCAATGCCTGCAGCTATACAAATCCCAATAATAATAAAACTACAACAGAAATAGATTCGTCTTATTCGTCTGGCAATGTATTTGCAGCTATTAGCGGTGCTGGCGGGATCATCGGACAAATAACCTGCAATAACTCAAGTAGCAATAATGAATACAAGATTACAAATTCCTTTGTTGCAGGTCGTGTCGAGACTGATTCGGTACATTTTGCGTATGGCTTAATAGGCGGAGTCAGCTGGCACGACGGCGTCGATACGTTTGATTTTTCCAACAACGTAGTTGATGATTCTAAGGCAGTTGTAAATGGTTTGGCAACTTACTATAGCGATGATACAACCAAGATTGTTCGAACTGCTAGCACCGATCCAAACTACTTCTTCGGCAATCAATCCAATGCACCACTGAATACGTGGGATTTTGATAACGTCTGGGGAGCTCACGCCACTGACTACCCAACATTTTTAGCTGGTCCTGCCGTCGTAGATCTCCATTCGGCAGAAAACAACAGTGCTATTCGAATCGTTCAAAAAGGCTGCGATGCTATCGATACAAGTTCTTCTAGTAAAGAGTCTTCCTTGAGCGTTCAAGATCCAGCCTATGCCTATCCTACGGGTCTCGTTGGGTTCACTATGAGCGGATGCGATTCGACTGTAGCTATCAGGGCAACATTCAGTGGTTCTTTCGATCTTAGTAAGGTCGTCATCCGAAAATACAACTCACTAAACCATAGCTTCACCACGCTTACTTCTGCAAACAGCGGCTTAGTAATCTCAACAGGTACTCTCAACGGTAACCCAGCCTTGCAAGTTAATTACAATATTACCGATAATGGCCCACTCGACGAAGACGCAACTATTGGTAAGATCAAAGACCCATCCGGCCCAGCTCTCATTATTGCAAGTGTGCCAAATACCGGTTTTGGTGCTAAAATTTAGACCTATGGTTAAGAAACATATTCACCACGTTAAAAAACATGGACCTAAATTTACACTACTTGTTGCAGGGGTAGTTCTCGCTGTGGCGGTTGGTATTTTTGCGGGCAATAGAATATTCAAAAAGAAGGAAACGGCACCAGTTCAGGCCAAAAAAGAACAGGTCATAACGTATTCTACCGATAAACCTGATGAGTCCAAGAAGAACGCTGATGCCTATAACTGGCGAGGGGCTCCGGAAGATCCAAAGAAACTGCGGATTGGCAAAATTGGTGTTGATGCCTTCATCCAACAAGCTGGCGTTGATCAGAATAAAGCAGTGGCAGTGCCAAATAATGTGCACCTGGCGAGCTGGTTTAGTGAAAGTGTTCGTCCTGGGCAATTAGGACTTTCGATCATCGACGGACACGTTTCTGGCCCAACCGTCGATGGTGTTTTCAAGAATCTAACTAAGCTTGCCAAGGATGATAAGATTGAAATTGAGCAGGGAAATGGCACAATACTCAAATATAAGGTCGTCGAAAAAGTTGAGCTCAAAGTAGCCGATTCGGCCGCCTACTTGTTCTCGCAAAAACCAGAGATCAAGAGTCAGCTCAACCTCATTACGTGTGGTGGTCAATACGACCGCGCGGCAAAACAGTTCGTAAACCGCGTCATCGTGGCAGCTACTCTCCAGTAGTCTCCGGGGTCTACACTGGTTATCAATAGTAAATCTTTTTGCTCAGGTTATGTTCAGCTAACACTGTCAAAATATGAGTAGCGTAATAATAACAATATCGGCCACGACTGTGGTCGTGTACAGTTAATAATGCATTAATGAATAAATCGTGGAGTATATATGGAAGAAGTAGAAGTTGTTGAGAAAAAAAAGAAGCAGTCTAAACCTGCAAAAAAAGTAACTTTTACGATTACGTTTAATCTGATAGTTAAGCTTATTATCGCCGCAGCAATCCTGCTTGTTTTGTTTGGGGTCTACACACTAGGCACCAATAACGGCAAGAAAAATGCCAAGACCACTCTTCCAACACCGGTTGCAGGGTATCGAGACTCTATGATGAATGGATCGAACACGCCAATTCGTCGGTGGAGTGCAATTGCTACGATCACAGCTGTGGATGCCAAAAAAATATCGTTCAAAGATTCTGCCGGAAAAGATCAAACTGCTAATTTCACCAAGGAAACACTTGTAATGGGTAGCGATGGCAAAAAAACCGATATCAAAGCGCTCAAGAAAGATCAGAAGATCATCATCTCAGGCGACAAAGACCAAAAAGGCGAAAACCGCACTGTCACCCGCATCCGCATCCAGAAATAAGCGTACATCTACGGCAGCTTGAAAACAGAATGATAGGTATAATAGAATTATGAACATTACAAAGTATGGCCACGCATGTTTGATAGTTGCTACCGAAGAGACTACATTAATCATTGATCCAGGCGAGCTAACGGAACTTCCGGATGTACTATCCAATGTAGTAGGAGTCATAGTCACTCATGCTCATGCCGATCATTTAAGCCAATCAAATTTACAGAAAATTAGGGATGATAGCCCTGATTTTGTGTTGTATGGTGTTCAGGAAGTTATCGAAAAGTGCGAAGATATTGTAGCGAAAAAACAGGTTATTGACGCAGATACGGCGCTCCAAGTAGGCGACATAGACATATCTCTCTACTATCTTGATCACGAGATTATTTACCAGACCTCGCCATGTAAGAATTTGGCCGTAAAGGTGGATGATCAACTGTACTATCCTGGTGATTCCTTCCATGTCATTCCTGATCATGTTCGAACAGTCGCCGTTCCGTTGAGCGCCCCATGGTTGAAATCTTCAGAGTCTATCGAATTTGCCAAAGCCATGAATGCTGATGTGGCCTTCCCGACTCACAATGGTCTTCTTAACGACGCCGGTCATAGCGTTATGAATAATTGGATTATAAAAGGGCTTGAGGGTAATCCGACGACATGTAAGTTCGTAAAGAGTGGTGAAGAAGTTTAGTATAGAGGTTTCTCCTCTAACAGGGAAGGAAAATGTGATTTTGCTCAGAATAGGCAATAACTAGTAGTTATAAGCATGAGCAGTTATTATATATACATATAATAAGGATGCTTGATGGCCGACCACGAAAAAACCCTCACTCACGACATGCTCACTCGGATTGATGCTTATTGGCGAGCAACGAACTATTTGTCCGTAGGGCAGATTTATCTACGTGATAACCCACTTCTTACTCGAACCCTTGAATACAAAGATGTTAAAAAGATGCTTCTTGGTCACTGGGGTACGACTCCCGGGCAGAATTTTATCTACACTCATCTGAACCGAGTGATTAATAAGTACGACTGCAACATGCTCTATATTTCGGGCCCAGGGCACGGTGGCCCAGCGATAATGGGTAATGTCTATCTAGAAGGTACCCTCAGCGAATTCTACCCTAAGATTACCCAAAACACTGCAGGCATGAAAGAACTCTTTAAGCGATTTTCATTCCCGGGTGGATTTTCTAGCCACGTATCGCCGCAGATTCCGGGATCTATTCACGAGGGTGGCGAGCTCGGGTATTCACTCAGCCATGCATTCGGTACAGTTTTTGATAATCCTGATCTAATCACTGCCTGTATTGTTGGAGACGGCGAAGCCGAGACGGGCCCGCTGGCAACCGCATGGCACTCTAACAAGTTTTTAAATCCGATTACGGATGGAGCTGTTCTGCCCATTCTTCACCTCAATGGCTATAAGATAAGTAATCCGACGCTGCTGGCCAGAATCGGCCGGGATGAGCTCGAAAAACTGTTTGAAGGTTATGGCTGGACTCCGTATTTCGTGGAAGGCGATGACCCTGAAGTGATGCATGAACTTATGGCATCAACGCTCGACAAGACGGTGGAGCAAATCAAAGGAATTCAGGCTAATGCCCGAAATAGTAATGACCCTACTCGCCCACGGTGGCCAATGATTATCCTTAATTCTCCGAAAGGTTGGACCGGGCCGAAAGTTTTGGACGGTAAGGCGATCGAAGGCAACTTCCGGTCACATCAAGTGCCGATTACGATTGATGAACATCACAAAGAGAATATTCCGCTTCTCGAAAAGTGGTTGCGAAGTTATAAACCACACGAATTATTTGATGAGAATGGTGCGCTTTTGCCAGAATTGGCTGAATTATCACCCAAGGGGAAGCGACGAATGGGCGCAAACGCACACGCAAATGGTGGCGAACTTACGCTCGACCTCGTGCTTCCAGAATTCCGCGATTACGCCGTGGATGTACCCCGCCCGAGTATTGGCGGAGTAGGTAATGTTCACGCCCTTGGGCCGTTCCTACGAGATGTGATCAAACTCAATCAAGGTCATCGAAATTTCCGATTATTCGGGCCGGACGAAACGGTATCTAATCGGCTTGAGTCGGTTTTTGAAGTTACGAACCGACAATGGGTAGGCGAGATGCGTGAGCATGATGAATTTTTGGCAAGCGACGGGGCAGTGCTCGATTCGATGCTCAGCGAACATCAATCTCAAGGATGGTTGGAAGGCTACTTGCTCACTGGCCGCCACGGGGTCCTAAATAGTTATGAGGCGTTCATCAGAATTGTTGACTCAATGGTCAACCAACACGCAAAGTGGATCAAAATGTCATCAGAAATTGCCTGGCGCAAAGATATCCCGTCACTTAACTACTTGCTGACCTCTCATGTGTGGCGTCAAGATCATAATGGCTTCACACACCAAGATCCGGGCTTCATCGATCATTTGGTAAATAAAAAAGCCTCAACCACTCGGATTTACTTACCTCCCGATGCCAATACGCTCTTATCTGTTATGGATCACTGTCTGCGCAGCAGAAACTACATCAACCTGGCAATTTGTGGCAAGCATGACGGTCCGCAGTGGCTGACTATGGAGCAGGCAGTAGTACATTGCACACGAGGCATCAGTACCTGGGATTGGGCTGGCAACTGTGGCGATGAAGAGCCTGATGTGGTCATGGCGTGTGCGGGTGATGTACCGACGCTCGAGACTATGGCGGCTGTTTCGATTTTGCGCGAATATCTACCGAAACTTAAAGTACGGGTTGTGAATGTAGTTGATCTGATGAAACTCCAGCCCAATACCGAGCATCCGCACGGGATGAGCGATATGGATTTTGATGCCATGTTTACCAAAGACAAAGAAGTGATGTTCGCTTATCACGGCTACCCATGGCTCATTCACCGACTGACCTATCGCCGCACCAATCGCAATATCCACGTGCGTGGCTATACCGAAGAAGGCACCATTACGACGGCGTTTGATATGACCGTCATGAATAAACTCGATAGATTCCATTTGGTGATGGATGTCATCGAGCGAACGCCCGTTAAAACCAAAGCCGCAATGGCTCTGAGCGAGATGATGGAAGAAAAACTTGTCGAACATGAGAATTATATTCAAGAGCATGGAGTCGATATGCCCGAAATTACCAACTGGAAGTGGAAGCACATATCATGAGCATTGCCCGCGAACTTATCATCGTTGCCAACCCTGGAAGTCAAAGTCGTAAGTATGCTTTGTATGCGGGCGATGAATGTAAAGCAACAATTCATTTTGAATTCGACAGTGATGCCATAGTGTACACGCTCAGCATGCCAGGGAAAGAACCACAAACGGGCAAAGCAGGACTGGTCCATCTGACTTTTGCAGCCACTAAAGTGTTGGATATTTTGCGTAAACACGGAGCCCTACTTCAGGACGAGGTAGTGAGTCGAATTGGTTTGCGAATTGTAGCGCCATCCTCCTACTTCCAAAAGCATCACCACATGACACCAGTTGCCATCCAGCATTTACGAGATCTTCTACCTCGGGCAGTCATACACATAAGTGCTGCACTGCAAGAAATTGAATTGCTCGCAATCGGATTTCCGGATGTACCGATTATAGGTGTTTCGGACAGTGCGTTCGACAGCACTGAGCCGTCGTTTGTTCACTCCTATGCTATCCCTCAGAAAGTGGCTCGCGAACTCGACATTTGGCGTTTTGGGTATCACGGTTTATCGGTAAATTCCGTGACCGGCAAGCTTAAAAAAGCCAATCAGCTTCCGCGGCGAATAATCGTTTGTCATCTTGGGGGCGGCGCCAGCGTGTCAGCTCTTAAAGATGGCGTACTGCTTGATTCGACCATGGGCTATTCTCCGCTCGAAGGTTTGATGATGCCAACCCGCAGTGGCTCTATAGATCCAACGGCTGTCGAAGCATTACGGGTTGGCCTCGGGTTTACTCACAATAAAATGCAAGAATACCTTAATCTAAACTGCGGTCTACTGGGAGTGAGTGGTATTTCTGGCGACATCCGTGAGCTTCTGGCGTGTGAAGATTCTCGAGCGGCTGCCAAACTAGCACTTCAGATGTATGTTACCAGTGTCCAAAAGGCCATCGGCCAGATATCGGCAGTTCTTGGAGGAATAGACATGGTTGTCTTCACTGGCACCGTCGGTGAACGTTCAGCCATTATGCGCGGGCGGATCATATCGAATCTAGAATATTTGGGAGTATCTATCGACCCAGCGCTCAACAAAAATGCCATTCAGCCCGAAGCACTAACCACCATTAGCTCCCAACAATCTACCTATCCAATTCTGGTCGTACCATGTGACGAGGCTAGCCAGATAGCCAAAATTACTCGTACATTCGACAAACCATTAGACCCTTAAGCAGTCTAGAAATATGCTTGCAAAAAAACTACTAATGTTATAAAATAATATACTATGATTCCATTAACGCAGGAACAAATATTGTCCCAAAGCATGGTAGAGGCAGCCCTGCCTATAATGAACACTCCACCCCGACTGGATAGACTTGGTAATTTTGACGTGGCATGCTCGGCATTAGCTAATCTTGCCGTAGAGTCTATTTTTGATATGAAGACATCGCGGTCCATAGAACATGAGCTGATAGTGCCTATGGGTATTTACGCAACTCGAAGTGCCCTGAAATCGCTTGCAAAAAGGGATACGGTCGATCATCCGACAGCGATAGAAACGTCAGACGAACTTCAAGATTTATGTACTTTTTTGAAAAATAAAAAACAGGTTGCACATTGTACCGGAACGAGCCTAGGTTTCTTTGCCGAACTTGGAATGGCTAATATGATGTGGCGTGGAATCGCCGAAGGTGAGCTAGATCTGCAATATTGTGTCATGACAGGAACTCAAGGGTATGAAAGACGACACGATGGTCTGAGGGGCGACGTCGATCTTGTTTTACGCACCGCACAAAATGGTAAGAACGCCCGAAGGCGAGTGCAAATAAAAGCGTCAGTAAAAAGGCAACACGAGGTATACGATAACGGAATTGTGGTCGTCACTAGCCAAGGAGTAACCAATACCAGATCACCACAAGAAGCAGTATCAAAACTTATAAACTGGAAGAGCCAACCAGAGGCAACCAAGCATGCAACCTATGAGAGGCTCAGCAGTCAGCTAGGGTTACGATGGTCAGAACGCCAGCGTGCATCGGCATAGCCGGCACGAATTGTGACGTGGTGGGGGTGGAAAATCATCCCTCCGGGATGGCGAACTACGACCATGCTCGAAGCAAGCTTCTGCGCGTGGCCTTGTTCTTTGAACTTTGTTTGCTTCGCAAACTACAAGTTCAACAATCTTCACCTGCAGAAAACTAAAAACCACTCTAATGAGTGGCTTCTACTTTTCTGGTGGGACAGAAGCGAAAAGTTCTGAACCACTCCAGTCCATTATAGACTGGCTGATGGAAAATCCAGATATAGCTTGGCAAAGTGATATAAGAGAGGCGTCACTCAACAGAGTTCCAGAGCCATATTTACTCTAGTAGATCACCGATTTAACTATAGCGTGAAAGCGGTTGAACCTATGCCTGTGGGGGTACTGGAGGAGCTTCTACTGGCGCAACTGGTAGTTGTTGCCCTAATACCTCTTCTGCAGTGCCGTATGTTTCAGCAAACTCTGCTGCACCAATAATATATCTGTCATCACTAATTACATCTGGCTGAGTGGGGTCATATAGTGATGCGAACTTACAGTCTGCTGCACCAATCTGTTCTTCGCCCCAGGGAGCTGTAACACTTACGTCACCACCTGTTGGGTTATCAATAACTCTTGCCATTCCTTTTGCTCTGAATACTCCAGGTTCATCGGTTTCTTCGTAACGACCTTGTGCCTTCTCGGCGTCGATAATATATTCTTCTCCGCCAGGGTTGGTAACAACAACTTGGTTTTCGCCAGCTGTATTTGTAGTTTCCACAGTTCCATCTGCCAGTTTTGTTTCGAGCGTTTCACCTGGTGTTGCTGGTCGTATTTTCACTATAGCTTTCTTTGCAAATAGTGGTGCAGCACCAAACTTTTCGGTGTACTCCTCAGTTGATAAATCTACATGTTCTCTGGGTTGTTCTAATTTTTCACTCATGCCCTAACTTTAATGCATAGATCATAGTTATTCAAGTCTGTTCCAAATGACGTCGCACAATCTACCTTGCACGACATTCTCTAACAGGGGTCATGGCTGTTTTTGGCGACTCAAAGGCTTTGTCAATAGCACGCGCTATTTATGCCTACCCCTGTTAAAAAACATATTACAACATGTCATGTTTCTTTGTTATATTCTAATGGTATAATAAGCTAAAGCTCAATCGGCAAAAGCCATTGAGTTTTTTTATTATGAATAGTAACAACACCATCACCAGACTAAAAGAAGAGTACGTCGCATACTACTCAGATGTACCTGTGCAGAAATACGCTGCCATGTCTATTGCCCGTGACGAAGACACGATTATTAGATGGAGGCGTGAGGATAGTGAGTTTGCGGATGCCGTACAGAGAGCGAAAGCTGGGTGGATACGCAAAAAGGTATTAGCAACAAAAGCTGAGTTTGCGCTTGAACGACTTGAAAAGGAAGTATTTTCTCCTCACTCAACGACGAGCCTACAACCATCCGCCTATGATACGTTTGTGAAGAACCACAACTATAACCCTAATACTCCGGAGAACAGAGAAAAGACCGATCGTATAACCGCAATGTTGATGGAGGACACTAAGACTAGTTGAGTAAATCCGATGGCTTAACTTTATGGGTTTTTGCTATCTTGACGATATTATCCAGTGAAACGTTTTGTTCGCCTCTTTCAATAGCACCAATGTACGTTCGGTGGAAGCCGACTTTATCGGCGAGTGACTCTTGGGAGTAGCCTTGATCCTTACGGAGCTTCCGTATCTTGTTGCCGAGGCTCTTTCGTTCTTTGGAGTTAGTCATTACATATATAGCGTATGTAAATGCAGACTATAGCTCTACAGTCTATAACTAGCATTTCTATCTAATATGAACTATCCTAAAAGTAGTTATGAACGAACAAAAAAAGCCATCGTGGCGCAATAGTATCCTCTGGCGAGCTATAGTCGCTTCATTGTTCAGCTTCGGTGCATTTGCCTCAGTTCTTAGTCTGATAAGACACCCCGAAGATATAGGGACTAATGTTGTTGCGGTTGTATTCACTGGCATCAGTGCAACTTATTATTGGTATCAAGTAGCGCTATTATTTAAAAGATCTCATGATCAATCTGGTACTAAAGCCGGTACGCCGGAAAAACGGAAGTCCACTTCCATGGCTATAGTTGGCATCATCTGCGCTACGTTGGTACTAATTGCAATGCTAGGAGCTTGGACATACACCCAGAGACAGAATATCGCTCAAAAGGATCGACAACTTCAACAAGAACGTGTTTTGAAAGAACAAGAAATTAAGGCAAAAATAGATGCGGCTAGGATTGACTGTAGAAGCAAAAGTCGCTACAACTCTGGTTGTGAATGGTAGACTGGTTGCTTCGATTTAATCATAAACTCGTACAGTTTATGGTTCTTAACATCTGTAGCGGTTGCACCAATGAACTTATAGCTTTCTACTGAGTTAAGCTGACCTGCAACAATAAGGTCAAAGCTATCCTTAAGCCTTTCAGAGACTGTTTGGGGGCTAATACGTGAGGTTGAGTATATGAGCTTCATATTAGCTTCTTTTGTATTGTTATTGATCTTTATAATGGCATTATCAAAACGCTTCTGATCCAAGACAGCCATGTCACATTCTTCTATCAGTATGAAGAACATAGGTTTCGTTTCAGCTCCTTTGAGTCTTTGTTCAGATAGATGTGCCATCTGTTCAAGGAGAGTTAGCCCCAGTTCTGGATCAGTACCGTTGGTGTAACCGTAGATATGATCTTTGTGTCGCTTGATTAGCCAGTCGAAGTCCGTAATCGTCATATCTAATAGCACAAACTGTAGTTCCTTAGGCGAGCGTGACTTAACGGTCCTATCTAGTAATTTATCTTCAAGCGTTGATTTACCTGAGCCAGATTGGCCGACAAGGAGCATCGAGTTATCTACATTAAAAGTAAAGTAGTCCGAATTAGTGAAGTTCATTACAAACATTGTGCTAGTTATTGTCATCAATAACAAGTAATTGGTTTGCACTGATCACGATGCTAAACTCTGAGTATGAATGTCTATCTTGATATTGATGGTGTGTTGCTTGCAAACGATCTCACGCCTGCCAACCACTCTAAAGAGTTTCTAGCTTACATCATTTGCAAGTACCCAAATAGTACCTATTGGCTTACGACGCATTGCCAAGGAGACTCAAATGTCCCCGTCCAGCACATCGGACATCTTTTTGACGAGGAGACAGTCGGGATTATGAGAAAGATCAAACCCACCACCTGGGATTTGGCAAAAACGAGAGGCATTGATTTTACGCAACCATTTATTTGGTTTGATGATGACTTGTTTCATGAGGAGAAACTGACACTGTTGGATAATGAAGTGTTAGATAATTGGATCAAGGTTGACCTTAGAGAAAACCCAAATCAATTAGGCTTATTCCTAGACAGTTTTCCTGTACCGGTTAATCTGCTTAACTAATTACATGATAGAGAAGAAGGACACGCAGATTAAGTATAAAAAGCCTAGTCGTAAGGATGTACTCGAACACATATCTATTGCAAAACAGCAAGCAGGTAAAGGTGACTACCTAGGTGCATCAGTTAATATTGCCCAAGCACTAAATATTGCTGGTCTTTTAGGTGACAAAAAACTACTTTCTGAAGCCAAGAAGCTCAGTGTCACCTATAACACTGAGGCCGAGAAACTGCTTACCGACCATTCGATTAGCATAGATATTGATAAAAAGACAAAAGATGCGTTCGACGATCACATTAAAGTCTTAACAAGTTCACGATCACTTTATGTAAATCTATCCCGTATCGCATCTTCAAGATTGCTCGTACCTAGATATGATGAGGCGGTCAAAAATGCACACAACATCGTTCCTGTAACCGCACAATTCGTCACCAATATCACCTACGGAGATAATGGTCACCTCAAGGCTTTTGATAAATTCGAGAGTACTTGGCTAATCGAAAACTATAACATCCAGCTTAATCTAACTTTTAATATGCTGAACGTATTGTTCTCCAGGCTACGGCGCAAGAAGCAAGTAAGTACTGAGCAACTTATTAACGTACTGGTTAGGCGCAAGATGTATAATCGTGAGCAGTTTATGAAAGTGTGGTCTGCTCTTAACTATGGCCTGATGGGAGATTACTATACGTCAATTAGTTTACTTGTGCCGATTGTTGAGCGTACATTCTTGGACTTGTCCACTGTGGTTGGTATTGATACCTACTCATACGGGAGCAAGAATATTAGTACAAGGGGTAAACCATTATCTTCACATATTCTCAACTCGAAAGAGTACCAGGATGTTTGGGGTAAAGACTTTTGCATAATGCTAGACTTATTTCTCTATAACGAAGATGGTTATAAATTCAGGCACAGGGTTGTTCATGGAGAACTAGGTTTGGCTGAATACTCATTTACTACCTTCAATATGCTCTTATATATACTCATAAAAATGTCTTTCATGATAACTGCTACACCTGCAAAGCCGAAGCAACTTTAGAACGGCAGCTCGTGGTATAATGTAGCCAACAAGCTCATACGGCTCAACTTTAATTAAGCGAGCCGTTTTTATGTCTCAGAACCTTGGTGCAGAAAAAACTAACCTAGTCAGATTGATTGAAATACTCAGTACACTTGAGGTGAATAGTAAATTAGCCAAAATAAACGAGACTTCTATTAGTGATAACAATGGTGGGCGTATAGAACTATAGGGGATGTCAGTTTAGAATGAGTACATGGTACGAAAGCAGGAAGTCGACATCAAGAAGTTACGCTACGTGCTTTATGCTAGGCGATCTACTACTGACGAAAACAATCAGCAGCGTTCAATAGCTGACCAGAAAAAAGATTGCAAAAAGCTTGCCAAGAGCATACCACTTAATGTTGTTAAGGTGGTCGAGGAAAAGGGGTCTGCAAAGAAGCCTGGTGAACGCCCCCTATTCAAAGGCCTTTTGCTAGACATCGAAAAGGGCAAGTATGACGCTATTCTCTGTTGGCATCCCGATAGGCTTTGCAGGAATATGCTTGAAGGTGGTCAAATTATTAACATGCTTGATGAGGGCACTCTAAAAGACTTAAGGTTTCATAGCCATCAATTCAGCAATGATGCCAATGGGAAGATGTTGCTGGGCATGCTCTTTGTCTTCTCAAAGCAATACTCAGACGATTTATCTGACAAGGTTTCTCGTGGCGTAGCTGGCAATCTCGAAGAGGGTAAATCCTCAGGTGCTCCTAAATGGGGCTATACAAGAAGCGAGGCGACTGGTCACTACGAGCCGAACGAATACTTTGACGTAGTTAAAGAGGCCTGGTTGTTACGAGCTTCAGGGGAAACCCTAGAAGCGGTGACTAAGTTTTTGAACGACAACGATGTGCAGAAAGTTACAAAGAGTAAATCCAAGCCAAAAACTATCCGACCAATGCTGCCAACTGTTTCAAAACTATTCAAAGAAACCATCTACTTTGGCGTGTTAACTCAGACTAAGCAAACCGTGGATCTAAAATTAATTTATGACTTCCAGCCGATGATAGATGAAGAAACGTACAACAAAGTCCAAGCTATGGGCTATGCCAGAACACATGACAAAAATAAGAAGAAGCGGGTCGCATTCTATCCATTAAGGAACATGGTTTTTTGTGCAGTTTGTAATAGCTCCAAGCCCATGTCTGTAGGTAAAAACTTAGTAGGTAGCAAAACTCACCATGTACTTAGTTATGAATGTAAGAACCCGGACTGTACTAGGAAACCAAGATCACTCAGGGCGAAACATGTCTTTAATTCCATTTATGAGAAGCTTGACCAAATCCAACTAACAGATGAGACTTACGAACTTTATAGCAAAGAGATGGATGATTTAACTGAAGAGAAAGTGCTCAAGACTAAAGAAGAGAGCAACAGTATAAGAGGTGCATTGGCACATATCAAAAAGGATCTTGAGATGCGAGCATTAAGTTTGGGTGATATGTCCAAAGACTCAGCTGCGTATCCTGCGAACGAACAGCGAGTGAATGACTTGGCAAATCAACGAATAGACTTGGAGTCCAGTCTCAAAACTCTTGAAGAAAAGATTGTAGATCCAAACAAGATCAGGCTCAATAGAGAAGAGTTCTTGAACCAGCTAAAAACACTTCCTGACAAGATGAGAGCAGGCTCTGCTGTCGAAAAAGACGTGTTATGCCGGATTTTATTCTTGAACCTAGCTGTAGATAACGAAAAAGTGGCTTCCTACCACTGGAACGAACCGTTCGCAAGTTTGGTAAAAGCCACTGAATTATCGTCTGGTGGGGGTGGAAAGAATTGAACTTTCGACCAACAGGTTATGCATACCACTACAACTTTCGTTGCCCTTTTCAAGTTTGGTGGTCTGGACTGTCCCTTTATCTAATATAATTAGATACCTGCCATCCAGTCTCTACACCTTCTTCGACTAAGTCGAAGCTTGGCTCGGGATTACCATGTGCTTTGCACGAAAGGCTTCCCCGAATTTGACAGGATATACTTACCGGTCACCCGAGTAAGCAGCCCTTAATTTCTTTGGCATATCTGATAAAATATAGTTATGAAGATAGAGTCTAACTGCAGTATCTGCAATAAGAATCTAAAAGGCAAACAAACATTGTTTTGCTCATTAAAGTGTAAGAATAAAGCTCACCAATCATATCCTGCTCAAAAGAAACGAGGATTAGAAAGAAAACTATTTCTCGTGAAGAAGTTGGGTGGAAAATGCTCAGTTTGTGGATATGCAACAAACCTTGCAGGTCTGGCATTTCACCATCTTGGCGGAAAAGAATTCCAGCTAGATATGAGAGCACTTTCGAACCGCAAACTCGATTCAGTACTAAATGAGTTTGATAAATGTATATTGCTTTGTCATAACTGTCATGCTGAAACGCATAACCCTTCATTAGACTTAGCCAAATTGTTAATTGAGCCCGCTGCTCTAACCACTGAGCTACACCCCCGTAACCAGTCTGTTGGATTATAGCAGATTTTGAGACAAGTCTACAGAGGTTAGCATTAAAATAATCAAGAATTTACCAACATTCATGAGGAATTTTATATTTTAAATCGGGGTGTATACTGTGAATATGAACGACGATACAATTCAGGATCTCAAACAATTTATTGAAGGCACCGTTTACCAACATACTGCTTCAATTAGAAATGAGCTGAAAATAGAAATTAATAGGTTAGATGTGAAGCTAAGCAGTAAAATCGACGATCTTTCCGATGCCGTAGCGGATGCACTTGAGAATTCAAATGCCGAGACAGATAAGCAACTAAGAAACCACGAAGTACGAATCACGAAATTAGAAGGTTCTGCTGCCTAGAGGCGCACAATATTACCCATCTCGCGTATAATAACTGGTAATGCTTGATTCACTTAAAAACGTCTTTAATCCTAAAAAACTGGCTGCCCTGACCGACACACGGATTCTCGGGCTTATTGGTTTTGGGATTGTTGCAGTACTTGTCAGTTGGAGTAGCGTGAAGACAATTGAATCCAACTACGTTCTGCAGAAACAAATCTCTGAGCTTAACCAGAAGAACGACGTGTCCAAACTTGAAAATACCAATGCTGCGCTCAAAAATGAATACTACAAAACAGATGAGTTTATCGAACTTGCGGCCCGTCGCCAGTTTGGAAAAGCAGCTCCTGGAGAAACGGTCCTAATCGTACCCAAAAAAGTCGCACTTAAATACACGACTGAATTACCAAAGACAAACACCGATACGCAGACATCCAAACAAGATGTGCCGTTTTATCGGCAAAATCTCAATGACTGGATGGACTTCTTCTTCCACCGCAAGAGTACGTAATTTAGCGGACGCGAGTCATGAGCCGAAGGTTGGCCAAGTAATGTGCTGGGTCAACGCTGGGATGGGTGGTGAGGTAACGCATGTGTTTTTCGATAAAAGGGATCATGCTGTCAGGATACTGCTCTGTGTCGGTGCTGTAGCTTGATTCAGTTGTGTACTTACCGTTTTCGAGCATATCGAGCAATTCTTTTCGGATTTCTTGTGCTTCTGCAGAGGCAATAAAATCTGCCTGTCGTTTATTATTCGCCATACTACCTAGTCTCCCTACTATTTAGTGTAATTATACCATCAACAGGGGTATTATCCTAATCACGACTCAGCGATGTATACTAGAGCCTATGGAGCTCAGGAAATATCGCTGGTCGAAGGATTATGAATCTGCTGAAGAAGAATTGCAGCGATTATTTGAGGTGCGCAAGATTGACCCTCGGCGCTGGGAAGCCGAGAGTGGGGAAGATATCGCCCCTGTAACTACTAAGGCAGATGCGCGGCTCTGGTGCGCAGAAGGGTCGTTCATGATCACCGTAGGTAGCAAGCAGTTCTCGATGCAACCGGGTGACACACTCGATATCCCCAAGGGGTCAACCTACAATGCAAAAGCCGGCATAGCCGGCTGTGTGGTGTATCAGCTAGGATAAATCCCGGTTATATTACTACTTTTGCTTTCTTTGGTTTCTTAACTTCTTTGCGACCTTTATCTCGGGGCATACGATTCCTTTGTTTATATTCCTAGTATGAGCCAACTTGATGAAAATATAAAGCTCACGTCTATTTTCTATGAGCGTAGCCACTGTAAATATTTACGACAGCACCAAGTGCACTCACCACAAAACCTAGGACGAATACCCCAATACCTACATGGACGAAAAAACTTGCGCGATCGAGCCCCGGGCATACATTAGCCTTACAATCTTTTGACGCGTAGTCGTATGTTTTCATCAATGATACGATCATTATTACGAACCCTATTATTGTAAGGACCACACCTGAAATAATTATTTTTTTAGTTTTCAGCATCTTCATGAATTATTAGTTTCGATGTAGTTGAAGACGTTTGTAGTACCTGCGGCCGCATCGGCTGCTAGATCTCTTTCTGCTAAGAATGCAGGCAGAATAGTTTCTGTTTTTGGGTCTATAAATCCGATTTCGGCAATTTCAACTTCTCCATGGGATGTCGCAGTTAGATCAATATGCTCGAAATCTTCTGAATTGGTTATGTGAAAGAAGAATTCAATGTTATCGAGGTCGCCATATTGAAATTGTTGCACGTAAAGCAGGCTGCCAATATCCGGTTTAACCCCCGTTTCCTCGATCATTTCACGCTCTAGGGCAGGGAGAAGCGGTTCTCCTATATCAACACCGCCACCAGGTGTGCACCAAAATTCTTGAAAATCAGTAGAGTCTTTGCCGGGTGTCTTCTTGAGTTTTGCGCACAGTATCTTACCGTCTTTTAGTATGACTCCGGGCACAACTTGTAATTTTGGCACAAGTGCTTTAACCGCATCATTTGTAGCATTTTGTGATTAATACTGATAAATATAAAACTATTTTTTGGCTTTGGTCGTATTTTTCTTGTCGCCCATCATCATAGAAATAATGGTATACACGCCATATAATCCTGCTAAGCCGATCAATATATTAACGGTCCGGGCTACTCCGGAACCAGCACCAACTGCTTTATCGAGAACATTGTAGTCGAAAGCACCAATTGTGCCCCAGTAAATTCCGCCAAGTACCAATAGTAAATAAGCTACTTTATCGATTGCATTCATTTTCATAAAAAACTCCGTTTTATTCTAATTATTATTACTTGAAGCATAAGCTTTATAGCAAAGTTTTGCAAATTTTGCCTAATTATCAACGACTTGGGTCATGCCCTTGCGGAGGAATCGTGATGTATGAGTATGAGGTAAACCTTCCGAACTTTTGCTACTCGAGGGATTTTTGCAAACGTCCTAGGTCAATGATGTTAAAGGTATGATCAACTTGTTCGATGATGCCTTCTTTAAAAAGTATTTCAAGGGCCCTGCTTGCAGTTTCTCTCGTCATATTGATAGAATCGGCAATGTCTTGATGTGTAATAGGCGCATTAATGAGTATCTCTTTGCCATGTTTTTCTCCAAACCTTTCGGACAAATACAGTAATTGGGAACATATCCTATCGCGGGTTGATCGAAATTCAAGAGTCTGAATTCTTTTTGTATATAGCGTTATAGTATTTACCGCTTGTTTGAGCATCTCCTGAGAAAGCCACGGGTTGCTGCCCATTGCCACTCTAAGCTTATCTTTCGGTGCTCGTAGGATCGTGGTGTCCGACATAGCTTCGTAGGATAACCCCGTTTTATTATTTCCATCCAGAGCCCAGGGCATAGGAATGATTTCACCCGCCCCATGAATAAACATCATATTTTCTTGGCCGGACTTTGATACTGAGTATGATTTTACGAATCCTTTTTTAATAAGGTAGATTCCTTTAGGTTCATCGAAGCCGTGTATTACAGTTTCTTCGCGGCTAAAATGCATTAGCTTTCCATCGTTAAAGTGGGCAAGTATGCTCTCGTTTCGAGCACTAGTAGTTGGCATACCGGAAGTTTGTTGAGCTTTCATAATTTAACTATACTCTCATTTTGTCAAGTCTGGTGATTATGCGCACATACAACCTTTATCAGTTAGCCTACTATGATGGTACGGGCTATCAAATTTCGTAATCACCAAGAAAGGATGGCGCAACGAAACTGCTAGTTTGTTTTTATAAAGTAACCAACGAGAGGGGCTTATTATGTCTCGGGAATTTAATATCGATAAAAACAAACATCAAATAGTGCACTTCAGACAGTACTTAAACAGTTTCGCGGAGCCATTCGACGATATAGACAATGACGTGCCTGCTGCACTAGAAGCAGAATTGGTTGAGCGTAGCTATATTATGAGAAGACGCCTAAATCACGTTGCTTCTAAAATACGTGGACGGCATACGTACTAGACAGAATAAGACCCTCTGCTCCGAGGGTCTTTTTTTACTAAATAGTTTATTTATACGTATCTATATTAGTCTCTAAAAATGGATATCAACTTGGCGATTATCCCGGTGATAATAGCGTAGAACAATATAGCAATGAGCGTGTAAATCTCGATACGCGCAACGCCATAATCATAATTTCTGTAATTAAATAAACTAAAAAATGGCGAGACAAACGGGTGGGATGTACTATTTGGTAGCGGGGGCAGGGGCGTCCTACGGACCATCTTCGTCCGTTCTCGAAACAAGTTTCTGTGAGCGGACTTAATGAACGCACCTGCGACCACGCCCAGCAAAGCTGTGCTAGTCGCAGAGCCAAGTCAGACTCCGACAAAGAAAAAAGCCCCATCCTTTGGATGAGACTTTTATCTTGGTAGCGGGGGCAGGACTCGAACCTGCGACCTTGTGGTTATGAGCCACACGAGCTGCCACTGCTCTACCCCGCGTCGTCGTCAGAACCGACGGTCGCCTTTCGTAAGTTTGATGAATCAATCTTGCTCTACGCTCTAGTCGCTTCTTCCTCTTCCCCTAAAAATGCGAGCATTTTTGGGGACCCCCAATTACTTGAGGTAAAGGCATCGATCAAATGAACATAAAGCTCAAAAATCAGTTTATATAATACCAAACAGGGGTGAATTAGTCAACTAGCTAAGTTTTTGGCTAAACAAAAACTCCCCTCGGAAGGGGAGTTTTCTTGTGTGTACCGGTAATAAATTACCAGCTGCGTTGACGGAATGAACCGCCATTGCCACCACCGTTGCCGCCGCCGTTTCCGCCGAAGTCTCGACGAGGTCGATCTTCTTTTGGACGTGCTTCGTTTACAGTGATGCTGCGACCACCGAGGTCAGAATTGTGAAGAGCTTTTTCAGCTGCTTTTCCTTCTTCGTCGTTTTCGAACTCAACAAAGCCGAAGCCCTTGCTGCGTCCGGTGTCGCGATCTTTGACAACAACAGCAGATGCAACTGCACCGTGTGCGCCAAAGATTTGTGCAAGCTCGTCATCAGTCGTGCTGAATGGCAAGCCACCTACAAAAAGTTTGTACATGTAATATATTTCCTTGTTTTTAACCGCTAGGTACGACCTTTTCCCTATATGAACTCTGCTATCGAGCGATCTGCCTACTGTGGTCAATAACCAAGAAACATCTACATCGAACCTTTACTCAACTAAGAGCGTGCATTGAACAGATAAGAACCTGCCCCATAATTAAACCACGAAACCTCGAAATAACAAAACTAATTAAGAATAGTATTGACATTCTGGCAAACTTATGTATAATAGTAACTGTTATATGATCATAAAACAAACAATATAAAACATAACAAAAACAATAAAAAGGGTACAACAAAATGAGCTTAATCCAAACACTCGCATACGAACTATTACCAGCCAAAGATGGTGCAATCAAAGAATTTGACGACATCTTAAGCTAATACATAATTCATATGCCGCACGTACGGTAGAAGAAACAATAAAACACTCCTCGGAAACGAGGAGTGTTTTTTGTACCTTTTAGTTTAGGCTCCAAAGGAAGCTAGGTGGACTACGGCGCCAGCGACAACTGAATGACGATAGTTCAGTGAGCTGGTGTTTTCAAAATGGTGCCAAACACTGTCTTTGCTGAAGATTTTGGACCCTGAGCCCCGGATGCCGACAATACCCGATTGAAAATCTTGGGTGAAGACGTCACCTCGGGTGGCCTTTTTGCTTTTGGCAAGGGCTAGGCGGAATGGGTTAGGGCAGACAACGACAGCTACCTGATGCAGGGGGTCATAATGCCAGCCGATCGAATTCTGGTCGGCTTCTTCGACATATGGTGGCCCAACATTGGCTATCAGGTGAGTCCGCAGCACCTGCTCACCATTTCGTCTGAGCTGAGGGAAACTATTGGCTAAACCACTGCGTATCGCACTATCGAGAACGGGATTGCTTTTGGCAGCAGATTGGAATGCTACTTGGTTTTTCCCATAGTCTTCGACAGAATATTGTTCGGTAAAGCTTTTGAAGGATTCTAACTGTGTAGGCACCGAGCAGGCATCAGCGGCATATTCTACTATCGATTTACCGACTAGATCAGAAAAAACCGTCGGCAAAATATAGGCTCCACATATTTGAGCATTCTCGGCTACTCGCGTGACGCAGGTTTGAAGACGGGCAAAATCGTCGACCTGGACAACATCGGGGCGGATTACAGGAAATTCCATAAAGTATATAATATAATAAAAATGTAAATATAACAATATATTCGGGCTGAAATAATGCTGTCTATGACTAGCCTAACAGATGTAAATGTGCTATATTGAACTACGCACGATTCTGTTAATAAAGAATATTTTTGATGTCGGTGTAGCTCAGTTGGTTAGAGCACAGGACTCATAAGCCTGGGGTCAGTGGTTCAAATCCACTCACCGACACCAAAAGTATTTTGTTCCGTGCCGTATAATACTATTCTATGCAACTTTCCGATTACACCTACGAATTGCCAGATCAGGCCATTGCGCTTCATCCGCCAAAAGAGCGGGGGACAAGTCGCTTGCTGGTGCTCGATCGTAAAAATGGTGAAGTAAAGGACGATCTGTATGCTCATCTCGACGACTATCTTCGCCCGGGCGATCTCTTGGTGCTCAATAATACCAGTGTGTTGCCGGCTCGTTTAATTGCCCATACCGAGGAAGGTGCTGAGCGAGAACTATTGCTACTTGAAAAACACGGAAAGAGCGATGATCACCATACGTCACGCATCATGTATCGACGAAAGATTCGCTCTGGCCAGAAACTCATGGTTGGCGAGACTGAGATCGTGGTAGACGAAATATTTGATAACGGCACGGCCATCATTTCGAGCAAAACAGATCTATGGGAATTGGCAGATAAGCAAGGAACAGTCCCCTTGCCTCCGTACATGCACCGCAGTGAAGAACCGGGAGACCGTGAGCGCTACCAAACAGTATTTGCTCGTGAGAAAGGGTCCGTAGCCGCTCCAACAGCCAGCTTGAATCTCACGCCCGAGTTACTCGACCGAATCAAACAAAAAGATGTGGCTGTGGCAGAAATCACGCTGCATGTTGGCCTGGGAACTTTTATGCCAATCCGCGTTGAAGATGTCACCAAGCACAAAATGCATCAAGAGTACTTCGAAATTCCATCTGCCGTCGCCGAGCAAATTCGAGCCACAAAAGAGCAAGGCGGGAGAGTAATCGCCGTGGGCACTACCGTGACCCGAACACTCGAATATGCTGCTGAAAAGATAATGAACTGTGAAGGCGACATCAACGGTGAAGCTGATATCTTCATCTATCCTGGCTATACTTTCAAGATAGTCGATGGGCTGGTCACCAACTTTCATGCCCCCTGCTCTACCGTCCTGATGATGGCAAGCGCCTTTGCCGGTTGGGATAACCTACGAGCCGCCTACGAACACGCATTGGCCCAAAACTATGCCTTCTTGAGCTACGGCGACAGTATGTTTATAGCTTAGGCAGCTTTTGGTTTAAAGCGCTCCAGTTTGGTGATTCGGCGTTCATGCCCTTGGACTTGGTCGTCTACTTCGGCTACATACGGAAATACTGATTGCTCTATAGTGAAGTGAATCTCTTCCACTCTGTCTTCGACTCTGATAAGCCTACTATCTACTTTTACGAGTCGATCTTCCACTCTGATAAGCCTATTTTCTACAAGAGTGAGTCGATCGTCGATTTTCTCGATATCTTTTTTAGTCGCAACGCCAGTAAGTCGATCTTCGAGTCGTTCATCAACTATTCTCTCAACGTCATCTTTAGTCGCAACGCCAGTAAGTCGATCTTCAAGTCGGTTATCAACTATTCTTTCAACATCCTTTTTAGTTGCCACCTCGGCAAGTCTCTGAGAAAGTTCAGCAGAGATAAATTCCTTCAAATCGGTTATGACGTCGGCGTTCATATGCTCATAGTAGCACGCTAAAAGGTTGAATAAAATTGCTTGATTGGTGTATTTTTGACTACCATATTATATTAAAAAAACGACCCTCGTGGGGTCGTCTTTTGTGCTGCTAATCGATGGATTAGTTAGGCATGACAACGGTGTCGATCACGTGGATGTATCCGTTGCTGGCTTTGATGTCGGCTTTGGTGACCGTGCTTACGCCGCCTTTAGCGTCGGTTAGCGTTACGACACCATCTTTGATACCAACGGTGAGTTTTGCGCCCTGTACAGTGGTAAGTTCTTGACCGTCTTTGAGGTCAGAGCTCATGGCTGCTGCAGGTACAACGTGGTAGGTTAAGATGCTTTTGAGTGTAGAAAGACTTTCTGGCTTGAGGAGTGTGTCTACGGTTCCGGCAGGAAGCTTATCAAAAGCTGCGTTTGTTGGTGCAAAGACCGTGAATGGTCCTGTACCGCTGAGTGTTTCAGCTAGTCCAGCCGCTTTGACTGCTGCGACGAGTGTTGAGAATTGAGGATCGCTGGCTGCGATCTCGACAATATTCTTCGTAGCTTTTACTTCTGGCTTTGTTGTTGCACTAGCTGCTGGCTTCATGTCGGTCTTTTTGTCATCTTTTCGAGTAGTTAAGTATACTCCGCCTCCGAGCAATACGAGTACTGCTACGACGGCAATGATCATTTTATTGTTACTTTCCATTTGATGAACCTTTCTCGAGACGAGCTCGAATTATTACTACAATTGCTACTATAAACCGGGCGCCGTTTAGCGTGCGTTAAGCAACTGTATAGTTACTGTATAGCCACCCTAAACGCAATCTTTACAGAGGTGTGATAGGGTATAAGTATGCCCAAAAGACTGCTACTTATCGAAGATAATACCGAACTGCGAGATGTCCTCAAACGATTTTTGAGTGGCAATGGGTTTTCGGTGACGGCACTTGATTCGACTGAAGATGGTATTGATGCTGTCGATGAACATGATTTCGATGTCGCATTGATCGATATAAACCTTCCCGGCAAGAGTGGATTTTCGATGATTGAGTACATTCGAGGAGAGGGGAAAACGATGCCCCTGATCGCCATGACTGCGCGCGATGGGCTGGAAGATAAGCTCAATGGATTTGAGCTCGGGCTCACCGATTACATTGTGAAGCCTTTTGATCTTCAGGAGCTTCTAGCTCGCGTCCAAGCGCATGTGCGGATGGCTGGAGCGACAAACGTGAGTGCCGGGATAACCACGCCGTCGTATCACCTCAATCCGGAAAGTTGGGAGTTTTTTATTAATAGTAAGCCGGTAGAATTGACCAATATTGAATTTCGGATGATGCATATTCTCTTACTCAACAGCCCAAGCATGGTCAAGGTTGACGATTTGGTGGAGTTCGTTTGGGGTGACAGCGTTGAATCTGCTAAACCACCAATTCGGATTCATTTAGCGAATCTTCGTAAGAAAATAGGCGACCGTGATTTGTCTATCATCAAAACCGTTCCGGGCATTGGCTATCGCCTGCACGACCCTAAGGGAAATGATTAGTATGAATCAAAAGATTAAAAACATACAAAAAACATTCATCATTTCGATAGTTTCGCTGACCTTTGTTTCTGTTGTGAGCCTCGGAGCAGTACTGTTTTCCACCAATGCAGTTAGTCTTCGGCACACCGTATCATCTACCGAACTTCATAGCTTGACCAAGGGTTACCCAGAAGTCGAGGCGTATTTGGCGACTCAGAAAAAAGCCGAGCCACACTTCATCCGGATCGCGAATTTAGTGAAATCAGATCAGCAACGATTACTCGGCAGGGCGCTTTTGTATACGGGTGTGCCAATACTAGCCTTGAGTGTTTTGTTGGCCTATATTTTGGCGAAAAGACTAGTGAGTCCCGTCGAAGAATCGTTCTATGCACAGGAGCGATTCCTGCAGGATGCATCGCATGAAATGCGAAATCCGCTGGCAGCTTTGTACGCTGTAGTTCAGCATGCTCAGAGTGACGCACGGTCGGTCAAGGCTCCAGTATCGATTAAGAAATCGTTACGAACCATTGTGCAGCAGACAGAACAGTTGGTTAAGCTCAACGAAGATTTACTCCAGCTGGAACGATCCAAAACCAGCCGAGAACGCGCGGTATCTACTGACCTTTCAGAATTATTACTCGATGTTATCGATAGTAAAATCGCGCAAGCAAACCAGCGCGGGATTAAGATCAAATATGCCGTTAGCCCGCGAATATCATTAGTCATGACTGACGTAGACTGGATTTGTATCGCCCAGAATCTGATTGATAATGCCATAAAATATTCGAATGATTCCGGTGTGATATCCATAGGCCTTGCGCAGAAGAAACAAAACATAATTCTGACGGTACAAGATCGGGGAATTGGTATTCCTGCGGAGCAGATTGATCATATTGGGCAGCGATTCTTCAGAAGTAGTAACGTAGGCCGAACTCCTGGAACGGGGCTTGGCATGGCCATCGTCCATCAGATACTCGAAAGTTATAATGGGGTAATGTCGATTAGTAGCACGCCGGGCAAAGGATCTACCTTTACGGTCATTCTCGAATCAAAAAAATAACGAGACTCGACCAGTCGGCATTTAAGTCGCAGCTTAGTCTAAACCGACCCGGCCCCATTATTTCGTAGGGTTTTATGGCCACTGCCTGTCAATACTTTCAATACATCGGTTTGATTACTTTTGTCTGTTTCAGCGATTACGATCAAGCATTCTTTTTCAAGATCAAGGGCTGATTCATGACTCGGATCAATAATATTTCCTAATTTTTTGATGGTAAAGTACACTCGTGGAGCATTTGGGCTCATGTCAAATGTATACCAAATTGGAATGTTAAATTCTTTTGGAATTTTAGAGGTAATTCTCTTTAATGATTTAACACTGTTTGTATCTGTATACGGCATGATACCACCAGCTATTCTTTTGGCTTCTTGATTGATCGCAATATCAAATGCATTCAATCCGTCTTCGTTGATCTTCATATTCTTTCGGATATCATCTGCAATATCTTGTAATCTCGAATCGATAGCATTAACAACGTATACAGAGCTGCCATATGCTTGCAACTCAGCTATGTGTAGTTCTTGATACGGCTGATCATCGAGCCACGGTAGTGAAATTTTCTCAATACCAACCGGCTGTATCATTGGTTCAGCAGTGTCTTGGGCAGGCATATTCTTGCCGGCGTCTACAATAGTAGGTGATGGAATGGTTGCTTTTTGCTTGCGAGGCTTAGGTGATGCATTGCGCGATGGTTTACTTTTTTTAGGGATGGTTGTGGTCGCCAATAGCTCCGAATTACTGCTCGCTATGCCGTAGTTGATATATCCAGATATATCTTCAGAAATTTGTGGCTGTATTTTATCGACGGTATATTGAATAAGTGCGCCGGAAGGGTTTTCGACGAATTTTTTGATGAAATTTTTTACATTGTTTGATTTTTTGATGATTAATCCAATTTCCCGAGGTGTTTGGTAGGGGAGAGGGTTTTCTATTGATGCAAAAGCCAATAAGCGGTTTCCGATATAACGCTCAAGCCATGGATACATGACGTAAACATCAGGGTCGTTACTATCAGGAACAATACTAAATAATTCCTCTAAAAGAGGCACGAATTTTTCAGTCAAATAGCCACTTAGAACTTTTGATAGTAGGATATCTTTTTCAGTTTCCTGGTCAGTCTCCGTAGTATTAGGACTACAAAGTTCAGACAATCTGGTGTCGAAAAGCTTGTCTCGTCCTGAACTGTCGGCGAGTATTCCACCAGCAATTGTTGAGATATTTTCGGTAAATCCAGCTGATATTTTGGATGGAATAGGCGTCCAAGCTATCATATCATCTTGATCAATTGTTGCAATACTGCTTCTTTTTGAGGCATTTTCATGTTTGCTGATTGCGATTTTGCTTGTTTTTACCGATTCTACTTCTAATTGTTCCTTGATACCAGTAAAAAACGCTTCCTGATCAACCTCTACTTTGCTTAATTGCTCTAAGCTTTCAGGAAGCGTCGTAATGGATTCGTGAGGAAAAATAAATCGTTCACCAAGAGTGCCGACGAACGCTCTGGCGGTATCGTCGTATATCGGTAATTCTACAATATGCAGGTTCTTCGGTAAGGATAAGCTCATAAACGGCTATTATATAACAAATAAATTAAATTAGCAACATATTGTATTGCATGTGTATAACTAGTATTCAGTGGCTTTTCTTTTTTTGCCTATTTGTTACGACCCGACACCCATTAGACTCAACGTATGACCGGATGCGTCTTTGAATATGACCAATTGAGCTGATGCCGTGCGAGATGTTGTCCACGTAAATGTGGTTGTTTGCGAGCCTGTAGATGAAAGCGGCAATCCGAATGATCGACCACCAGTATTCGCGACAAGTTGTAATCGTTCTTCTTGGTAGTTATTAGTAATAGACACTAGAGTACTAAGCGTGCTGTTACCAGAGAAATAGGCGTAGGCAAAAGCAGGCTGGGCAGTGTTCGATACACCCGAACCCGTAGACAGCGTAGTGACGCTTGATGCTCCAGAGTTGTTTTTGTCTTTAACATCGAGCGTTGGCGTTCCTACCCAGCCGGCGATCTCAGTTAATCGACAAGAAACGTTAGTAATGCCATTTGTCCATGAAATAGAAGCGGTTGTCTCACCGCCAGCCGCTATTTTGTAATATATATAGGTATAGGCTGCGCCCGTAGCACTGTTGTTATCTACTTGGGTATAGCCGGTAGGGGCTGATGTTATTGCCCCCGGGTTAGCCGAACCAAGAGTAACCGCAAATATCAGTAAGGTACCGGCGGTGGCCGTATGCCCATATGATGGTGTCACCGACATCGTGGTATTGCCAGCAGTATTTATCTGGGCAATATCAGATGACCACGTGACATATAGCTGCGTAACTGGTGCGGTAAATATGACGTTTGTGTTGCCCGATACGTTGGTAGAGTTTGCTCCTGCGTAGAACTTATATGGCAATGATGAGTTTATATCTTGAACTGAAAGAAAATCAACAGTATCTACTGGCCCATATAAGGCTAGCTGCGCCTGCGTTCCTCCTGTCGTTGAGTTTACCGTCATCAATTTACCGGAAGTACCAATAACGTTAAAGTTTTTTACTGTTTGCACCACTAATGCGGTTAAGGATAAGGTTCGAGCGTTAGTTGCATCAGAAAAGTTAAGCGTATCAAAATAGTTAGATCCTGAGATTACTAGCGAACCCGTAGACCCCGCAACCGTATAGGTGAGAGTTCCGTAAGTTAAACCACCACCTGCCCACGTACGTGAACTTACACTGGCGTTTGATATGGTCGTAGCGCCACTATCGGTAAAAGTTAAGCCAGTTGTGGTTGTAGCGTTCCAGATTGTAGCGGCAGCAGTTGTAATGATAAACCAGTTACCTGTTTTGGTAAGTGTTCGAGTCGCTGTTCCGGTAATACTCACTGATGTAAAAGTATGCGAATAACCACCATCTACAAATGTACCATTGTTTAATGTTAATATCCCTGAAGGAGAGGAAGTGGTGGAGCTTGAGAGAATCAGGGCATCTTGTGCGGTATAAGTTCCGCCGGGGGCTGTAATTGCGAGACCACTATTATTAGATACCGACCAAGTTTTTCCTGCACCTGTAACGGTGTACGAACCTCTACCTCTCAATGTCATTGTTTGGGTATTATTCATACTCCAAGTCATACCCGATGCAAGCGTAAATGAACCATAGACATTCGCTGCTGTGTTATTAGTTGCTGTTTTGTTGAAGCCGGTAAAGTTTACGTTCTTACCCATTCTTGGCATATCAATAGTCAAAGTGGTAGCAGTCGTGGTATTTACTACTACATCATCTTGAGGCAAGGGCACACGGCTTGTCCAAACGGTAACGTCACTCCAAGATTTTGTACCAGAGGTAAATGTCTGGGTGGCAGCGGTTGTAAATGTAATTCCCGTGTTGCCCTGACAATCTCCCGAGTTTCCCGTTATTGCAGAGAGGTTCCAGTTTGCCGCACCGGCAGCAGTGATGTCCATCCAATCCGAATTGGAAGTGGACACCGTTGCAGCCGTTATAGTGACTGCTGTTCCAACCGTAAGTGATTGCACTAATACTCGGTTAATGGATGAGTTGCCGTTTACAGTACAAGTCCCTGTGACGGTTAGGTTGCACCCAAGGGTAAGTGAATCTGTTTTGGCTGCAGTACCTGTTCGGTTGTAGGTCCCGACCGTTATCGTTGGAGTACTCGTAGTTCCTACTTGAGCGTTACCTGAACCAGACTGGAACAGCGTCAATCCTCCATAATTATTACCAGACGTGGCGCTTACATCAAATTGGGGTGTAGTGCTAGATTGTGTAATTGTTGCGCTATTGGCAGTAATAGTTGTCCCCGTAGTTCTCATCGACCATGAGTTACAACTAATTGATGAGCTTCCAAGTGTAAGTGTTTTAGTCCCGGTACCGCTTGTAAATGATGTTGGAGTCATGGCAAAACTTCCCGTATTGAACGTGCCGTTATTGAACGTAAATGTAGTACACGTTAAGGTGCTGGCCATCAGATATGACGACCCGACACCGTCTACCGTTACACCTGGAAGCGTTTTACCGCCAGTATTTATGGATTGTTGCGTTGTGGAGGTCGATTTGAATGTAATCACGCCTTGGGCGGTGTTGGTTATGGTCGCCGTAGATCCAATCGACATAGCTATATTACCGAGCCCTACTGTTGCGTCACCAATATTTAGTAAAGAAGTGGTAGCTGCAAATGTGAGTCCGCCACCATTACTTACGGTAAATGAGCGCGCCAAGGCGGTATAGGCAGCCGGTATGGTCACCGTAAAAGGACTTGGGATAACGACATCATCGGCAGCAGTGGGAACACTCGCAAAAGCAGTTGCCCAGTTATTTGTGCTTGTTGCTGTAATGGTAGCCACTAAAGCAGTTGCCCAGTTATTTGTGCTTGTTGCTGTAATGGTAGCCACTACAACCCGCCTAGCGCATCGGTTACGTCAGAGGCGATCTGGCTGGCAATGGGTGGCTCTATAGGTAGCAGTGGAGGCTCGGTGATTAAGGCAAGCCAGGTATTAAACCTGGCTTGAGCATCAGACTGTATCTGGCTGGCGCTCGGCACCGACCCTTGCTCATAATAGAGCGCATCACTATATTCCCAGCCACCTTGACTTACCGTAAATGGAACTTTGACTAATGCCACCTTTTAGACCTCTACGTACGTTAGGTGCCCACCAACCGCTACGGCTGCGGATAAGTTGATATTGAGTGCTTCACCAGAAGCTGTTTCGAAGTGTCCGGTTGGTGCGTAGGCGCCAGATACACCACCGTTAGCAGACAAGTACAACAGACCTGTTTTGTCGGTAGTGTTGCTCTGAAACTTGATGTTAACAGTGGCGTTCGTCACTACCACGTAGCTTATGACTCGAATCTTTTTGGCCGCCACGAGTGCAACTACGCTTGTATTTCCCGATGCCGATGCGGTTATGACCGCAAACTTTGGCGTAAGTGAAGATGTACCATTGTAAATTGCCGATGTCTCTTGGCTGGCCGCTGCTGGCACTGCCGTCTGGTTCGAGGCAATAACTACAGGTGCAGAGCTGGCCATAGCAGCTTGGCCGTTGGGGTTTTGCGGGTTGTAACTCATATGGATTGATTATATATGATTTTTACCCATGCGGGAATCTAACCATGAACAGTTTTGGTTGCCGATACATTCATGATGTCCATAAACATACGTGGACGGGAAGCGACAGGCTGTTCAGTAGCTAATGATTGTGGCATTACACGCGATGCAGGTCGGATAGTCTTGGCGACTTGGACTGGAGCGACTGGCTGAAGTGTAAGGGGAGGTGCCTCATAGAGCGTGAGTGTAGCGGGCATTTTGATCTCAAAGGTCGCAGCCGGTTTGTGCTTTTTATTGGTGATCAAAACAGCTATTGCACCGATTTCAAACAATACGATGATCGGCATGGCCACAAGCATCTGATTGATCGGATCTACGGTAGGCGTGATGACGCCAGCAAAAATGATCGATCCAACGATTGCCGGTCGCTGATATTTAAGAATCGTCCCCGGAGGAAAGCGCCGGATTTTGTTAGCGAAGAACAAAATGAGTGGCAGCTGAAATGCGATAACGGTACCCGCGACATAGGCAAACAAGAATTTTACATAATCACTGACGCTTATGAGCGCCTTGACGTTGCTACTATTGAAGGTAGTCAGGAATTGGAGCGCAGCAGGAAGGCTCACTACGTAGGCATAAATGATTGCAAGGACAACCAGCACTAATGACGATATCAAAATAACTAAAATAGACCGAGTTTTGAGGGGTTTGATGGCAGGCCGAGCGAATTGGACCAGTTGGAAAAGCAAAAGTGGCAAGGTGAATAGTACGCCGATACAGAGTGAAATCTGCATCACAAAACTAAGGCCGCCAGCAGGGTTGGAGTAGTACAAGGTCTGCCCTAGCGGCTTCTGTAGAAAACCTTCGATGGGTTTATGGATCATAAATCCGATGCCACTGCCTACGGCAAGCACTAAAAGACACGCTATCAGGCGAATCTTGAGTTCATGCAGGTGTTCCGCAAACGTTTTCATTGATTTTTATCTTTATTTTATAGTTTTGATTTTAGCTATTAGCTACAGGGGGTAGTATACAACACGCTTACGCTAGTTGTCACTCTTTTTTTCAACTTTTTTAGAAGAGTCATCTTCGCCATTCATACCTTTTTTGATTTCACGTCCAAATCCACCCAAACTTCGTCCGAGTTCTGGTAGTTTTGCTGCTCCGAAAAGGAGCATCAGCACAAGTGCGATAAGTAGTAGTTCTGGCAAGCCAAGTCCGAATATTTCCATAGTTGTTCCCTCTAATATTAGTAGCTATATGATACCACATTTTAGCAACTCGTATGCACGCTTAGTAAAGCGTAAGCATGCTATAATTGGGCCATAGATCAAGAGGTTAGACGCATGCTGGGTAGTGAAAAGCTAAAAAATCTGATGGAAACACCGATGAGTCGCAAAGAATTTTTGCGCTATATGGGCATTATGTTGCTGTCAGTTATTGGTGTCGGCAATGCTATCTCTGCCCTCAGTGACAGTCACAAAAAAGCCCTCGGCCCAAGCAGCCCGCTCAAGAGAAACGGATTTGGCGGCGGAAAGTACGGGAGCTAAGTAGTGCCAACTCCACAACGACTTCCATCAGTGAACGGCGATGACGGGGTATGGGGTGATATCCTCAATCAGTTTATTGGCAAAGAGCATTATGATTCCGGATCTGATAGCGCAACCAACGGAGGACACCAAAAGATAACCATCCGGGCAGGATCGGCTACAGCCGGAACAGCTCCACTTAAATTTACTTCTGGCACTATCCTTTCCACTCCAGAGGCAGGTGCCGTCGAATTTAATACCGATCGACTTTATTTCACCCAGACAACAAGCACTACACGAAAGGTGATTGCTGCGTTCGATGACACCAGCGGTGCAACCGGTGATTTGTATTATCGCGATGCATCAGGTAACTTCACTCGGCTTGGCGTGGGCAGTGGCGTACAAGTCTTACGTACCGTTTCAGGTTTGCCATCTTGGGGTCAAGTGATCATGGCAACCGCCAGCAAAACCTCGAGCTACACCATTACTGCCAACGACACCGTAATTTTGGGCGATGCAACAAGTGGTAACGTCACCATTACCCTCCCGCTTGCCTCAATTGCGAGTGGCTACCGATTCTTCATCAAAAAATCCGACAGTTCCGCCAATAGTGTCATCATTACACGCTCTGGAAGTGATACTATCGACGGCTCAACGTCGGCAACTGTCACGGTCCAATATGTTTCGTTAACCGTTGTTTCCGACGGTTCTAACTGGTATATCATCTAAATATATGCGAAAAATTCTTGTCGTTTTGCTCCTTATCGTGAGTATCTGTATTCCTGCGCATGCCTATGCAGAAACCAAACTTAAGGGGCTCCAAGTATCTCCACTTCGGAGTCGCCCCGCGTTACGGCCAGGAGACACCAGCACCGGCCAGCTGTCGCTTTCTAACAATACCGATTCAGCATCTCTCGTAACGCTCTATGTAGAACGATTCCGGGTGACCGACGAAGACTACCACTATGATTTTGCACCTGGCGAACATACCGACTGGGTGCGTCTGGCCGATACCAAAATCCAGCTTAATAAAAATGAGAACAAAAAAGTAGCCTATAGTCTTGCGATCCCAAGTGATGCGCCTCCCGGTGGCTACTATTTTGCTGTATTTGCCAGCACTGAGAGTTCCGGCTCTGGTAGCTCTTTTAAAGAAGTGAAGCGGGTAGCTTCGCTCATCTATTTAGAAGTGGGTGGCGTACTCAGCAAAAAAGTAAACCTACTGGGAACCGACGCACCTTGGTTCACCAAATCACGACAATTACGCATTGATAGTCGCCTTGCCAATCAGGGAAATACGCATGTCGAGGCCCGGCTTAAGCAATCCATCCGCCCATTCGTTGGGCCAGTGCCAGAATCGGTTCAAAAAGAAGGGCTGATCCTTCCAGGAAGTATTCGCAAACTACGTTCAACCGTCAAAATCCCCTGGTGGCCCGGCATCTACAAACTGTCAGTAGATTATTCACCGCCGCAGGGAGGTCCCACGCAGTCCATCCGCCAAATTCTGATCTACTTCCCTGTCTGGGCCTGGATGACGAGCCTTTTAATCTTGATACTTTTGGTTTGGCGTATTATTGGTCGAAAATTTAATCCGTCTGGGGCGCAGCGGTATACACGACCGAGGTGACATAATTTCCGGCAGGTTTTTGATTATCCAATTTAACGCCGTATGTAAAGGTTGTTGGGTCGCCGGAACTAAACGGCCCGCTTGCTGATTTAACGAGTACATTGCTGGCTGTCATTCCGATAAAGTTAGTACCCGAACCACTAGTATTGTAGCCCCATGTATTGACCGCCAAAGGCAATGAAGTTATGTTTGCGCTTGCAGGTAGTACTGCCGGGCCGTTAGTCATATCACTTGACGTCAAAGACCGTATATATAAAGTGTAGCCAACCACATCAGTTGACGTGACAGTGACGATATTATTGCCGGTTCCTATAACGCCATTATCGTCTGGGGTAATCTGAATTGAAACATCAGCGCCCGTCGCAATCGATAAGCTTGTCTGAGAGCCGTAAGGGACGTTGGCGCCATATGTTCCTTTACCATATGGCTGTGCATATACAGCACTGTTGAACGAAAATCCGATTATACACAGAGCCATACTCAAAAATGTAATTTTGTGTACGATTTTGTGGCGAATAATGTAAATCATTGCTATCATTATAACCATGTACAGTTTGAGAGTGAAAGCAAAGCGTCTTTCTTTATGGGGATCAGCGTTCGTACTTACCGGAGTAAGTTTCTTCAGTATGGTCGTATCTGCTTCTGCAGCTCAGCTCACGACTCGTAGTTTCACCCTTGGAAGCACTCTAGCATCGGCAGCTACTTCTTATACGCTGAACTTCACAACCGGAACTACTGCTACATTCCAATCTTTCCAGGCACAAATGTGTACGACTGCATCTGGAACATGTACGACCCCAACCGGTTTTAGTGTCAGCTCACCAGGTTCTACATTCACTTCTACGACCTTGTCTGGCTCATGGACTGTTAGCAACGCTACTGCTGGCAGCTTGCGTGCTTCGGCAACCGGTGCGTCAAGCACTACTAGTGGCGCGGCTAAGCAAATAATTTTTGGAAGTGTCACCAACCCAAGTGCTACCAACAGTACATTCTATGCCCGAATAACACTTTACTCTGACGCTGCCTGGACAACAGCTGTAGACACTGGAACAGTAGCCTCTTCAACAGCAGGTCAAATTACGGTTACAGCAAGTGTCGATGAAACACTAACCTTTACGCTCGCCAGTGCTACTGTAGCGCTTGGTACGCTCAGCACCAGTAGCACCGGTTCAGGGACTTCCACGATGACTGCATCCACGAATGCATCAGGAGGTTATGCTATTACCGTCAACGGGACTACGCTTACCTCAGGAGCAAATACCATAGCAGCCATGGCTGCTAACGCTGCTTCTTCCCAAGGAACTGGTCAGTTTGGCATCAACTTGAAGGCAAACACGACACCAAGTGTCGGATCGAATGCAAGTGGTGCAGGTTCAGGTGTTGCTGCAACCAACTACAACACCGCTGATTCATTCCGTTTTGTCACCGGTGAAACTGTGGCATCTGCTTCTGCCGCAACCAATAGCAATACGTTCACCACTAGCTACATTGCCAACATTGGCGGAGTGCAGGCACCAGGGTCATATAGCACTACGCTGACCTATATTGCTACTGCAACCTTCTAGAGGATAAATGCTAAATAACTCTAGGCTACAGTGGTACAATAGGTAAGATACGTTTGAGAGGTAAATGAGTGTCTAAGAGGTTACGACTGTTCGGAGTATGGGGAGCGTTATGCCTGATCGCTGTTGCGAGCATTGGTTTAGAGCGCGTTCACGCGGCCGATCCGCCTCCAACACAAGGCATTCAGATTTCGCCTGTCCTTATCGACCTCAATACTGAAAAAAGCAATTCCTATAGTCTCAAAATTACGGTTACCAACGTCACAGCTGGTGATCTTGCTCTCAAGCAAGTCGTGAATGATTTCCGAGCCAAAGATGACAGTGGAAACCCCGAAGTCATCCTGGATAATTCTGAGCCATCGAACGGATTTTCTTTTAAAAACTGGGTTAGCTTACCTCCGAGTATTGTGCTCAAGTCGAAAGAAAGTCGTGTTATCAATGCGACGGTCAATGTCCCCAATGATGCCGAGGCGGGTGGTCACTATGGCGTGATTCGTTTTAGTGGTGTAGCACCAGGCGAAGAGAATGCCAACGTCTCGATTGCCGCCAGCGTAGGTGTGCTTGTGCTCGCCAGAGTGAATGGCACCATATCTGAAAGTCTTAAGCTTAAAGATTTCTATGCAGAACATAACGGCAAAAAAACAAGCCTCCTTCAGAATGGGCCACTTCAAATTGTTGAGCGCGTCGAAAACAACGGCAATGTCCACGTCAAGCCAAAAGGAACAATCACGGTAAAAAATATGTTTGGTAGCACCGTCTTGACGACGCCCATAAGTGACCCCGCCAAAAATATCCTCCCCAATAGTAATCGGAAATTTAGCCAAGAAATCAAACAAAAATGGATGTTCGGGCGCTACACTGCCCGCCTCGATGCCACCTACGGCTATGGCAACAAAGTACTCAGCGGATCGTTTTCATACTGGGTCATACCGTACAAATTGATTCTCATCGTACTGCTTGTGCTCGCCGTATGTATCGTCGGACTGCGGTTCGGCCTCAAACGATACAACGAGAAAATCATCAACAAAGCGATGAATCGAAGACGGTAGCAATCCGTGAAAAACATACGAACTTTTCTGGGCAGTATCCGTGACGTGTCAATCATTGTACTCTTAATTTTCGCCGTAACTCCTTTAGTTGCGTATGCAGCAACACAGACAGTCACACGTTCGGTCACGGTCACGGCCACGGTGCCTGGGCCGCCACCAACCACCCCGGCAGTCATTACTTCACCTTCCGGTAACATTACGGTGGGTGTGACACCGATCGTGGTATCGGGAACTTGTGGCCCTGGGCTAGAAGTTCGACTGACCAATAATGGTGCCCTCATTGGTACCACCACCTGCGCACTGGATGGAACATTCACGATCAATATCTCTCTCGCTGAGGGTACCAATAATCTTGCGGTTCTCAACTTTGACACACTTAATCAGGCCGGACCGGCATCAGCAGTAATTGCGGTTTTTGTACAATTTTCGACTCCTGCCAGCCCCGCAAACAGCACCCGCCCTGTCGGATCAAGCCCGACACCGATTCCACCTGATCAAGTACCCATACCTCCAAAGCCTGTTACCGCTGGACCAACTAATCCAATCGTGCGTAAAATCGATGCGATAGGATCACTCGTGCATCCAGAATTACTATTATTTTTCATTGATATTCTACTGTATCTTTTGTTGGCTGATGTATTGTTCAATCGACAGAGAATCATCCAAGCCATAAGCCGCAAAAAACGCCCCTAGCACAATATAAGTAGACCTATCTTGCTGTACAATAGCGTCTCCCAAAGTTAGTTTTGTAGCCAGGCTTTGCTATACTAGTGACCGATGAATAAAGATTACACATTTACTATAACCAATACGCTTCCCGGTACTATGGCTCGAGCGGGTGTTTTGCATACTCCGCATGGCGATATCCAGACGCCGGTATTCACGGTCGGTGGAACACAGGCCACGGTCAAGTCTTTGACACCCGAAATGGTCAAGGATATGAACGGTCAGGCAATCCTGGCTAATACCTATCATTTAATGCTTCGACCTGGAGCTGATGTAGTTGAAAAAGCCGGAGGACTGGCTAAGTTTATGAACTGGAATGGGCCAACCTTCACCGACAGTGGTGGCTTCCAAGTTTTTAGTCTTGGCATGGCTTACAAAAAGGGCATAGATGCTACATCACATAGCGCCAAAGGAGATGCTAAACATGCTAAGCATTCTGCCGGACAGTTGGCTAAAGTCGATGACGAAGGCGTCAGCTTCCGGAGCCACATCGACGGCAGCCCGCTTCGGATGACACCGGAAAGTAGTATGCAACTGCAATGGCAAATTGGTGCTGATGTCCACATGGCTTTTGATGAACTAACTTCACCGCTTGCAGGACCTGAATATGTCCGGACGGCACTCGATCGAACGCATGCGTGGGCCGAGCGGTGCGTTAGTGAACATGCTAAGCAATGGGAAGCTCACCAAAAAGCCGGCAAACCATACCAGTCCTTATGGCCCGTAATCCAAGGCGGTCGAGATGAAGCACTACGACGTGAATCAGCCAAGTTCCTTGGTGCCCTAGACGTCGATGGTTTTGGCATTGGCGGCGTCTTTGAACCAGGCGAAATCCCTGATGTTGTCCGCTGGGTCTGTGAAGAACTCCCCGACGACAAGCCACGCCATTTGCTCGGCATGGGCAGCGCCGTCAGTGATTTATTCTTGGGCGTAGAATATGGCATCGACACTTTCGATTGCATCGCCTTTACCCGCCAAGCTCGCAACGGCAGCATCTACACAGCAGCTGGGAAATTGAATATTAAAAATGCCAAATTTAAAACCGATTTTAGCCCCTTGGATGCTGCATGTTCATGCTATACCTGTACCAACTACAGCCGGGCATATATTCATCACCTACTGCGGGCCGAAGAGATTTTGGGCCTGACACTGGCCTCAATTCATAACGAATATTTTGTCGTTAACTTGGTCGATCAAATCCGTGAATCGGTCATCGATGGAAGTTTTATGGACTTCAAGAAGCAATATCTTGCGGAGTTTGATCCAAATCTAAATACCGAAAAGCAAGCCTGACCACTGCATTCAGACCGTTTTTCATGCTGTCGTTCATTGAGCCATTAAAGTCGGCGGTATCATCGGCCAATTCGATACAGCCCAAAATGTTAGACGAGTATATATCGTCCGGGCTGGCAGGACTCATTTCGGCTTTGGAGAGCGTTAGTTCATTCATCCTTTCCTCGCTATATGGTGCACTACTAAACTTAAAATCGTTTATGTCGGATATATAGCGACTGTCGGCTGTCGCTTCGTCAGTCATGGCATGGAGTATAAATCCACCATGTTGCTGAATATAGGCTGCGTCTTGTGGATGTCGAATTTTCTCGACGATGACAATGTCGGAAACAAGCTTATGAAGGGGATGCAAAATAGCTTCATGAGTGCCGTTTATGAAAGAATTACGATGAAATTCACGAAGCGTTTGCGGATTGACAGAATAGGTATCGGAAGTTGGTTGATAGCCGGCTCTCTTTAACAAATAATGCATAGTTATGGGTTGAATTGCTCGGAATTGAGACAGCCCTGGTGCGATATCGGCTACATATTGATCATGAGCTCGGCGCGTAAATCTTGAAATGCCGGCACCTGGGCGGCTGGTCATGCCAATCACGAGCGTATTGAATGGTTTGACGATTGATGCAATTGGATCATTTTCTGCCATACACTACGTATAGTAGCAATCATAATTACACTACACTGTGATTAAAGTCACATTATTTCCAGCGAAGCAAAGCGGCGTTATCGATCTTTTCCTCAAAATCTGCATCGGGGTCAACATGGCTGCGGAGTGCTCGGCCAATAGCGCCATGAGCTACAACTACAATGTGATCGGAGGCGTGGTTTTGGATTTGCGTATATGCGTCCAATGCTCGAGCAATAAGTTGCTCATCATGCTCCATGCCCACAGGATTCAATGCCAGTAACTTCGCCTTGTCAGGGACATGAGGTTGCCCTTCGAGTTCTCCGAATTCACGTTCTCTAAGTTCAGGGATAATAATAATCTTTTCTTCTGGGTAGCCAACTTCTTGGGCAAACAGTTTAGCGGTGTGATGCGCTCGTAATTGAGGAGAACTGAAAATTACATCGATTGGTGTGCCTTTGGCCTTTCTACCAGCCTGTTTTGCCTGTTCGATGCCCTCTGGAGCAAGCGGTGTCTCGAGTGAGCCGGCAAATACGCCTTTTTTGTTGGCTTCACTCAATCCATGTCGTAAATAATGTAAACTTTTCATTATTGTTGGTCTTCAAGCTGGTTTAATATCCGCCGTTCTCGCATGCGAGTAAAAAGGATTTTGTCGTACCAATAGTCGGCACCTTTGGGCTTGACCATCACGGTAAACATTCCGGCCACATTTCCACCATACACATCGCCTCGTAATTTGTCGCCGATCATAACGGTTTCTGATGCTTTGGCGCCGAGAGTCGTTAGTATTCGTCCGTAAAATCGTTCACTTGGTTTCCGGATCAGATGCAGGCCTACCCAGAACGGTTGGAATAGATTCGCGTCGAGCGGCTTGCTGTACGCTCTAAGATTGAGCATATTATTGCTTGCTATGCTGAGGCTCAAAAATCCGTGTTTTTTGAATTGAGTGGTCAAAAACGTTTTGATTTCAGGCTCAAGACGCCTGGTCATTTTTTTACGAATGGTTAGATCGAGATCGACCAGTACATGTTTGATGCCCATGTCTTTGATTGTTTTGAAATCAACATCAAAAATATTTTTGGCGGTAAAATCAGGCATAAATAAAGGTCGTTTTGATTTCGGGAGGCTAAGGCTACGGCTTTTTTGCATTAGCTATTAGTATAGAGGTATAGGCCAAAAGTATAAAGAAATTTAACTGATGCCGAGAATATGTGACTCAGAGCCTGTGATAGAATACGTATATGGTTAAAAAATCCTATACGTTAGAAAAAACATTCGCTTACATTTTAGTCGTCGGCGGAATTATCGGATTCATCGCAGCGTTTATTCTGACGGTTGATAAATTCAATCTTCTCAAAGACCCCTCAATCGACTTAAACTGCAATATCAACCCGATTCTCAGTTGTGGTTCAGTCATGAAAACTGCTGAGGCATCGACCTTTGGGTTCGCTAATTCCCTGCTTGGGATTATGGGTTTTGCGGTCGTTACAACTATCGGCATGGCGATGCTCGCCGGCGCCACTTTTAAACGATGGTTCTGGCGTGGCCTCCAGGTAGGAACGATTTTTGGAATCGGATTCGTCCACTATCTTATTTTCAAAAGCATCTTCCATATAGGTGCGCTGTGTCCATATTGCATGGTCGTCTGGACAGTCATGATTCCGATATTTATCTACACCACCATTTATAACATCCGGATGGGGCACATCCCCGTGCATGCACGTTTGAAAAAGGTGATGGCATTTGTTGAGCGACATCATGGTGATGTTATCGTCTTCTGGTACGCCATAATAATCGCAATAATAATCAATCAGTTCTGGTACTACTGGAAAACACTTTTTTAAAACCGCGTTGACTGAAAATTTTGAGCTTATTGTCGCAATTCGCACTCGCCGTACCTTTAGTACGACTCGCTGACAAATTACGCCACTTCACCCAAACTTTCCTAACCAACCCGATTTTAGTTTTTTAATTTAGACTCTTGCAGTGGTGTTTGTTGTGGGGTTCGAGGCAATCCGCAGGCGAAGCCGAGGACACGCGGAGAAGCTTACAACAAACACTTGCCAGTAACTATTAAGGAAAATGTAATTTGAAAAAAGATTGTGCTAATGCATATGTTTAGGATATAATTAAATTCTAGAATGATTACACATAATCGCGCTAGCGTCTTAGAAACCCAACCACCGCAAGGTGGTATTTTTTTAGGTCTTGAAGCGTATGAATGGTCTAGAGTGCCTGCTGCTTTAAAGGCTTTGTCAATGCGGTTTTATGATTATCATGATGATCTCATGCCCCATGGAACAGTGATCTTGGACCAAGTTAGATATGATACTGAACAGCAATGTGAACAAATTCGAACGCTTGGTAGGACTGGTGTGAGGACGGTTTGTTTTTCTGCAGAAAAGCATATTGAAGACGAAGAACTGAGGACGGACGGGAATAATGACAAGTTCCATGGGACCGGTATTTTCGGTTGGCAAGTTGTGGACGCTGGGGAATCAGAACGAACGGTATTGCAAATAGAGACCAGAGGATCGGCCTTGCATTCTGTGCGGAAGGCACGGTTTGGTTTTGGTGGTCAGCTGTTGGGCTACGAGAATGTCGATGAGCTTGAAATTTATGAAGCGTCAATTTTTTTTGATGGTCTGATACAAAGTCAACCATTTTTAGAAAAGGTTGCAGCTCTCAGGGAGAAAAGGGCAAGTGCTATCGATAATTGGTGTACGCTCATTAAAAATCAGCACACAATGCCTCGCCACACTTTTATGATAGAGGAAGAAAAAGCCCGCTTGCTCGTCAGCAAACAGGCGTTGCCAGAAACCGGCTTTTACAATTTTAAAACTGTGCAACAACCAATTAGTTATGAACAGCAACTTGCATTAATCCAAGAAAGGATTGATCGCCACGCTGCGCGGTTAGCATCCAAAGATTAAACCGGTGTCATTTTTAATGAGACTAGCAACTGGAATAACGATCGTAGGGTCAATTGTGGAGTTCGAGGCACTCCGCAGGCGTAGCCGAGGACCAGCCGAGAAGGCAACGATTAACCCTTACATAAACGAGAGGTTTCTCCTCTAACGGATGAGGAAAATGTGAATTAGTTATTTTGGCCATAATGGCGAGTCGATGGGTGGTATCATAAGAGGCATGAAGGTGGATGTACGACCAGGTAAATATGTAGTGGCTGTTTCGGGCGGCGTGGATTCGGTCGCGCTCCTACACCTACTGGTGAATCAGCCGCACACTGAAAAAGATCAAAAACGTAGCTTTGTGGTGGCACATTTTGATCACGGCATTCGCGATGATTCAGCCTATGATCGACAATTAGTCCAGTCACTCGCAAAACAATACAAACTACCTTTCGTCTATGAGCAAGGAAATTTAGGCATTGGCGCGAGTGAAAATACGGCACGGATCGCTCGGTATAATTTCTTGGAAAAAGTGAAGCAGGCTAGTAATGCCGATGCCATCGTCACCGCTCATCACGAAGACGACCTACTGGAGACGGCCATCCTCAATTTGCTCAGAGGCACGGGTAGGAAAGGGATGAGCTCACTCGGCGACCATCCGCATTTGCGTCGTCCGCTATTGCATGTCTCTAAAGCAGATATCCAAGCCTACGCTAAAGAACAAGGATTGGTCTGGCACGAAGATTCCACCAATGCAGACACCAACTTGAAACGTAATTACGTTCGCAAAGTCTTGGTGCCGGGTTTGGGTGTGAATGGTCGCAAGACACTCCTCGATATCGTCCGTCACCTAAAGGTCGTGAATGCGTCGCTCGACGAAAACATCGCGCTGTATTTACATACCCAACCGTCCCGCCAGTCATTGAATAGGCATGCGTTTATTCAGCTTCCGCATGCTGTCGCACTTGAGGTCATGGCCAGCTGGCTCAGATCGCATGGGATAACTGAATTTGACAGCAAACTTCTTGAGTCGCTGGTGGTTAAAGTGAAGACACTCCAACCCGGTAAATCGGTGGATGTTGACGCCAAGCATCGTATGCATATGGGTCAGGACAGCGTAGTTCTGGTTCATAAAGCCGTAATATCGAAGTAAAATTGACTTTTATACCTGAAAAAAGCACGAATCTACCGTATAATAGGGAGACGTATGGATAATAAACCTTTCAAATCAAGTCAGAAACCCGGTGGAAATAAACGTGCAGGAATGAAGAACGCGGGATTCATCGCTCTTTTAGTGTTGTTTGGCCTTGTCATTTTTGCCTCAGTTCGGCAGCCCGATTCACTCAAAAGTGTTCCGTTCTCAGATGTCATAACTCGAGCCAATAAAGGTGAAATCAAAAAGATAACCATCAAAGGCAACAACCTTACGGTTACGCCAAAAGATGCAGACAAACCGACCGAAAAATCGTATAAAGAAGCTGGCTCCAGCATCTATGAGCAAGGTCTTACCAATCGAACGGTCGAAGTCGACCCGCAGGCAGAATCAAATGGCAGTAGTTTTTGGTTGAGCCTCGCAAGCGGCGTTATACCCGTCATTCTCATTAGTGCCGTTTTGTTCTTCATGCTTCGCAGCGCCCAAGGTCAGGGCAACCAAGCAATGAGCTTCGGTAAGAGCAAGGCTCGTTTGTACGGCAACGAGAAAGACAAAGTCACCTTCAAAGATATTGCTGGAAGCGAAGAAGCCAAAGTCGACCTCCAGGAAGTCGTTGAATTCTTGAAATTCCCTAAGAAGTTTGAATCTGTTGGTGCCAAAATTCCTAAGGGAGTTTTGCTCGTCGGTCCTCCGGGAACCGGTAAAACTATGTTGGCCCGTGCGGTAGCCGGAGAAGCCGACACTCCGTTCTTCAGTATTTCGGGTTCTGAATTCGTCGAAATGTTCGTGGGTGTTGGTGCCAGCCGTGTCCGTGATCTTTTCGCCAAAGCTAAAAAGAATGCACCATGCATCATCTTTATCGATGAAATTGATGCTGTCGGTCGCAAGCGTGGAAGTGGCATGGGTGGTGGCCACGACGAACGAGAGCAAACGCTCAACCAAATCTTGGTCGAAATGGATGGATTTGAACAAGGTACAAACGTGATTGTCCTGGCTGCTACCAACCGTTCAGACGTGCTCGACTCTGCACTTCTCCGACCAGGACGTTTCGACCGTCGTGTTAATATCGACCTTCCTGACCGTAAAGATCGAGAAGCAATCCTCAAGATTCATTTCAAAAAGAAACCACTCGCCAAAGGTGTTGACCTTGATGCTCTGGCTGCAAAATCAGCCGGATCTTCTGGTGCAGACCTAGCTAACATTGCCAACGAGTCGGCCATCATTGCTGCCCGCAACAGTCGTAAAGAAATTACGTCTGGCGATGTTACATCGGCCTTCGAAAAAGTTGCCATTGGCCCAGAGCGAAAAACCAAAGTGATGAGCGAGCACGACAAAGAAATGACTGCCTACCACGAAGCCGGTCATGCCATTGTCGGCCATGTCATGCCTCATAGTGATATGGTCCACAAAGTCACTATCATCCCTCGTGGTGGTACTGGTGGTGTAACGTGGTTCATTCCACCAGAAGATAAGAGCTACCACTCGATTGTTGAATACAAAGATATCCTGGCTCGTATGCTTGGTGGTCGTATTGCCGAAGAAGTCGTCTATGGTCGTGATCATGTCACAACTGGTGCAGGATCTGATCTCCAAAAGGCAGCAGAATTGGCACGTGATATGATCATCAATCAAGGAATGGGCAACAAACTCCAAGACCAAGTCTTCCATATCGACGAAGGTATGATGATGGAGCGGATGATGCACGAGAAACAATATTCTGATGAAACAGCTAAGGTTATCGACGACGAGGTCGAAGCACTCATCACTGAAGCCGCTACCCGGGCACGTGCTGTCATCAAAGCCAATAAAAAATCACTCGATGCACTCAAAGATCTTTTGATCGAAAAAGAAACCGTTGAGGCCGATGAAGTCCTCAAGGTCCTCAAAGACGCAACGTTGCCTACTACCGTTTAGACAGTCTCAATAAAGTGAAGATTCTACTGGCTACTGGGGCCCAGTCTGACTATACTAGTAAGCAGTATGAATCGAATATTACGTCGCACCAATAAGCGTATTTCTGTCAGCGGCGCTGCCATACTCTTAGTGGTGACCTCCTTGATTGGCCAAGTCTTGGGTATTCTGCGAGTTAAGCTCATAAATGGTAACTTTAGCGCGCTTGGCCCGGGCAGTACTGACGCATTTTTTGCGGCATCCAAGATCCCTGATTTCTTTTTCTTCACCATAGCTGCCGGAGCTTTGGGCGTCGCCTTTATGCCGATTCTGGCCGATCACGTCCATAATCATGACAAAAAAGGAGTGTGGGAGCTTTCATCGAGCCTTCTCAACTTCTTGGCGATAATTATGTTCTTCGTGGGGGCTATTATCTTCGTTTTTGCAGAACCACTCATTCATTATGTGGTAGCCCCAAAGCTCGAACCGGCGCAATTACATAATGCCGTACTCATCATGCGATTTATCGCGTTCAACCCGCTATTGTTCACTATCTCTGGTATCCTCACCTCGGTGCAACAAACTTTCGGACGGTTCTTCTTCTATGCCATAGCACCGCTGGTTTATAACATTTCCATCATTGTCAGTATTTTTGTATTTCGTGGGAATCTCGGTTTGATTGGTCTGGGCGTTGGGGCACTTATTGGTGCCGTACTGCAACTGGTTATCGCATTTATTGGCAGTGGTGGGCTCAACTTCAAATACCACCGAACCATTGATTTCTCTACGCCAGACTTCAGGAAGATACTCAGGCAATTACCACCTCGTTCCATCGACCAAGGTATCATGTCTATCAACAGTATTGTCGATACCAATTTTGCCAGGCGGCTTGGCACAGGGAACATCAGCTTTTATGAAAACGCCTATACACTTCATACAGCTCCAACGTTACTCATTGGAACGGCAATTAGCTCGGCGGTTTTCCCAAGGTTTAACGAGAATGTCGCTAAGGGAAATATGGATGAGTTCCGAACTGATTTCTTACAGATACTACGAATCATAATCTGGATTGCAACGCCGGTGGTGGTGGTTTGCTTCTTCGGCCGTGGCTATTTGGCGCGTATGATATTCAGTCGTAATTCACCAGAGATTGCAGCCATATTTGGCTTTCTCACAGGCGCAATTTTCTTCCGTACTGTCTATACGATTGTATCGCGATATTTCTATGCCCAGAAAGATACCTGGACTCCACTCATCGATTCACTCTTTGCTATCGTGCTTAACATCTTCTTGGTATCTATGCTGGCAAGACCATCAAGCTATGGAATCACCGGCATTGCTTTGGCCGAATCTATTGTGGCAGGTTGCCAGTTATTTATCCTAACCACCATTATGTTCTTTCGTGATCCGAGATTATTCAATCTCAAGTTTTTTGGCGGTTTGGGTCGTATATTGTCGATCACCGGATTTAGCATGATGGCGGCTTTCATCATGGTGACTATTTTCCCACTCGGTATCAATGATACTGGTTTTATCACCTTAGGCTTCAAACTAGCCATTATTGCACTGGTCACGTTCGCCGTTCATCTGACCTTGTCGTCTCTCTTCGGGCTTGAAGAGGCAGAACCAATCGTCCGGAAACTCAAGTCAATCCGCGACGCATTGTTGCGCCCCGTCAGAATCGACATCTAGCTCTCGGCTACCTGAAACCGCTCACCTCTGTTATAATAGGGTGATGCAATCCAAAATTCGTAATTTCTGCATTATTGCGCATATAGATCATGGTAAATCGACGCTTGCCGATCGTCTACTCGAACTTACCGGTACCGTCCAGAAACGCGATATGAAATCGCAGATGCTCGATAAGATGGATTTAGAGCGTGAACGCGGAATCACAATCAAATTAGCGCCAGTCCGCATGAAATATCAGGACTATGAGTTGAACCTGATTGATACACCGGGGCACGTCGACTTCAGCTATGAAGTATCACGGAGTTTAGAGGCGTGTGAAGGAGCGATACTAGTGGTTGACGCCAGCCAGGGAATTCAAGCCCAAACGCTGGCTAACGTCTATCTGGCTATGGCTGCCGATCTCGTCATTATCCCAGTTCTCAACAAAATAGACCTTCCGGCGGCAGATGTAGAGCGGGTGAGTGCTGAAGTTATTGCCCTCCTTGGTTGTGCCAAAGAAGACATTTTGCACATTAGCGCCAAGACCGGCATGGGTGTTGAGGCAGTTCTTGATAAAATCGTTGCTGAAGTCCCGGCCCCAACTGGTGGTGACGAATCAGCCACTCGAGCACTTATCTTCGACAGTTATTATGATGATTACCGCGGTGTTGTATTGTACGTGCGAGTGGTCGATGGTGAAATCAAAAAGGGAAGTGACATCCGCATGATGGCCACCAGTGCCAATGGTTTGGCGCTTGAGGTTGGATCGCTTGCCCCTGCCCTGTCTCCGGCACCAGTTTTGAAGACGGGTGAGATCGGCTATATCGTCACCAACCTTCGTAGTACCCGGGAGGCAAAAGTGGGCGATACCGTCACACTATCGAATGCCCCCGCAGTCTCTGCCCTCCCCGGCTATAAAGATGTCAAGCCATTCGTCTACGCAGGGTTTTTCCCGGACAGTAACGAAAACTACCAGCTGCTGAAAGACGCTATCGAAAAACTGAGCCTCAGCGATTCCGCCTTGCAATACACTCCAGAAAATTCATCCGTGCTGGGCTTCGGTGTCCGCATTGGCTTCCTCGGATTACTCCACATGGATATTGTTCGTGAGCGGCTGGAGCGAGAGTATGACCTCGATCTCGTTATTACCAATCCATCCACGGATTATCAGCTGACACTCGTCAAAGATGAGGAAATGACCATTCGCAGTGCCAGTGAGCTGCCTGATCCATCTAAGATTATTGAAATACGAGAACCATGGATCAAGGGTGAAGTCGTGGTCCCTAAAGATTACGTCGGGGCTGTTATCCAGCTTATTTCCGGCAAACGAGGCATCCAGAAAAACCTCAGTTATGTCGATGCCCAACTGGCGCTGGTTTCATTCGAGGCACCACTTGCCAACTTACTTACAGACTTTTATGATCAACTCAAAAGCGTCACCAGCGGCTATGGAAGTTTCAACTACGAACTTGATGATTATCGAGCTGAAGACCTTGTGAAGGTAGACTTCTACGTAGCCGGTGAGCCGGTCGAAGCACTCAGTGTGATGGTCCACCGCAGCGAATCACAACGGCTCGGACGAGAAGTAGTCGACAAACTCAAAGATGTAATCCCGCGCCAAAACTTCCAAGTTGCCTTGCAAGCTGGAATTGGCGGCAAGTTTATCGCTCGGGCCGATCTCAGCGCCTACCGCAAAGACGTCACCACCGGACTCTACGGTGGCGACGTATCTCGAAAGAAAAAGGTACTCGCTAAGCAAGCCAAAGGTAAAAAGCGCATGAAACGATTCGGTAAGGTCGACATTCCAGCCGAGGCGTTCACTGTCATGCTCAAGCGTGACTAGTAAAATATTTTTACGATCGAACAATAATGCGCGATGCAACAAGATCTTTTTTGTTGGTTGTTTTGGCGGTAAATACCGTTACATTAGCATCTTTTTTGAGTTCAGAAGGTTTGAGGGTTTTGGTTTGCTGGGTAATGAGCGTTTTGTCGCTCACTTGGATTGTTTCGATTTTCCCATTGATAAGTTTTACGGTAATTGATTTTGGATTGACGGTGCTCACTTTACCGATTACTGAATTTGGAAAAAGTGGATTGGATGAAAGGGCATTCAGAGGATTCAAGAACTGACCAATCTTGGTGTTAATTTGTTTGGCAGCCTCTTTTTTACCGATTTGGATACCCGAATAAAATGCAATACCGCTACTTGCTATAAGAGCGATAACAACAGATACGCTGACGATGATTTGTTTTTTATGACGAACAATCGTATTCCTTTTTACTGCAGGTGCAGCTTGATCATTTGGCTGTTCTCTCACTCGGATCTCCTGTCGCAACATTAATACAAACTTAATTTTAGCATAACCGATATTTTTGCTACTGTATATAGGTAATAGATCTTATTTTATGAAATCGCAGGCGTTAAAAAAATTTTTCGGGGGTTCTACTAAAAAGATTAGAATTTTAGGCGCTTCTTTGGCGCTTCTTTTTGCTGTTTTTGGAGGAGTTTATTACATTTCGGTTGTCAGCCCTAATACTGCACGTGCCTTTAGCGGTGGTGGATCAGGAACAGCAGACGATCCTTACCAGATTGCAACCTGCCAGCAACTTCAAGATATGTCGCTTTCACCTTCTAGCAGCTACGTTTTGACCCAAGACATCGACTGTAACGAAACTATCGGTTGGAATGGGGGAGCAGGATTCCAAATGGTGAACGTAGAAGGAGGCTTGGACGGTCGTAATTTTAGCGTCACCGGGCTCTATATAAATCGACCCAACGACTACTGCGTAGGAATAGTCTGCGAGCTCCATACTGGCTTTATCAAAAACATCCGTTTTTTGAATGGTCCGGCCACGGTAGGAACTATCGCAATAAATGGAGGTTCAAATGTTGGGGTGGTCGGCGGGAGTGCATACGAAGGCACCGAAATCAGTAATGTATACAGTGAATTGAATGTTCAGGCAAATGGTGTAGCAGGGGGTAATGTTAATCTCGGAGGTATTGTCGGGATCAATAGAGGGACGATATCTCATGCAGCAGTTACTGGCTCCGTTACATTAGCAACAACAAATCCCAGTGCGGACGGTAGGAGTGTCACTATTGGTGGGATAGTGGGTAGTATGGATGCCCTCACCGGTGCACCAAGCTTTCTGACAGACAGTTTCAGTACCGGCAATGTATCTATTGGTGCAAATGATCCAAATAGTTTTGCTGGTGAATTAGAGTGTGGAGGTATTCTTGGCCAAGCCTCTACAAGAGCATCCATAGCCAGAACGTACGCCACTGGTCGGATCGATTGCGACGCTAATAATACGGCCCGAGGAGGCTTGATCGGTAATTTATATAATGGACGAAATGTCGCTAACAATTCAACCGTCACCGACAGCTTTGCTACTGGTCGAATTGAGGGCACCAAAGGTAAAAAAGGTGGATTAATTGGTGGTTTAGATCGTAATAATGCTGAAGGCTATGACTTTAGTACAGACTATTTTGATGTAACCACTTCTACTCAAGCCGAATGCGTCGGCATTGTTACTAGTTTGTGTACAGGGGTCAATAGTGATGGTTCTGCGCCTGGCTACTTTACCGATAATAATGCACCGGTATATACCAGGTGGGATCAACAAGCCGTCTGGCAATTCGATGGCGGTCTCCCAACGCTAAAGATCTTGCCGGTCCCCGCGAATCCACCTACAAACGTAGCGGTTATAAAAGATGGAAGAACGTTGAAAGTATCCTGGACAGAACCGATCATAGAGCCAGGAAGCCCCAATGTGATCTCTGATTATCAAATTTATTATCGCAAACATGATCAATCTACCGACTGGCTACAATATGATGACGGCATTAGTACGACCACTCATGCTGATCTCGTAGGGCTAAACTTACCCGATACGTATGACTTTAGAGTGAAGGCCATTAACAACGCTTTGAGTGGTCTTTATTCTAGCGTCTTGACATTCTCAACAGGTGGTCCAGAAATCGCCCCCCAAAATATTCAAAATACACGAGGCTCAAAAAGCCTAACCTTCACATGGTCAGCTGTCGATACTGCCGATAGTTATCAAATACGCTATCGTAAGACTGGAACGCAAGATTGGATCGAAAACGGCATTATTGAATATTCCAACCTTACCGCCAATATTCGTAGCCTGCAAGACACTACCGCCTATGAGGTCCAAATTCGGGCTATTAACACCCTAGGCGAAGGCCCATGGTCGACCACCATTGCCACTGCAACGGACAGTATCGTAGTCCGTACGATAACAAATTGCCAAGAACTGCAGAATATGAAAAACGATTTAGACGGATCATATGTTTTGGCCAACAATATTGATTGTACTAATTTTAATGAGAATGGTAATCCAGCTGGTTTTCAGCCGGTGGGCAATGGCAAACTATTTTTTGATGGTTCGCTCGATGGTAAAAACTTTACGATCTCAAATTTGACTATCAACGACACAGTCAGCAACGATGGTACAGAATATCAAGGGGCAGGGATCTTTGGCGTGGTCGCCGGAGCATCAATCAAAGACATTACTATCAGTAATAGCTCAGTCACTGGGTACGCTACTCTAGCGCCTTCAGTCGATACAGACGGCAATGGACTACCCGATGCTCCTCAAGTACCTATTGATGTCAACAACATTACCCTGCCAACAATGGAAAATATTACTACCGGTGGTCAAAAGTTATTGGATGGCACGCAGACGATCTCACGCTGGGCAGTGGGATCGGTTGCAGGGGTGATCGGTGGTACGGGAACTTATTCCAATATCCGCGTCAATAACAGTGTCGTGAGTGGGGCAGTGAGCGGTGGAGTGTTTGGTACCGTTATACCGCTTGCTACTTTTATCGAACTGAATGGATCTACGAATACTCTTGGCGATGAAGCCGCATCGCTGACCCTAGATTCGATCACATCGAATGGGGCCATCTATGGGTTTATTTCTGGCGGACTGATTGGAATAGCGGCTACAAAGCCAAATCTAGCATCGGTTGATCCAGGGATATTGAAAATACAAAATAGTTCATCTTCGGCAAGCGTAGACGCGAACATTGGCGGTGGACTTGTCGGCTTTGGGTCTTCTCTAGGGGCCTTGTCTTTACTGAGCTCCCTTGGTAACGGTACGACCCCTTCCGGCGGCTATGATTCTCTCAATTACAAAAGTGTTATCATCAAAAATTCTTTTGCTACGGGTAATGTCAGTGCCTGTCAGGCGCCAAGTGAAATTCGGGTTGCAGCACTCGGCGGACTGATTGGTGTAGGCTCCGGTATCAAGATAGAATCTTCTTCTGCCTCAGGTAACGTCAGTGCCTGTTCGGCAAATAACCTACAGGATCAATTTTTCGGTAATGTTTACGGAGGAGCCATGGGCGGTCTGAGCGGTGCACTGATATTCTCTAAGATATCCGATAGTCACGCCTCGGGTAGTGTCACTGCTATTGATGACGCCCCATCCGATACAGACAAATATCAAACCTACGTTGGTATCAGTGGAGGCCTTTCGGGCATTTTGCTTAACTCTGTCAATAATACCGATGCAGAGACTGTCAGTAATAGCTACGCTACCGGAGATGTGTCGTCTGAAAGTGCTACCGGGCTATTGTCTATCAATGCTGGCCTCGTTGGACTATACCTTGGCAATGGAGTAATACAATCATCCTATGCGACCGGTAATGTACGAAATACCATGCAGAGTGGGTCCGTCCTGGGGGCGTCAATTTCTGGCGGCCTAGTCGGAACCGGTATTGGAATCGATGGAACCTATATAACTAATATTGTTACCAACAACTATCAAAATCAATCTTCGCCATATACGTTTGCTCGCACATCTGGGCTGGTTATCAATAACTCCTATGCAAAAGGGGAGGTCCGTAATACAAAAGTTGGTTCAGGGAGTCTCGTAACTATTGCGGGAGGGGCTACGGGATTACTGGCAGGGCAAGTGACCTTGGCTAATTCACATGCATTAGGAAATGTCGTGAACATAAACAGTAGTACATTGAACTTGGATACGGGCGCTACGAATGATACGATTGTCGATATTCTTCGAAAAAACAACATTGATCTTTCCATAGCGGGTGGTCTGAGCGGCGTGACGATTGGCATAGACCCCACCGTAATTATTAGTGGTTCTCCCGCTGGTGGCTCAGGTCTTCCTGATATCATTGATGTCTCAAAATTACCGCCAGCTATACGTATCGAAAGCGCCTATGCCACTGGGTCGGTAAATGGCAATATTGCTGGCGGCTTAGTAGGATCGGGTTTGCTTTCGCTGAGTATCAATAAATCATACGCTACTGGTGACGTGCAGGGTGCGTTTGCAGGAGGTATCGCAGGATCGGTAGATAGTGCCACGGTTGCACTAGCCACCAAAGTAATACCCTATTTGGTCGGTGTTTTTAATTTTAATAATCCAGGTTCTCCGTTTACTGATTATGTATGGCTATTGTCTAGTCCAACAGTAATCTATCCATTTACCTCAGGCATAACGACAACCATTTCTAATACCTATTCCACGGGTAATATCACCGGTGTTCGTAAGCTAGCCGAAATTAATCGACTGAAGACCACACCCACGCTACCAGTCATTAATGGCACTGATGTCAATACGCCGAGTGTGATCGGTGGTATTGTAGGTGTATTCTCGGCTGCTGGCGGAAGCATTGAAAATTCTTATTCAGCCGGCAAGATGACCATGCCTGCCATCGACTCGCCATCAAAAGATCGTCAACCAGGAACAATTAAGTTGCCAGAACTGCCTGCCATCGCCGGTGGTATCGTAGGGCTGGACGTAGCCTTACCACAGACAATGACCAATGTAGAGTATGAAATACTCATAGAAAAAACTTGTGGTCCATTAGACTCAAATGTTATTGATCCGCAATGCATATTGAATATCAATGCTAATAATTTGGTCAAAAAAGCACAAACAATTCGTAACGTCTTTTCGGCATCGCAATTGATCGTCTCAGACGATACCGTAAGTGCAGGCTATTCGGGATTGACACTATCACCACTGGGGACGCTAGCGGGCGACAGTATCAAGGATACTGATATTTTGAAGACACCAAACAATTATTTCGATCGATCAAAGATCTCCCTTGACCGCTGTTCAGGGCCAAATGGTGGCGCCTATGATCTTGCAAACACGGTCTTGAAATCGACGTATATTCCAGATGGTCAAGACCAGAACACGCTACCAAGTACAATACCGAATGAGTGGAAAAGTACCTACATTGACCCTGTGCTCAAAAAACCGGAATGCACGGCGGTTAACAAAAACAATTCCCAGCCAAATTACTTCATAAACAATAAGGCTAATGCGCCACTTAATAGCTGGAACTTTACTAATCTTTGGTATACCCAAGCCAAGGATTATCCTAAATTCGTCGCTGGTGCCGTGACAGTCACCCCAAACACTCCTGCACCTGTGGTGCCGCCAGTTCCCTCGCCTCCAGCTGAAGATGTTCCGACACCAACACCGACACCAACAACGACCGCCAAGCCAAGTCCAATACTTACTTCGATCATTCGTAATATCGCCATCAAGCAGAACCCGGTAAAATCTGATATCAAACAAGTTCGTGGCCTCAAGACGCTACTGGCCAATGTGCCAATATTTATTGCCCGCAGCATTCCGTACACGCTCATCTTGGCGTTACTTATCCTAGCTTCATTATATTCATGGCAAGCACTACAGGCATATAGTGAGCTCCGAACGTTCCATAAAAATATCATGCGGGTGCTCGACACCAAAGAAGCAGTCGAGAATTATCTGGCTATTACTACTCACTATCTCAACACTCCTGCAGCCATTATGGGTGGGGCGGTGGAATTGCTCGAGTCACTCAAAAAGATATCAGCCGCCCAGGCCAAGTCACTCAAGCAAAGCATTAAGAAATTTGCCGATGATGCTGCTCAACTGCTGGTTGCTAATCAGGTTTCCGGAGCCCAGGCAAACAATGACGAGCTGAAACTTAAGCAGCACCAAAAGAATCCACTCCAGGCGCCAGGCGTTTGGGTGCCTGCACTGATCGCCTTTGGATTGATTGCCCTTGCGAACGCTCTCTTCATCTATGCAGATGTATTTAACACTTCACCGTATCGTTTTGCAGTCGAATTTGGACTGTTCGCCCTCAGTGTTGGCCTGGTTGCCCTTGCCTATCGGTATCGCAACTTCCTGGAAGCATCAAAAGAGTTGGCCCGAAACCAACTGAAATTAGAAGCCCAGCTGTACAACAAGCGAACTGCTTTCTTGCCACAAGCGACCAAAGTAACTACAGAAAATTCTCGCGCATTACAGCTTGCCAGTGCTCCGCTAAAATCAGCCCCAGAAGCCAAACTATTCTTTAACGGTCTTGCGATGCTCACAGGAATTAGCACAGGGCTCGCAAACCTCGAAAAATTTGCAGACTTCAACGCTAAGCCTCCGTTGTTTGATATCAGCAGTTTTGCTAAGAAGGCAGTCGCCAATGTGTCCGTACAAGCAAAAGCCAAGAATTTGACTATAAACACCGAAGTAGACGCCGGACTTGTATCACGAATCCAGCCAGAAGAAATCCGTCAACTCGTAGAGTCGCTCCTTGATAACGCCGTTAAATTTAGCAATGACAATGGCGTCGTTGGCCTCAATATCTACCGTAAATTCAACAAACTGGTGATTAGCGTGAGCGACACTGGTTCAGGAATCTCAGAACATAAACTTCCGAGCCTACTAAAACCGTTTACTCGGGGCACCGATTCTATGCAGTACAATCACGAAGGATTGGGCCTCGGTCTATACTCAAACAAGGTTATTGTTGATAAGCTTGGTGGAACCATCCGGATTGATAGCAAAGTGGGCAAGGGTACGACTGTGACAGTCACGGTGCCAAGCCGCCACGATGCGGTAGCATTTGCCCCGGTATTTATAAATCCGGATACTACACCAGCTTAGTCTTACGCCTCTCGACTGCATCGGCACATTTGTATGAACAGACACTACGTGGGCTAACTTGGTACGCCCGTCTACCGTTCGCTGATGCTGTTCATTACAAATGACCTATGAGTCACGACGTTAATACCTATAGGTTTCTCCTCTAACAGATGGGAGAAATGTGGGTTAGGCTTTTTGGAGTTCTTGGAGGTCGGTGATGATCTGCGCAGCATGGGTGACCGGGTTTACTCCCAGATATTCGCGGACGATCTCTCCGGCAGGGCTGATGATGAATGTATTGCGCAGAATTCCTTGATATGTTTTGCCCATGAACTTTTTTTGGCCCCATGATTTGTAGGCAGTAATCATGTCGCCACTTTCGTCACTGAGCAACGTAAAGTTGAGGTTGTGTTTCTCGATAAACTTTAAGTGGCTCGAAGGGGTGTCTTTGCTGACTCCTACCACAACGGAATTGCCGAGACTGGCGATTTGATCGCGCGCATCACGGAAGTTACAGGCTTCTTTGGTACAGCCAGGTGTATTATCCTTAGGGTAAAAATAGAGTACTAGCCATTGTCCTTTGTAGTCGGCTAAGGAGCGGATAGTTCCATTTTGATCTGGTAGTGAAAATTCTAATGCTTTCATAGGGTCCTCGTTTCTGCTATAACTGTACCATGGAAATACAGCTCAAAAATAAACAAGAATTCATTTCAGTTCTAAAAAACTATACGATCTCTGATGATCATCGCACGTCTCTTGGTGACATCACACTCGTCTTGCTGGTCGGCATCACTGGTTCAGGCAAGAACGCCATTATGCATCGCCTGAGCGAGAGCGGGGAGTTCCACGTGGTCGTATCAGATACTACCCGCCCCCCACGAGCTGGTGAGCAGAACGGTCGTGAATACTGGTTTAGGAGCGAAGCCGATGTACTTGCAGACCTCCGGAATGGGAGGTTTGTGGAGGCCGCTCTCATCCATAATCAGCAAGTTTCAGGCACGAACACGCGCGAGTTTGAAGAGGCATTAAGCCAGCACAAAATCGCCCTCAACGAGGTGGATGTGATGGGTATCGAAAATTTTTTGAAAGCCAAGCCAGACATTATCCCCATTTTCCTCATCCCTCCATCGATAGAAATATGGCAAGAACGGCTTCATAAAAGAGGTGAAATGTCGCCTGAGGATCTTAAAAATCGGCTCAAGAGTTCCCTCGTTGAGATCAAGACCGCTCTCGAAAAACCGTACTATCATTTTCTGATCAACGACAACCTTGAAGATGCTATACATGGAGTTCGGAAAATATCGAAGGGAATCATCAATGCAGAACACGATGCCCATGGCCGACAAGTCGCTCAAGAGTTATTGAAAAAAATAGAAACAATGGTATAATAAAAAAATTCATGTATGTTAAAGGGATGCAATGATCCAAAAAAGTAATTCACGTCGACAACAAGCTTCAGAAAATACCGTCTTACGACATGTATCATTCATAGAAACAGTTTCAGACTATCAGCAGGATAAAACCGAAAAATTAGTCGATACGCTTATTGCGGTATCCGATTCGATTCGCTACGTACTTTCACCTCGCATGCGTTTAGAAGTCGCAAAAATAGATCTTATGGCTACGATTGACGCCTGTGCCGAGATGGGAGAAATGCCAACTGACGGAAATATACAGTTCTTTACTGGCTATAACAACGATGGCAATTCATATACCGCGTGCAGTGTGGTGCACATGCCTCACTATGAAAATAATCCAAGTATGATATTTATGCTCAACAACGATACGGGTGATTATATATTAGGAGTCAACAGTAAAGTACATGAAACTACCGACCTGCAACTTACCGCTATTCTCAGAGACATGAACCAGCTGGCAATTGAAGCACTGAGTGGTAGGCAAGACTCTAGCACTTGAACACTGAGAGTGCTAAAATAGAATCATGTTACGTGACCGGCAACAACGAATTCTCCAGGCAATTGTCGAACAATACGCCGAAGTAGCCAGCCCTGTGGGGTCTAGTTTGCTTGCCAAAGTATTCGGCGTGTCATCTGCCACCATTCGATCAGAGATGGCCGATCTTGAGCGGCTTGGATATATTGCCCAGCCCCACACCAGTGCTGGCCGTATTCCCACCGACAAAGGGTATCGCTTTTATGTTAATAATCTAGCTGATAACGAACCAGAAACAGCGGCAGAACGTCGTGCTGAAAAAGCCCTTGCAACCCGTGTTTCGACTGGCGGCGTGACTGATCATGTCATCAAAAACGCCGTAGATACATTGGTGGAATTGACGCACAATCTCGGACTCGCTACCATCGGTGATCAGCTCTACATGAGTGGCTTATCAAACCTATTTGGTCAGCCCGAATTTATCAACAACGAACAAGTCCGCGAAGTCGCCAGCCTACTCGATAATCTTGAGCCATGGCTCTACGAAGCTGCCCCCAATGAACCACTCAGCGTCTATATCGGTCAAGAAAACCCCATCGGAAGAAGTGCAGGCTGTACCTTGATCGTCAGTAGATTCAGAAGTCCTCACAGCGACCGTAGTTATATCGGTGTGTTGGGGCCTACCCGTCAAAGTTATCGAGATGTAATGATGCTTGTCCGTAGGACCGGTGAAGCACTAGAGGAGGTGTTATATGTCTAAAGTCAAAAAACAAAATCATGATGAACTACACGAGGAACTCGCTCGGGAAGTTGCGACGCTTACCGAAGCACTACAACGCGAACGAGCCGATGCCACCAACATCCGCCGCCGGCACGACGAGCAAATCGCCCAACTCCGGACGACCATAAAAGCGAGTGTCATCGAAGAGATGTTGCCCGCACTTGATAATTTTGAGCGGGCACTCAAACATGTCCCGGCTGATCTCGAAGGAAACGATTATATCAAGGGTGTGCAAGGTGTCGTAAAGCAATTTGAATCAACCCTCAAAGACCTTGGTGTCGAGCGCATTAAGACCATTGGCGAAACTTTTAACCCCAATATTCATGAAGCGGTTAGTGCTGATGGCGACGGGGATACCGAAACAGTTAGTGAAGAACTTCAAGCAGGCTATGTTGTGGGCGACAGAGTCATTCGGCATGCTATGGTTCGTGTCGTTCGCGGTTAGTCAATTTGCTTTGTAGCGTTGTGAAAATGATGTCTGAACGCTTTTGTTAATGGGCACGTGCTTTCCGTGCAGTATACTATTCACAAATCAATAAAACAGTATAGAATATAACCATATGCGTTTAGCAAAAAATAACATAGTTCATATTCTCGCCTTGTCTGGATTTGTGGCGCTGGCCATCATCGTACGATCTCCCCGAGCAGAAGCGGCAGCCTGTGCTGCGCCGACAACAGACTATGGGTCGGTTACATCAACGATTAATGTCACATCTGCCGGGAACTACCGGGTGTGGAGCCGAATTCAACAACCATCTACAACCGCCAACTCCTATTCATTGGAAGTTGATGGCGCTACTGCCGGTGCAATTTGTCATAACTCTATCGGCGGCAACGCCGGATTGGCAATCAATACCTGGAACTGGGTAGATTATAAAGCAGGGAACAGCGCTACTAAAGTGGATGTTACTTTGTCTGCTGGTAGTCATACGATCAAAATGATAGGTGATAGCGATGGATTGCTACTCGACCGAGTAATTTTAACCTCAATCAACACCGACGGAACAACGTGCACACCAACATCTACCGGGGATAACTGCGTGACTGTTGCAAATGTGGCGCCAACGGTTTCGGTATCGGCTTCACCGACTTCTGGTACTGCGCCACTCAACACGACGCTTACTGCAACTCCTGCTGACAGTGATGGCACCATTACAAGTGTCGAATTCTTCAGAGGGACAACATCTCTTGGAACAAAAACAGCAGCACCATGGACGTGGCCTATTACAGGGCTTGCAGCCGGCTCCTACACCTATACAGCCAAAGCTACCGATAATGACGGCGCAGCCACATCATCTAGTAACGTCACCGTCACTGCAAATGCCCCACCGACCAACAAGCCAGGTGATGCCAATGGCGATGGTGTCATCAATATCTATGATGCCTCGATCCTGAGCCTCAACTGGAACCTGACGGGTAGAACTTTTGCTCAAGGCGACTTTGATGGCAATGGTACGGTAAATATATATGACGCATCAATCTTAAGCATAAACTGGGGTAAATAATGAAGAAAACGTTAAAATCAGTTCAGAACAAAAAGGCAAAAGCATTTATTTTCGTCGTCGGGTTTGCAATTATAGGTGCAATTATACTCATTTTTGCGAGTGCAGCCTCTGGTACGGCTACTCTCAGTCTCAGCCCCGCCAGCGGTAGTTACGACATATCAACTAATTTCACTGTCGGTGTTTTTGAAAATAGCGGGACGGACCAAGCCGCCGGTGTTGATGCAAAAATTACCTACGATGCCACAAAACTAGATGTAGTCTCGGTTGATACAACCGGTGCTGCTTTCACTGACTGTCCTGTTGCTCCCGCTGGAGCTAACGGAATCGTCACGATCAGTTGTATCAAATTCGGATCAACGTTTACGGGCAGTCAAAAAATTGGAAACATCACCTTTAAAACAAAAGTTGGTACTGGTACCACTTCGCTCGCATTTGGTTCGAATTCAGTCATTGTAAAGAACGATGGTTCAACGAATATCTGGAATGGGATAGTTACAGGTGGAACGTATTCGCTTACAACTCCTGATACAACGCCACCGACGGTCAATATTACCGCACCTACTGCAAATGCTGTCGTCGAAGGCAGTGCCGTCGCGCTAAATGCGACTGCAACTGATGATAGTGGGAATGTTAGCAAGGTTGAATTTTATGTCAATGGGGTCCTTAAGAGCACCGACACGGCAAGCCCCTACAGTTATTCTTGGGATTCAAAAACCGTATCTGATGGGACGTACCCCGTCGTCGTGAAGGCATATGATAATGCACCTACCCCTAATGTCGGTTCAGCCACGGTCAATATTCAAGTAAAGAATAACAAGCCAAATCTTGTGGTATCCTCAATTTCACTTTCGCCAACCAACCCCAAGCCTGGCGATATCGTAACGTTTAGTGCAGTCATTACCAATAATGGAACTGCCAATACCGTTGACGGAACATCATACGCAACAGGATTTACTGTCGACACTACAGAAATATCCGCTCCGGCCGATACGGTCGCAATAGCGGTAGGCGCAAGTAGGACAATTACCACTACCTGGACGGCGACATTAGGTGCTCACTCGGTGATTGTAAATGTAGATAAAAACAATACAATTGGCGAATTAAACGAAACTGATAATTCCAAGACTCAAGCCTTTGACGTCAAGAAACCGGGTGATGCCAACGCTGATGGAGTTATCAACATCTATGATGCCTCGATCCTGAGCCTCAACTGGAACCTGACGGGTAGAACTTTTGCTCAAGGCGACTTTGACGGTAACGGTACGGTGAACATCTACGACGCAGCAATATTAAGCATTAATTGGGGTAAATAATGATAATTTCACGGAACAAACACAGTAAAGGAACTACTATAGTACGAGCTATGATGGCAGTATTCATGGTCATTGGAGTGATTTCCGCTCTTCCTTTTGGTACTGCAAGCGCTGCAGGATCAGCCTCCTTGAGCCTCACCCCGGCAAGTGGAAGCTACCCCATATCAACTAATTTCACTGTCGGCGTATTCGAAAATAGTGGCACAGATACAGCTGTCGGTGTTGATGCAAAAATAACCTACGATGCCACAAAACTTGATTTTGTATCAGTTGATACAACTGGTGGAGTATTTACCGACTGCCCTTCTGCTCCTGTTGGAGGAGGCGGAAATGTCACAATTACTTGCGTTAAATTCGGATTTTCGTTTACGGGCAGCCAAAAAATAGGAAATGTCACATTTAAGACTAAGGCTGGCACTGGCACCACTTCACTCGGTTTTGGATCTAGTTCTGCAATTGTTAAGAATGACGGATCTACGAACCTATGGAACGGCTCAACTGCTGGGGGCACCTACACGCTAACAACCCCTACACCTCCACCATCAGGTGGCGGTGGCGGTACTACAACACCTCCACCATCAGGTGGCGGTGGCGGTACTACGAAACCTCCAGCTGGCGGAAGTACTTCACCTAACACAACTGCACCAGCAAATACGGCGCCAAATACCAACCCAGGTACAACCAAACCAAACAACTCGTCATCGACAAATACCGTCACAACATCGCCTGCAAATGAACTTGTTCCAGTTGCACCTCCTAACGCTACGGGTAAATCAGTGTCGGTCTTTGTATCGGATGCGAACAGCAGAGCAGTTGCTGGCGCAAAAGTATCGCTTGGTAGCAAGACATATCTCACTGATGCCAACGGCATTGCCAGTTTTGGGGATGTCAAGCCTGGTACCTATACGGTAAAAATTGTCGCTGCTACTGGATCTGCTTCGAAATCATTCACCGTTACTCCCGTATCTCAAGATGGCACCGCTCAAAAGGTTGAAGTGGTCGTGAAGAAATCGAGCAATTTAGTAATGCTTGGCGCTCTCGGCCTCGGTGCAATTTTTGTCTTGACTGGTGCATATATGATCTTCAGAAAATGGCAGATGAACCGAATGATGAGTCTACCATCTGGCGCTGAGTCTGCAGTTGTGGTCAACAAACCTCCAGAAGCAATTCCCTTTGAACCGATACCTGTCAGTCCTCCGGTCGAATCCGCCAAAACTGATGAACCTACTCCAGCGGAAGCCCCAAAAGCCGACCCAAAGCCAGAACCTACTCCATTGGTCGAAGAAAAAGAGCCTGAAATTGATGAAGGCGCTGCGGCTGAATTACTTAAAAAAGCGCATGTAACCGAATCAGCGGAAGCCCCAAAAGAAGAGGCTCCCGCCAAAACTGATGAACCTACTCCAGCGGAAGCCCCAAAAGCCAAACCCGCTGAAACGTCAGCGGAAGCCCCAAAGACACCAAAACCAAAGCCGGTCGTATCTGCCGAAACATCACCTATCGATGCGCCTAAGCCGGCCGGAAAAGTTGATACTGTCATGGTCACACCTGCGGAGCCAAAACCAAAGCCAGAGTAGAAGAAAATCATTATTGTATCTGATCTTCATGATGAAACATGAAATGTTATAAACAGAGAGTTTTTACAATGAAACGATCAGAAAAGCATATAAAATCTAGCAAGAAATCATTTATCACCAAAAGGAATAGCATTCTTTTGGCGAGCTTTTGCTTAGTTGGGATTATGGCATTGGTGATTTCTCATGCGTCGGTTCCTTCTATCGCTATTGAGCCTGAAAATGAACTGGTTAGTCTGCCTGCGCTAAAACAAAGTAGTCAACCGGGGGCTAGTAATAGTAGCTATATCAAGTTCACAAAGTCTTCCGCTGCGTGGTGGAAGCCGGCTCGCAACGCACGCTGGAATTGGATATTGGAAGGTGGAGTGACTACTACTAACAGCGTCGAGACGGCTCGCTATGATATGTATGATGTCGATATGCAGAGCATGATACCTGCTGCTACACAGCAAACTATTACCTGGCCTGCCTCGACGTTAGTACCTGGCGGTCATGCAACCACCATCACGTGGCCAAAAGGCAGTAATGCCGGGTTGATTAGTACGCTGCATAACCAAGGAAAGAAGGTTATTTGTTATATCGACTCCGGTGCCTTTGAGGATTATCGACCTGACGCATCGGCTTTTCCAGGTACATGGGGGTCTGGCAACAATCGAAGTACGAGCGATAACAGTAGTGCCGCACAACTGTTTGGAAGTTCCGTCCCCTATGTTGGTCCGTCTCAGTTGGCCGCTCAGGATCCTATCGGTGGTGGATCGGATGGAACGGTCGGCGGGTCGTTTAGCGGTGAATACTGGCTTGATCAACGGATTAGTTCCTGGAAGGATGTTTGGGGGCCAATCATTTGGGCTCGTATGGATTTAGCCAAAAAAATTGGATGTGACGGCATGGAAGGTGATCAAAACAATGCCTATGGTAACGATACGACCTATGGTGTCACCCAAAACGACAGCTTGCGTTTGTATCGTGAGTTTTATTATCAATTACACATTCGTGGGCTGACCGCTATTAGTAAGAACGGCATCGAATTGACCGCCGGACAAGTATCCGACCCAACAGATATAAGTTATTGTACCCCCGGTCTTTGTCAAGCAGACGGTATCCTTAACGAAGAATGTTCTTATTTTAGTGAATGCGCTTCACTACAACCGGCTGCAGATAAGCAGCTCTGGATTGGCCAAGCAGAATATAAGGATGAAGGAGCCGCAGTTTCGGTGGCCAATGTCTGCCCTTCGGCCAATAGTCAGGGCCGTATGGCGATGATCAAGCCAAACGTGCAGCCAGTACTAGAAGCGAACTTTGCTCTTTGCTGGGAGCAGTAAAATTCTGAAAAATTGGCACTCTAAGTTGTAGTGCCAAGAGTATCAATAATTTCCATGTATTGCACATATCTTTGGACCCACTCTTGATTTTATTCTGCGATCCACTATTACGTACCGCAGGGGTACGAAATAGTAACGTTCTCGAATAGAAATCCAGACTAAGTCTCAAATATATGCACAATATTCTGAAAAATTGGCACTCACAGCACTAGACTGCCAATTCTATTTTTGTTACAATTGTTCTAGCACTCTAATTGGGCAACTGCTAATTACGCGGTGCATTAATCACTAAGGAGATCACTTTATGGGTAAAATTATAGGCATTGACCTCGGAACAACTAACTCGGCCATGGCCGTCATGCAATCTGGCAAGCCAGAAATCATTGCAAACTCAGAAGGTGCACGTACAACACCATCTGTTGTTGCGCTCAACAAAAACGATGAACGACTTGTCGGTCAGGTCGCTCGTAGGCAAATGGTGACTAATCCATCGAACACTATTTATGAAGTAAAACGACTTATCGGTCGTAGTTTTGAAGACAAAGAAGTCCAGCGCGATCTCAAACTAATGGGCTATGAAATCGTCAAGAGTGGCAAAGCCGTCAAAGTGAAGATGGGCGACAAAGAATATAGTCCTGAAGAAGTCAGTGCGATGATCTTGGGTAAGCTCAAGGCAGATGCCGAAGCATTTACTGGTGGGGCAGTCACCGAAGCAGTCATCACTGTACCGGCTTATTTCGACGACTCTCAGCGTCAGGCCACCAAAGATGCTGGTAAAATTGCCGGCCTTGAGGTTAAGCGTATTATCAACGAGCCGACTGCTGCTGCACTTGCCTACGGTCTTGATAAAGGAAGCAAAAAAGACGAGAAGATCGCCGTATTCGACCTTGGTGGTGGAACATTCGACGTATCCATCTTAGAGCTAGGTGATGGCGTTTTCGAAGTAAAGAGTACCAACGGTGATACGCACCTTGGTGGTGCCGACTTCGACCGCGTCATCGTCAACTATCTCGTTGATGCATTCAAAAAAGACAGTGGTGTCAGCGTCATCGACGACAAAGCAGCCATGCAACGGCTCCGTGATGAAGCCGAGAAGGCCAAGATTGAACTGTCTACAACTAACGAGGTAGATATCAACCTGCCATTCCTTACTGCCGATGCCGATGGTCCTAAGCACTTCGAGCACAAACTATCTCGTGCCAAGCTCGAAAGTCTCGTCGGTGAACTCATCGACAAAACTGCTGTCCCATGCGAAAAAGCCCTCAAAGACGCCAAGCTCAAAGCCAGCGATATTGATGCGGTTGTGTTGGTTGGTGGTATGACTCGTATGCCTGCTGTCATCGAAAAAGTGAAGAAGATTTTTGGCAAAGATCCAATGCAGGGTGTTAACCCCGACGAAGTCGTTGCCATTGGTGCCGCTATCCAAGGTGGTGTTTTGCAAGGTGACGTCAAAGACGTATTACTCCTCGATGTCACTCCGCTTTCTCTCGGTATCGAAACCCTCGGTGGTGTCGCAACCAAACTTATTGAGCGGAACACAACTATCCCTTCAAGCAAGAGCGAAGTATTTAGTACTGCTGCCGATAACCAGAATCAAGTTGAAATTCATGTGGTGCAAGGAGAACGTGAATTCGTCGCCGACAACAAATCTCTCGGTCGATTCGTGCTCGATGGTATCCCACCAGCGCCACGTGGCGTCCCTCAGGTAGAAGTTACCTTCAACCTTGATGCTAACGGTATCTTGAACGTTTCTGCCAAGGATAAGGGCTCAGGTAAGGAACAGAGCATTACCATCCAGGGTAGTAGCGGTCTGAGCAAAGAAGAAGTTGAGAAAATGGCCAAAGAAGCCGAAGCTCACGCCGAAGAAGATAAGAAAAAGCGTGAAGGTATCGAATCCAAGAACCAGCTCGATAGCGCCATCTATCAGGCTGAGAAAATGAAGACTGACAACAAAGAGAAAATCTCTGAGGACGACGTTAAAGTCATCGACGAAGCTGTCGAGACGGCTAAGAAAGTTTTGGCTGACGAAAAAGCCGATGGTGAAACCTACGAGGCTGCAGCCAAAGCCCTCACCGAGGCGATCATGCCAATCGGCGCCAAGATGTACGAAGAAGCTGCCAAAGCTGAATCTGCCGAAGGCGACGAAGACACAAAAGACGCCAAAGACGAAGCCGTCGAAGGTGAAGTAGTCGAAGACGACACAAAAGATAAGAAAGACAAAAAATAATCAGCAACTGAACTGACGGCTGCACTAGATCGTCTTGCCCGATAGGGGCCTAGCACTCCCATGCCCTAACTGCTAAAATGAATGGATACTATGAGCAAACGTGACTATTACGAAGTACTCGGTATTGGCAAATCAGCCAGTGATGACGAGATCAAAAAAGCTTTTCGCAAGAAAGCCGTCGAGCATCACCCCGATAAGCAGGGCGGCGATGAGGCCAAATTCAAGGAAATAAATGAAGCGTACGAGGTCTTAAAAGACGAACGCAAGCGGCAACGATACGACCAGTTTGGCCATGCTGGCGTCGGCAGTAGTGCGGCCAGTGATGGACCTGCTGGTAATCCGTATGCTGGATTTGGCGGCCAGACAGGAAACTTCGACTTTGGTGACTTGGGCCTCGGCGATATCTTCAGTAGTTTCTTTGGCGGTGGCCAGCCAGGGCAGCAGCAAAGTGCCCGGGGTCGTGATGTCGAGACATCAGTAGACCTAAGCTTTGAACAGGGAATATTCGGTGTCGAGCATGACCTTCGGGTCACACTTGAAGATACCTGTGAGCACTGCAAGGGCACAACAGCCGAACCAGGCTACGAGCTCAAAACCTGTGATACCTGTAAGGGAAGTGGCCAAACCATGCGAGTCACGCGGACGGTATTTGGCGATATTCAGCAAGCGACCATCTGCCATACCTGTAAGGGTACCGGAAAAGTACCAGAGAAAATGTGTACCGTCTGTCATGGCAAAGGTACTAAGCAAAAGTCACAGAACATCAAGATCAAGATCCCAGCTGGCATCGATGATGGCGCCACGATTCGACTGCGAGAGCAGGGTGAAGCTGTTGCTAATGGCCCGAAGGGTGATCTGTATGTTCATATTCGGGTTAAACCTCATAAGCATTTCACGCGAGAGGGCGACCTTATATTGAGCGAAGAACGAGTAGGCATGGTAGATGCAGCCCTTGGTACTGAGATTGACGTCGATACCGTTGATGGCAAAATCCGGATGAAAGTGCCTGCTGGGTCGCAAAGCGGCACCGATTTCAAGCTATCCGGCCATGGCGTGCCACACATGCGTGGGTCTGGCCGCGGTGCTCATATCGTGACACTCATCGTCGAAACGCCAACCAAACTCAACAAGAAACAGCAAGAATTATTACAAGAACTTCGCGACAGCAGCGGCAAGCACGGCTTCTTCCGATAGCTATAGCCACCCCAAACAATGGGATGTCTATCGTACGAGTCTATTCAGGCCGTTTCGAGCCAAGCCGCCCCATTCAACAACGGTAAAGCCATTTCGTTTCGGCGTTTTGAGCGTTTGAGCTGGCATGTTAACAGGTTTCTGAAGCCCTTCGAAGTCGAGGAATACGCGGATGGTGGTGTCGGGTTTTGGAAGGACGGTCAGCGGTGCAAGCTCATTGAGCTGGCGAGTGCTGAGCCACGATAGACGGACAAAAGGCGTGTTCGGGAGGTTTGGTTTCCAGAAACTAATGAACTCAGTTATTTCACGCCCCTGCAGCCCTTGTTGCTTGAGTTGTTCGGTGATTGTAGCAATTGCTTTACTTCGAGCCACCACAGTGCCGCTGGTGATGTCAGGATAGGCACCGTTGCCTTGTCCCTCCCAGAAGAGCGATCCAAACGATTTTCCTTGGTAGGTGAGAGCGCCATTTGGCTGAGCCAAAACATTCGTCCATCCGCCTGTAGGATACAAAGGATCAGAAATGGTCACATTTGCTCCTACACTAACTGATACATTAGTTGCTTTTTGCGGGTAGAGATACACAACTGGCTTGGCGCAACCACCTTTTGGTGCAGCTTTATCGCTTATGTACACCATGAAGTCGCCGAGGCCGTTTTCGATCAAGAAATATGAATGCTTATCGACGAACTGTTGAAGCGAGAGATTCTTGTAGTCATCCAGGGCATTTTCTTTGGCGTAGTCTTTTTCGAACAGCTCAGTCACAATTGGCTGGTTATTTGCGAGTTGGTAGACGGTCTGACCGCCCGGAGTCTTCCCGACTTCACTGAGGTCAGACTTACTGACTTTACCTGCCACAAATGAAGCACCCGTACCACACCCTTGGCCACCCGTGTAATAGGTCGAAGTCGATTGATCGCCTTTACTCCACTTGATGGTTTCTGCGGCTTTTGAACCTGATTTGCTGAGTTCCCCATCGAGCGAATAATTGTAACTAAACAGATCTCCGAAGTAGGCGTTCACGCTTTTGATTGAATAGGCACCTTTGTCTTTCTCGCCGACATAGTAATCAATGTTGTTTTTGGTAATAAGTTTGGTGCCTTTTTCTGGAGACTGTACTTCCAAAATATTTGTACCTTCCTTATATCGCAGAAAGGCAAACGTTAGAACGCCGCTCGTTTTTAGCGGTTGTTCTTTGATGGTGATCGTTGGGTCAGCCGTCAATTCACTCAGACTAGTCGATGAGCTCGTCTTGATATTAGGTTTTGCTTCGAAGTATGAATAGTCTTTAGCAAAGTTCGCGGGAAATGCCACTTCGTACTCTGAACCATTTTTTATGACAATAATATCGGCAGCATCAATACCTCCCGAGGCACGGTAGGCAATAATGTCTTTTCCATCTTTTGTTTTGCCCACCAGGAAGCTCTTTGTGAAATTATTTCTTCCATTTGTGCACCCTTCTGTTCCGGTGCATTCATCTTGATTGAATAGGATAAGGTCTTTAATCTCCGTAGGTTTGGCATAATAGGTGTTGCCATTAACGGTAATATCATCTGAAGAAGGCTTCGTCTTGACGGTATCTGCTGTGGCAGTATCTTTTTTGGAATTTGAAACAGATGCTGGCGTATCTTTTTTACCACCTAAGACAACAATACCAACCACTGCTGCGATAATCGCAACAACAAGTATGCCTATGCCTATTTTTTGACTCTTAGAAAATCTTGATAGAAATGATTTCTTCTTGGTTACTTCTTTAGCCGGTTCCGCGCTTGGTGCTGTAGGAGTTTCTTCGACTGGTTCTTCTGGCGCGGTCTCGTCAATTATAACCTCAGGTTCTGTATCGTGAACCGGTGGTTCATTTTCTGTCTTAGTCTCGTCGATTACTTCGTCGACAGCTGGTTTTTTGTCGTTGTCCATAGGAAGGGCCTTTCTTATGCTATATATGCATTAAGCATAACCCTTATTAGATTAGACGGCAAACACTGCTTCTTTTGCTCGATTATCAAGTTTTGCGGTTGACTATAAACTTCTTAGTTTTGGGGAGCTTTATTGCGTCGGAAGTAGGCCTGTAGATCGAGTAATTTTAAGAGCGCCGAAAGTCTCCTGCCAGCAATTCTCTCATTAGGGATACTCTTGGGGGCTAACATTGGTCGGTGTGTATAGCCCAGTCTCTGGTGATTAGACTCTTTTTGTTTAAACATATGCATATCAGCAGCATGCACGATATCTTCCGGTTTGGCGTGTATCTCAGGATCGTACGTAGCCCAACCAACGCTGAGGCCGAGACTCAAATTTCCATCATATTGTGCGTCAACGTGATCATCATAACGAGAAACTAGGTTATTGACTATCATTTCTCGAGCCGTTTCCAGGTCTATTCCATCGATATCGTCAATGACAGCTATATATTCATCGCCAGATGTTCGGGTAGCATCGTCACGAGCATTTTTTCTAGGGTAAACTCCCGCTTCGGCGTCTTCTGACCGAGCCATTTTCAGCGAACGGACGATATGCTCTGCAACTGATTGCAGCTCAACATCTCCGCCTCTATGACCAAGAACGTCATTGAGCTGTTTGAAATTATCAATATCAATCATGAGGATTGCAAACTTTTTATTCTCCCCAATCCTATCCCTAAGAGTCGTCATGAATGCTTCGCGTTTGAGCAGCCCAGTCAGTGGGTCGATAGAGTTTTTGGCTTGTTCTTCCTCAAGTTTTAGTGTGGTACCAATGAAGCGAGCTGTGATGCCAATTTTCCCGATATCTACGGGGTTCAGATCTTGATCAATTTCATGTGGAGACGGTTCATAAGAGATAGCTGCCAGTGCCCCATAGCCGATGCCATCATCAACACCGCCATCTTCGTTGCGTGTATACATACCTTCATAAACATCCTGCAATCGTTCATAGGGAAGAGGTGACAAGGTATTTTCATCGAGATCATGGAAGACGATCTGTTCAATAGCCTGTACTTTTTGCGCGGTGATTTCTGCTTCTAACATAAAAATTCCTCGGTGCGAACCGAGGGATATTGGAGAAGACTCTAACATGCCGTGGGTTCGCTACTTGCTCCGTGTATTCCAAGCGACCATATTGCGAAATACACTTCATTGCTGACTTATTATTAACTACCGTATTGTATCACTAAATATAGCTTATGTCAATAACTATACTATTTAGTTAGCGGTCCATGTGGCATTATCGAAGTAAGCTGCCACACCCGAGTTGGCGGTGACGATGACTTGCAGACGAGCTTTTTTAACGTTAATGCTTGAAGGAATGTAATTAAAAGAGACAGATGATACACCTACGCTTGTTACGGATTTTTTGAATTGACCACTAATCCAGACTCCGTTGGCGTCATATTCATCGATATAATAGCCAATTTCTCCACTTACGTTCTGCGTAATATTCAAGTAGCTACCGAGACTATATGTTTTACCTGCTTCAATTACGACTGAATTGGAGAACAAATGTCCATTGGTCGTCGATGCAGCGAGACTGACAGAGATGACGATATTCTCAGGGCTTCCATGAGAGGCAGTGTCAAGCAAGATTGCTGACGGTTTATCGGTCGACCAACCTGTTAGGCCAGAGTCAAAAGAACTATTTGTCAGCAAATTGGTCGGACTCACTGGAGGAACGACGCTTGTGACTGTAAACCATTGAGCAGTATCAATATATGCCGAAATACCACTGTTGGCTGCTACGCCAATTTGTAGTCGAGCCGAAGTCACCCGGGACGAGGTGGGGCTGTAGGCAAAGTTTATCGCGTCTACAAATACGCTTCGCTGAGATGCCTTGAATTGACCACTAATCCAGACTCCGTTGGCGTCATATTCATCGATATAATAGCCAATTTCTCCACTGGCAAGGGCAGTCATATTAGAATAATTTTTTATCAAATAGTTTGAGCTATAGGTAACAGGAACTTTTGCAGAAAAGAGGTGTCCTTTTGCCGACCCAGCCGTCACTTTGATCGAATTTGTTGGTTCAGGATAGCTGCCGTTATTTAGATTGTTGGGAGCAAAGACGGTCGTTGAGTCAGATGACCAGTTTGTAAGGCCGCTTGCGAAATTACCATTTGCCAGAAGATTTACGTCTCCTTTTACTAAGGCATTACTCACCGTGGGTGCTGCAACACCTTTTAGTTTTGCATAGGCAGCAATTTGATCAAGTTTAGCGGTCGAATATTCATAATCATCATTATTGTTGCTGGCTTTCGTTTTGATATCGTGGAATACCAAGATGAGCCACTGTTTGTTCGCAACAGCGCTGTCTATGTAAGATTTTACGGTAGCGACAGATACAGTCCCTTGCACTTGTTGAACCCGGAGGAGATATTCACTGTAGGGCCAGGTGTTATAGCCAAGATCTGCAAAGCCACGTTGTGATTCGTAGTATTTAGCAATGTGAGCTAACGTGCTGGCGTTATAGTCACCATAGGGGCTGGCATACGATTTGGCGTCGATACCATGGCTAGCGAGTGCAGCTTTGCTGGTCACAAGTTCACTAACGACTTGGTCTTGGGTAAGGGCGATGGGTTGATCGACAGGATCGGTGGAAGCCATATATGGATGAGTATTAGTATGTGAGCCAAGTTCCCAACCATAGGTAGCTTTGAGGGTAGTAATTTGATCCCACGTAAGATACGAGGCATCGGTATTCGCTTTACACGTATTAGGTATCGTCGCCATGCCGACACAATTGGTGATGACATAGTTGGTGCCACTATAGCCATATTTTGCCAGAGTCGGAGCTGCTTGGGTGAGGCTGCTGGCCAGGCCATCATCAAATGTGAAAGACACTTTAGCTGCCGCCGTCGGGTTCGTTACTGCTGCCTGAGCGTGGCCGACTATACCGACAATCGGCAAGCTACATAGTAGGCAGGAAATAAGAACTTGGAAAGTTGTTTGTAATTTTTGAGTAAATTTCATGATTGGACACCTGCTTTTAGTTAATCCACCATGGATATAACGGTAATATACAATAGAAATGATATAGTAGCAATATTATTTGTAAATTAGCAAAAAAGCAGCTCAATATACTTATAAGCGTGATTGTAATCATGCTTGGCTTCGTATGTATTATTACTGCAGTTGGCCATTACAGAAGTACTCCGCAGTCTGAGCAACGTGCTACTACATCATCGAAAAAAGATCGCTATATGGACCTTTCGTCTTGGAAGTATGTCCCCGGAGCTCGAGTTGCATCAGATGGTATTTTGATCACTCCTCAAGATCTAAAAATCGTTAATCAAGACGGTAGTGGCGGTCAGCCAAATCCAGCGATCAATAGTGGTGGTCAATTCATTGCATATTCCGACGAAGTATCAATCAGCGCCACCATGACCGCTGCCGCGCAACATGCCGAACAGTCACTACGACTTTACAGCCAGCCACCTGGCATCTATGACGAATGGCGATGGGAGCCACCAAGCCTCGACATTGTGTTACGCGGAAACGAACTAACACTCAAAAACTATGATGGCACCAAAGAGACTCCCGATACAACAAAGTACCCTATCATGCAGGCGTCGCTATATCAGTTAGAAATGAAGAAAAACAGGACGATGCTCGATCTGTATCTGAACAACAAGCGGGTTGCTTCGGTGGATGGGAGCAGCCTCTATGTGACAAAAAAAATATGGTTTGGTGCATCGGCTGTTTCGCCGTGGAAACTGATCGCTATTTCAATTCCCAATACTTCTAAGGCACGATTCCAAGATTCGTTGCCCTCGCCCAAGATGCAATCGAGTAGTCAGAGCTTAGGAACACTAATGGCTACTAAAAATAAAAAATTCGGAACGGCAATCAGCCTCAACCCTCTCATTGCCGATGTCGAGTATCAAAAATTGGCACTAACTGAGTTTAGTCAGTTTACTCCTGAAAATGAGCTCAAAGCGCAGTTTGTTCATCCAGCTCCACATAGTTACGAATTTGGACCAAGTGATCTACTCGTCAACATTGCCGAGCATCATGCCATCTCAATCCATGGTCATGCGTTGGTTTTTGGTGAGGCGAACCCTGCTTGGATGCAATCAGCAAAGCCAGAACTACGCGAACAAATAATGGTCGACCATATTACTTCCATCATGAAGCATTATAAAAAATCAATTTTAGAGTGGGATGTCATCAACGAACCGCTTTCGGATAATGATGCCGACTATGCTGATGGCGGCAATGGGCTGCGGCATCATATCTGGTATCAAGCAATGGGCGAGAGTTATATCGCTAAGGCACTCCGCGCTGCTCGATTAGCTAACCCACAAGCTAAGTTGTATATCAACGACTATGGCTTGGAAGCCGATGGTGATCGCTGGGAGGCGATGATTTCGCTCATTACGCGGTTGCAAGCAGACAATGTGCCTTTAGACGGCATTGGGTTTCAGTCGCATGTCTATCAGCCCGCTGACCATCAGGAATATGCAGTTATTGCTCGCCACATGAAGCAACTTGAAAGCCTCGGATTATCAACTAGAATTTCAGAAATTGATGTGCATGGCGAGGATCAAACGGTCCAGGCCCAGCAGTACACGTTCGCCCTTCAGGCCTGTTTAGTGAGCGTTAATTGCACGAGTTATTCTATGTGGGGTATGAGTGATGCGCATGGCTCAACGACGTCAGACCATACATATCCTCTCGAATATGGTGATGATTTACCCTGGGATGAAGCGTATAAGCCCAAACTAGCAGTGGCTAAAATCCGCGAAATGTTACAAGCCAAAAATAGGTAAGCATAAGCATTCATATAATATATTTTACAATTAGTCATTTAAGATATATAATCCACGATATTGGTATGAGTTGATAAGGTGAGGCTTACATCTTGTATCGACACCTATTAAACAAGGAGAGATGGTATGTACGGAAAAGTACTTTCAGCTGCAGTATTATCTGCAGCAGTCATCCTACCTAACACTGGCTCTAGCCGAACCATGTCGATCGTTAGTATCGTCGTCGTTACGGTTGGTGCAGTAGCAATCGCTACTACAGTAGGTAGTGCTATCGCTAAACGAGTCTTCAAGGCTTAAGCGGTGCAATAAGGGACTGGTCATTCAGGTAATCTGGATGACCAGTTTCACATTTTAGAATTGAAACATCATGCACAGACATATAAAACTTGTTATTGGATTAGTAATAATTATTACAGGATCAGCCGTATTGATCCATGCGCGGCAGAACATTGTTGCGACCAAGACACCGACGTTGGTTCAAGATCAGCCAATTATCACAAAAACAGTAGTTGCTCAGCCGAGCGCGACTCGCCCAACCCCTTCACCTCTATCAGGAAATGCACGCCGACTTATTATCCCTAGTGTTAATATCGATATAGCGGTTGTTGATGGTTATTACAATCAAGATTCTCAGACATGGACACTAACGAGCGACAAAGCTCAATTTGCGACACCGACTCGTAAACCAAATAATGAATCTGGCGGAACATTCATTTACGGCCACAATAATCGAAAAGTATTTAGCCGGCTACCTGATATCAAGATTGGGGCAATGGCGAGTATTCAGACCGATAACGGCCATACATTTACCTACCGCTATGAAAAAGTTGATGTGGTAAATCCTTCTGATAGTGGAATTCTGGCATATACTGGGCCGCCCATTTTGACTGTCCAAACCTGCACTGGATTTTGGTATCAAAATAGATCATTGTTTACGTTTGTTCTGGTAGAGGCATCATGAATTTCATCCAGACGTTTTTGATTTATGTATTTTTGATTGTCGGTACAATTAATTTTCTGCATCTAGGTATATTTATAATCGGTGCTAACGTTTACGATATTCAACATCTTCGAAAACGTAAGATTTTGAAAGCACGCCGCATTGGCAAAAGCCCTCTGTTGAGTTTGGTAATTCCTGCCTACAACGAAGAGGCTAGTATTATTCGTTGCTTAGAATCAATTCGGAAAAATACGTATCGTAAAGTAGAAGTTTTCGTACACAACGATCGCAGTACGGATAACACAGCAGCTTTAATTCGGAAGTACATAGAACAACACCCTCATATGAACATCCGTTTGGTGAGTCGAAGAAAGCAAGTCGGCAAGGCTTTGGGCGTCAACTATTGTATTAAGAAATATGCACAAGGCGAGCTGGTGATGACCTTAGACGCCGACTGTACTTTGGATCGATATGCCATCAAAAACGCAGTCGATTATTTCAAGAATCCTGATGTGATCGGTGTTGCTGCAAACGTGAAGATCACTAATGAACCTACTGTCATCGGTCTCCTTCAACAGTTTGAACATCTCATTGGCTATCGATCAAAGAAATTTTTTACTGTTACGAACTGCGAAATCATTGTTGGAGGTGTAGCCTCGACCTATCGGACCGAAGTGCTCAAAAAAGTTAAATTGTATGACACCGACACACAAACTGAAGACATTGGCTTGAGTATGAAAATCGTTGCAAATTCCAATAAGCAGCAAAGAATTGTCTATGGTGCAGATGTGCTGGCTCTGACCGACCCCGTGCATAGCTTTAAGGCGCTGCAGATCCAGCGGTATCGTTGGAAACTAGGCATGATTCAAAACCTCATAAAATACCGATACTTGGTTGGAAATATGAATTCGAATTATAGTAAAAGCCTGACCTTGTATCGCTTGCCGATGGCCTTTTTCTCAGAGCTAACACTTTTGTTTGAGCCATTTATTTTGGGCTATGTACTGTATCTTTCAATAATTCATGATACGGCCATCTTGTTTGTTGGGGCCTATTTTACCGTTTGCTTGTATATCCTAATGGGTATTTGGCCTGATGAGCATTTGAGCGTTTCGGATAAGATTGCAAAAAGTTTTTACGTACCAATTTTGTATTTTACGTTTCATATCATGGACCTTATACAGGTGCTCGCAATTATCCAAGTGCTTCGTAATCCCAAAAAAGCACTACGTATTGGCTACCATGATTCGCATTGGACGCCACCTGCTCGTGTGCCGGTTTCGAACGTGAGTTAGAAATCGTTGAGGACGGTAATATGAGCTCCGATGGCGTTGAGGCGCTCGGCGATATCTTCATAACCTCTGTTGATAGTATAGACATTGCGCAAGATTGAGGTGCCTGGTGCAGCCAACATCCCAATAAGCAGTAAACTGGCTGGGCGAAGGGCAGGTGGACAGACTACATCGGCTTTGGTGAACTTAGTCGGTCCAGTTACGTATATACGATGCGGGTCGGCAAGTTCGACGTTGGCTCCAATCTTGGTAAGTTCTGTGTAGTAGATCGCTCGATTTTCAAACATCCAGTCGTGGATCAGGGTGCGGCCTACGGCGATTGCTACAATTGGCACAAAATATGGGATATTATCGGGGTTAATGCCGGGCCACAGGGCAGGGTGGAGTTTGTCTTTGAGTGCGTGAAGCGACCCGTTGTGTTTCTGGATTTCGAGGTCAACTAGATCGATCTCGCCGTTAAGGGCCTTATACCGCTCAGTCATCGTAAACTGGAGTCCCATAACTTTAAGCTTGAAAAGTTCTAGTGCAATCCAATCCACTGGTACTCGCTTGATCGTAATATGTGAGTTCGTGGTCACGGCTGCGGAGATGAAGAACATGGCTTCGATTGGATCTTCAGTCGGCGCGAAAGTAATATTCTTTTTAATGACCGGTACACCGCGAACCGTCAGTACTGACGATCCGATTCCAGATATCTTGACGCCAATTTTTTGCAAGAAGTAACACAAATCCTGGACCATATAATCCGCACTCGCATTTTGAATGATTGTGGTACCTTCGAACCGGGCCGCGGCCATCAGCGCGTTGTTAGTAACGGTATTTCCAGCCTCATAGAGTACAACTCTTTGAGTAGGGAGATGCTTCTTGATCGAAACCTTATAATGTCCGGTAACAGCTTTGATATCCACTCCAAAACTCTCGAGCGCCAAAAGATGAGGCTCTACCGAACGAGTTCCGAGCTTACAGCCGCCTGCATACGGAATCTCGAACGATGTGTAATCATGAAGCAGTGGGCCAAGTAACATCAGAACACTACGTGTTTTTCGGGCAGAAACAGCGTTGATTGCCTTAAGGTTCAACTTCTCAGGCCGGCGGAGCTCAATATCGTTCCCGGTAAGCCATTTGACCTTGACGCCAATACTTTCTAGTACTTCAATAATCCGGTTTACTTCCTCAATTCGCGGGAAGGACTTAAACCGAGTGACTCCATAGTTGAGCAAACTGGCACAGAGTAGGGCGACGGCTGCGTTTTTACTCGTTTTAAGCGTGATATCACCACGTAGTTCGTGACCGCCTTCGATCCGGAGGTTCACGCCACCTTCACCGATTTGGATTAATGGCTTGTTGAGCACATCGCTGATCCGACCAAGGGTCTCGAGGCTTAAGTTTTGTTTGCCGTGTTCAATGCGATTTACTGCCGATTGACTGGTGCCAAGCCGTTTTGCGAACGCTGCTTGGGTAAGGCCCCTTTCTTGTCGTATCTGGTAAATAAGGTTGCCGATTTTTTCATTGGTTGTTGTCATAGATACACAATATATACCCTAAAAGGTATCGTTACAAGGGTTATTTCGGATACGGTTACTGTATATTTTGCGTATAGCACTCTGTACAAACAACTCACCAGTCGGTACGCTATAGGTATGATTTAGTTACTTTTCCCTATTCGCACGTGACCAACCATTGTCAAACTAATTATGACCTATCATGAGGGACCTACTATGAACGATACAATCATTGCCGACCTAATCGCTGCTGAAGAAAAAAGGCAACGTGAAGGGCTGGAACTTATACCGAGCGAAAACTACGTCAGTCGTGACGTACTAACTGCTCTAGGGAGCGTTTTTACCAATAAATATTCCGAAGGCTATCCTGGAAAGCGCTATTACGGAGGTCAGATAAATACTGATCAGCTTGAAACAATTGCAATCGATCGGGCTAAAGAGATCTTTGGAGCCGATCATGCCAATGTTCAATCTCACTCCGGTGCTCCAGCCAATATCGCCGTCTACCAGGCATGGCTTGAGCCCGGCGATACTGTCATGGCAATGCGCCTTGACCATGGCGGGCATCTGACCCACGGCCACCCCGTTACCAGTAGTGCCAAACTGTACAACTTTGTTCGCTATGGCATTAAAGATGTCGAAACAGGCGAAATAGACTACGAAGCCATGCGAGCAACTGCCCTCAAAGAACGCCCCAAAATAATCATAGCTGGATTTAGTGGATTCCCGCGGAGTCTTGATTATGCCAAGTTTGCTGCCATTGCTGACGAATGTGGCGCCATGCTGATGGCCGATATGGCTCATATTGCTGGCTTAATTGCCGGAAAAGTTCTGCCCAATCCCCTAGATTTTGGATTTCACGTCATGACTACCACAACGCATAAGACCCTTCGCGGTCCTCGAGGTGGTTTAATTTTGAGCAAAGGCATCGCTGGTAATACGCTCAAAGCTCCAGAAAAAACCATTGAAAATCTGCCGACACTCATCGACCGAGAAATTTTCCCGGGCTTTCAGGGTGGTCCACATATGCATAGTATCGCTGCCAAAGCAGTAGCTTTCCGAGAAGCCCTACAGCCAGACTTCAAAGTGTACGCCCAAACAATCCTAGACAATGCGAGCACTTTGGCAGACTCGTTACAGAAAAAAGGCTTCAAGCTTGTGACCAATGGCACTGATAATCACATGATTATGATTGATATGCCGACAAGTTTCAGTGGTGTCACCGGTCGCGAAGCCCAAGATCTGTTAGACGAAGTCGGACTCAACGCCAATTGTAATTCTATTCCAAACGACACGCTTCCACCGTACCGGCCAAGTGGTTTGCGCCTCGGTACTCCAGCAATCACTACTCGAGGACTCAAACAGGAGCATATGGAGCAGGTCGCAACTTGGATGTTTGACACGATCAAACAGCGCAAAGATCCTAAAAAAATCAAAGTAATTGCCCAAGAAGTCAAAGAGTTCTCGCTTGGTTTCCCACTCCCTAGTGATGTCTAAAGGCCGCTAGACTAATTACTGTTTTTACTCCTGCCGGCTACTCTTATTCCCAGCCAAACACCCAGAGAAACCTTGGCAATATCAGCCGCTGCTTTACCAACTTTGGGTATGGCCTCGGCTATTTTCCCGCGTTTTCCGTCTCTGACTACCGATACAAACTCATTGTAATCTCTGCCTCCGTAATCCATGAAAAGACTTTTGGCTGCTTCGACGTCTAATGTATCTTCTGGTTCACAAGGTTCGAAATATACTACAAGTTCTTTTTTGGTCAATGGCCCTACCAAGAAGTTACCTTCTGGCAGTATCCGCTGTAGTGCTTCGACCCTGAATTCATCTTCTTCAATGCAACGTCCAGCAACTATTTCGGGGGCATTGGCTGCATACGTTTCGGCAAGATGGTCGACAAAATCGATCATGCTTTCTGCCCATTGATTGGTCGCACCTTGAAATTTATCGAAGTAATAAGCAATAGGCACATCTCTATATCGGACTGCCGAAGTAATAATATTTTCTCGAGAAGCTGTCAGATCATCTAATTTCTGGCACAGTAACAATTCATCATTTTGCAGAAAAAGCTCAGGTATTGGATAATCACCTTCATGTGAGCTAATAGTCATGCCCCATATTATCTATGATATTGATCTGCTGTCAAATATAGCCTGTACCAAAATGCCGGCAACGAAGATAGCTATATAAGCTCGGGCTCTTGCTGAAGGGTAATCTTAAATTTTGCTTGCACTTCGCCGATGATTCTATCGCGGAATAGTATTAGGTCTGCAGTACACTCGGCTTTTTCATTCACTAATACAAGCGGTTGTTTGTGCCAGGTGGCCATGCCGGTTTTTCGGTCATGGAAATTTTTGAATCCAGCGGCCTCTATCAGCCAGGCGGCAGATATTTTTACTCTGCCATCATTCGTTGGCCAGCCGGGGATGTGCGGGTATGCTTTTTGTAATTTTTTGAACGTGGTTTTTGCAATAATTGGATTACCGAAGAAAGAACCATTGTTGGCTATTTTAGCTGGATTTGGCAGTTTACTTGAGCGAATTGCAATCACTACTTCGCGTATCGTTTGAACGGATGGATCTTTAATATTCATATGGTCTAGATATGTTTGCAGGGCGGCATAGAACGGCGGGGAAGGCGCTTCTTTGGTGAGTAAGAATCGTAGCGATGTGATAAAAAACCGACCGTGATCAACTTCTTTGAACCGACTCGTACGATACCCGAATTGGCATGATTCTGCCGGGATGGTAACAATCTTTTTCGTTTTTGCATCATACGCCTCGATGCTATCAAGGGTGTCGGAAATCTCCTGGCCATAGGCTCCAACGTTTTGGACGGGTGTAGCTCCGGTGGTCCCCGGGATCAGCGACAATGCTTCGATACCGCTTAGTCCTTTTTTGACCGTTCGAGCAACGGCGCTATCCCAGTTTTCACCAGCTCCTATGTCAACGTAGCTGGTCGTCTCGTCGCATTCGCGGATCGTAAAGCCTTTGATTTTGTTTACCATCACAAGGCCTGAGTAGCCGGCATCGCTCCAGACGATATTACTACCGCTACCAATCATCATGGCAGGTATTTTTTGCTCTGCTGCCCAGGACAGCGCAAAAGGGATATCGGTCTTGTCGGTAATGTTCACGAGGTACGCTGCTTTGCCACCAAGTCGCATGGTGGAGTGACGGGATAGATCGGCGTTTTTATAGAACTTCATGCTCTAATCTTAATGGTTACGGCTAAAAAGCGAAAGAATTATAGAGCTAAGCGGGATGATTTCTTTTCTTGCCCGGATTTGCCGAACAGAGTAAAATATAGTAATGAGTGAGAAAAAGCGGGCGGACCAACCATATCGATTGTTAGGCGAAAATCTCAAATCACGCCGTCAGAAACTCAATCAAACCGTGCCCGAAGTTTCAGGCGCTGTCGAGATTGACACAAATACCCTCGAGCAAATCGAATCTGGCGAGCAACGCCCAGCCGAGGAAATACTGGCCCTGCTTATTAGTTATTTCGACCTACAAGAAGAAGACGCTGTCTCATTGTGGCACCTCGCTGGCTACGACGAACGCCGAACTTCTCAAACCTCTTCGACTACTTCTACATTTGAGCTTAATCAACCAATCGCCATGATGATGCCCGTCGACCTCCGTGTGGTCTATACCGATATGGTCCATGTAACTATCAACAACTTTGGTGTTGTCATGAATTTTATGCAAACAGCCGGCCAAGGATCACAACCTTTGGCAATTTCCCGCATCGGTATGAGCAAGGAACACGCCCGTTCGGTGCTCGACATATTGGAGCGATCTCTTAAGCAGTCTGATGATGCCAACAAACCAAAACTACTGCACAAGCCATCACCTCTCAAAAAAGCCGACCAATCCGACAAACCAAAAGAAGCAAAGTAAAATGAGTGAACTCGGTCCACATGAAACTGAACCGATCATAGACAGAAAACTGCCACGCAGCGAAAGAAACCCTGTCAGATGGCATTATGAAAAATTGGGTACGGCAGTAGCGGCAGGTATATTGCTTGTGGGGCTCAGTGGCATAACCGCTCAACATATTATCGAAAGCGGTCGGCGGTCTATTGCCACCGAAATAGATGGCGCAACTGAGAAGGCGACTAAGTTTTACGATGGCACACAGACAAGTTTCGATCAGGCAAAAAAACGTTTCGATGACGCTAAGAAGCAATGTAAAGTAATCGATGATTTGGCTCCACAAATTGGTGCAATCGCCGAAGCGATTGGCGCAACTCCAGCAAGTGGCACCACTACTACGGTTCCTCTGCCACAAATCGCGGTGATAGCTCCTTCGCCATCGACTTCTAAGCCTTGAGTATAACTACAGATCGATATAATTCTTAAGTTGAAAATTGAGCCAAACGCCCACGAAGCACCCAACAATTCCACCAATTATGCCCCAAGCCGACAAAAACCCGGCGTGCCACAAGCTCGGTATCCATGAACCAATACCCGAACAAATCGAAATCAAGCCGTATAGCACAAGTTTATTCATACTCACAAGTATACTCCATAATAGAAAAGCCTCGAACAAATATATTTGTTACAATGTCCGTATGGCATACAAGAACAAAGCTGACCAAATTGCTGCAAGTAAGCGACATTATGATGCTAATAAAGAGTATTATTTGAATCGTAATCGACGTTATCGAAAAGAGTTGAGCACGTATGTTAATAAGATTAAAGAAGAAACACCGTGCGCTGATTGTAAAAAACAATATCCATACTACGTCATGGACTTTGATCATCTAGAAGGCCACACAAAAGAAGGTCTAGTAAGTTTCTTCACGAAAACCGGTCGTATTGAACAAATGATGAAAGAAATCGAGAAATGCGAAGTAGTATGTTCGAATTGCCATCGTGCCAGAACCCATAACAGGTTACAGAAAGGAAAAAATATAGTATAATCAAGATTCATTGTTACGCACCCGTAGCTCAGTGGATAGAGCGTCGCGCTTCGGACGCGAAAGTCGGCGGTTCGAATCCGTCCGGGTGTACCAACAAAAGCGCCAGTCCAAAGGACTGGCTTTTTTGTTGGCAGGCTCCAGAATGGAGCCGAGAACCGCCGAAGGCGGTGCGGTCGGCAAAGCCACGCGCAGGAATGTATTCCGAGCATGGCTGCTGTCGTGCTCTTTCCGTCCGGGTGATAGCCGTAGGTTCGATCACAAGCTGCTCTCGCAGGAGCTTGCTCCGAGAAAGGGGCGCAGGGAGACGCGAAGCGTTCATCCGTCCGGGCGTACAAAAACCCTTATGCTTAAACTATTTTTATTAGAGGAGTTTTTATTTGGTATAGTTTACCTATGATTAAAGCCATTCATTATCAGAATAAATCAACTGAAGTGCCTCTTGAGGCGCTCATTTCTGAGTGTTATGACGAGGTACGTAAACTATTACCCCAATTACCTGAAACAATACAAATATACTTCAGTGATTACGGAATACTTGCAGAGAGTGGAGTTGGGGGTTACGCATATGCACATGACATCATTACTGTTTCAATTGACCCAGATTTTGCAGACAAAAAGAAACAGCTTAAAGATATCCGTTCAACAATTTTTCATGAGTCATTTCATATTCTTCAGAACTATACGGGTGAAAGTGGTCCGTTTTCGGCAATTGAGAATGCAATTTATGAAGGAATGGCAACGATTTTTGAGCGAGAATACTGCAACTTTTGGCAACCATATGGTGACTATCGTGCGACTCCCGAAAAGAAACTAAAGCAATGGTTTAAAGATTTACAAAATTTAAGTCTTAAAGATTTTGAAGAGAACTATAGCAATTGGAAGTTTTTCCATACAGAGCTGAAAGAACGTTGGATAGTATATAAAGTTGGCACATGGATTATTGACGTAGTTTTACAAAAGCATAAACTTACGATTCTTGACCTAAGCACTAAAACTGCAGTAGAAGTACTAGACTTGTACAACCAATAAAGTTATAACCTGAACTAGAATGCCGTACCAATGCATGGGCCCCACTTTACGTGGGGCTTTTGCATTGGTTGATTCCTGAATGGAATCCGAACCGTAGGTTCGATCACAAGCCGCTCTCGCAGAAGCTTGCTCCGAGAAAGGGGCGCAGGGAGACGCGAAGCGTTCATCCGTCCAGGTGTCTGACTCGTACCCATTGTCATTCTGACAAGAAGGCTAGGTAGGACGTACAGTGGTGTACATTAGAGTCAATTCTAAAAAGCTCCTAGCTGGAGATTATTTATTGCTACAATAAAACTATGAATCTTGACCAGACAAAACCTATTTCAACAAATGATGCGCAAACTAAAGATGCTGAAGCGCCCAGGCAACAGAAAAAACAACCATCAATTTTAACTTTGTTTTGGATTGTGTCTTGGGCTATTACTTTAGGCGGTGGACTCTACATTAAGCTTTTTGAGCCTTCGGATAGTGTCGCAGCTTTAGGATTAATCCCGTTTGGGCTGGCGGCAATAGGAAGTACTCCCTTAGTATTAATTCGGTGCGGATGGTCATTGTATAAACGCCGTAAGCTTAGCACTGTAAAACCAGAATAGTTCAAACCCTTTCGACAATGGTGAACTATCAAAAAACCTATCCTATGACTTGTCTGGTATCATAGTGATATGCCATCAATAACGCTCTCTCAAGACAAACAAGCACGAATCCGCAAGGAACTCATCGCTGCAGGAATGAATGCGTATGGCTTACTTAAGGCAGAGGCTCGGCATTTGCCTGGTATTATTCATGATGACGAAACGATAGGTGCGGCGATCTATGGGCGGGCTGAAGCCGGCGGTAGCGGGATGCTTGTAGCTACCTCAACCCGTCTGTTGTATCTCGACCATAAGTTATTTTTCCGTAAGACCGATGAAATTTCTTACGAAGTCATCAGTGGCGTCAGTACTAACAGGCAGGGGAGATACAATAGCGTCACCGTCCATACCAAGCTTGGCGATTTTAGCCTCCGATTTGTAAACGAGAAAAGCACTAAGCACTTCGTGCACTTTATTGAGAAGATGCAGATCGAACGAACTCAGCCAGATGTTTTGCGGAAAAACAGTCCCAAGAATAGGCAAGCTACGGTAGTGCAGTCGCTCGAAAACACCGTCAACTACACGCAGGCTGCAAAGTTATTTTTGTCGTCACATAATGCCGGAGTGATTTCTACGGTGGGATCAGATGGCGAAGTTCATGGCAGCGTGGTGTATTACACCCTCGGCGTCGACAGCACACTATTTTTTGCCACCAAAGATCACACAACTAAGAGTATGGATATCACTACTAATCCAAACGTCGCATTTACTATCTTCGATGCTAACGAAATGCAAACATTACAGATTAGCGGAACTGCACACATAGAACAAGACCCTACGCTCGCCAGTGAGATCAAGGAACAAATCTTGCGACCTCATTTTGCGGGGACACATGTCACCGTGCCACCAATTTTGCATATTTCAGCAGGTACTTTCACGGTGATTTGCATCAAGCCGACCACATATTCATTTCACGACTATAAAACCTGGAAATAGACACAATTGAGTCCTTTGGGATACCAACCATAACCGGTATAATAATGGGGAATGGTACAAGTAAGCTTATCTTCAAGCGACGATGTCTCATTATCGCCCAAACTTGTCACTCCAGCTGCACTAGGGGTGGTTATTTTGCTGCTCATAAATTTCTTCACAAAACAGACTTTCAACTCCAATCGAACCGTGGTTCTGAGTATTGCTGTGGCACTTACCCTGTTCGCTTTTAGCCACTTTATCCCTCACCTGAAATTCGGGAAAGCCCATGCCTTCTATTTGTACTCCTACCATTGGATTCTGGCTGGATTGCTTATTTTCATCGTTCCAGTGTTGTCCTACTATCTATATCTCTGGGTAATGCTCATTTGTATGGCTGAGTTTTTCTATCAGGCGAAGGGCACCATTATCAGCGGTACGGCCCTATTAGCTACGATGTTGCTCGGGACGCTTTATCAATATAATGGCATCACCAAAGATTTACTCTTCAAGATAATCCCTGAATTTTCCCTCATACTTGTCGTTAACCTCATCCTTACGAGGCTTGTGTTTGGCAATCGTCAATCTCGAAAAGTGTTATCCGAAAAAATCGTCCGAGCTGAGTATGAGCACGGCAGGTTGCTCGCGCTCATCAACTCCATGAGTGATGCGGTGGTTGCTGTAAATGACGAAGGGAAGATCACTACCTACAACGCGGCAGTGCTCGATCTGCTCGACACAAACAAAACGCTTTCCGATACCCTCATCGATGACGTTCTGCTGCTGCAAGATGCCAAAGGCGAGTCTGTGTTGCCGTTTGAGCTTGCTAAAAACACCAAGCATATTAAGAAAACGTCAGACTACCACATCCCGCTCGATCGTAACGACCATGTTGATCTCGATATCAATATAAGTCGGATCGGAACTTCTGGTCTGCTCGCAAAACAGCAAGGGTACATCATTTTGCTCCGTGATATCACCAAAGAAAAATCCTTAGACGAAGAGAGGGATCTGTTTATTTCTGAAGTTAGCCACGAACTTCGCACGCCTATCACGATTGCCGAAGGTGAATTATCGATGGCCGTTATGCTGGCAGAGAAACCAGAAACGGATGCCAAAGCCATCAAAGAGTCAGTGGTGCGCGGTCATGATCAAATAGTATTCTTAGCTGATATGGTAAATGATCTCTCGGCGCTATCTCGAGCTCAGAGAGATGACATCCAGATAGATGTCGAAACTTTCAAGATAGAGGACGTCATGAATGAAATCCTGACCACCTACAAACCACAAGCCGAAAAACGAGGCCTATGGCTCAAACTCGAAATGGCCCCAACACTGCCCGAAATTGCCACATCTCGACTATACTTCCGTGAGATACTCCAGAACTTTGTAACCAATGCCATCAAATATACCGATCACGGTGGGGTCATCATCAAATGCCAAGCAGTCGATCGAGATAATGTCATCATTGATGTCATCGATACTGGTGCCGGCATTGCCAAGACTGAGCAATCAAAAGTGTACGACAAATTTTGGCGATCCGAAGATCCCTACACTCGCTCAACAAGCGGTACCGGGCTGGGATTGTTCATTACAGCCAAATTAGCACATCGAATTGGCGGAACACTTCGCCTGACGTCTAAGCTCAAAGAAGGCTCCACGTTCTCTCTGCTGTTGCCCGTCAAAGCAAAGCGCTCAAAAGACAAAGTAAACTTCGTGAAGAGCGAACTGGCGCTATTGCTCGACAAGAATGATAGCTGATCAATCTTTAGATGTGGTACAGTTTGTTTCATGACCAAACTGCGATCGTTTAATGACATAGATATCGTTCTCAAGGATTTCATCCCGCCTATGCGGTCATTCCGTTCAGTTTATACGCTTGATACTATGCGTGCACTTATGCTTGCTCTTGGTAATCCGCAAAACTCCTACAAGACCATTCACGTTGCAGGTACTTCCGGTAAAACGTCCACATCATATTACATCGCGGCGCTACTTGGGCAAACCGGCAAGAAGATCGGGCTGAGTGTTTCGCCACATGTAGACAACGTAAATGAGCGGGTGCAGATCGACCTCGTTCCCCTTGATGAGCACGAATATTGCCAGCAGTTTTCAACGTTCCTACAAATCATTAACAAGTTACGCATTAAGCCTACCTACTTTGAACTTCTCATTGCCTTTGCGTTTTGGCAATTTGCACAAGAGAAGGTAGATTATGCCGTCATCGAAGTTGGGCTTGGTGGCCTACTCGACGGCACGAATGTGATTGAACGATCCGACAAAGTGTGCGTCATCGCAGATATTGGCCTCGACCATGTGGCGGTGCTCGGGAACTCACTGGCAGGTATCGCAGCCCAAAAAGCCGGCATCACCGGAGCAGAGAACCCAGTATTTTGTTTTTCCCAATCAAAAGAAATCGATCGTTCAATCAAAGAGATTGTTTTGGCACGAGGAGGTGAGCTCCATATGCAACAATATTCAGGGGGCTCGCAAAACAGTAGCGTATTGCCACTCTTTCAGCAGCGAAACTTTTCGCTTGCCTATCTCGCTTTCCAGTATATATGCGTCCGCGACAATCTCACGGCTCTCACGGTAGATCAAGAAGTGAGCGCCATTAGAACCTATATACCGGGGCGGATTGAGGTTACGCAAGTCCACGGTAAAACGTTGGTGCTCGATGCTGCCCATAACGCACAGAAAATGGAAGCGCTCGTAACGAGCCTGGTACAAAAATATCCGGGGAAGAAATTTGCGGTGCTGTTTGCGCTGATGAAAAGCAATGATGCCAAAGTCCACGATGTCCTCTCACTACTTCAGCCGATAACCAGGCACCTGATTATTACTGATTTTGTAGCCCGACAAGATTTACGTAAGCATTCTTCGTCTCCTGATTATCTTGCATTGGAGGCAAAAAGCCTCGGAATTCCTCATGTACAAATCATCTTTGATACCGATGCGGCCTACCAAACACTGATTAAGCTTCCAGAAGACCACATGCTTATTACCGGATCGTTCTATCTTCTTCACGATATTCACGCTAAAATTATAGCTAGATGATTCGATTTATTGCAGCCATTGATGCCGAACGCGGAATTGCCAATGACCATGGTATTCCATGGAGGGGAAAAATCCCTGGCGACATTGCTCATTTCCGTGCATCCACATTGCATAGCACTATAATGATGGGCTATGGCTGGTACAACGAACAGATCAAGCCACTTCCTGAGCGTAAAAATCTTGTTGCTACATCGCAACCCGTGTCACTTCGTCCTGGGTTTGAAAAAATCATTGACGCCCGCGAATTCCTCGAACATGCTAAGGACGACATTTGGGTTGGTGGCGGAGCAGGACTTTTCGCCAGTACTCTAGACCTAGCCCACGAGCTTCACTTGACCATCCTCGAAACCAGCTTTCAATGCACCAAGTTTTTTCCCGAATACAGCGACGCTTTTATACAAACAAAAACCTCGGAGCCCATCACCGAGAACGGCATCACCTACCGCATCACCGTCTGGAAACGAAAGTAAAAATATTGTCAGAACAGGGGTAATGTGGTAAGATCTTTAGGTTACTTTTCGGGCCAGTAGCTCAGCTGCCCGAGGCATATATGCCGAGAAGAATAATAGCACCAGTGCTCTAAGCAAATTTACCACTAAGCTATATTTTGAGTAGTACCTTCCAATCTAAAACAATTAAGGGCCAGTAGCTCAGCTGGTTAGAGCACCTGCCTCTTAAGCAGGGTGTCCGGGGTTCGAGTCCCCGCTGGCCCTCCACGTTACCCAAAGGTAACATTTTGATTCTGAAGATTTCACTCAACCCTGTTATTTGACCATTATTTTGGGTTCCAAAAATTAAATCATCATAGGTTGGCGCCTTGTTGAACAATACGCTAAGAAAGTTAGCTTGTTTAAGAGGGTCTATCTGTTTTAGGAGCAGATAATCTAGGTGTTCCAAAAAGTATCTAATGTACTTCATAACGACACCCATATCGGCTGGTTTTTCCTGAATCTCAGTCTGCTTTTGATGAGTTAGGGTCTTTATTTCTTCCTCGGTTTTCATGATCTCCTCCTCCATGTATTTAATGGTTGTTTCCGAACTTAGATACTTAATCTTGTCCATAGCCATAGAGGCTTCCATCTTTAATGCTTGTATACGTGTTTCGATAACATTTTGATCCCTTCTATCTATTAATTGTCTCTTCTCCCACTCTTTCAGTACTGCTTTCTCCAAGGCCTCTACGTACTCTGGCTGTACTTGTACTGCCTTCACAAAGCGTTCAACAGTGGCATCAAACTCTTTCTTGGGGATACGGCAGTAGTGACCAGGCCTCACACAGTGATAGGCCGGATAGTACTTGCCCAATTTCCCACGCGATGCACTGCCGGAGAGTGGCTTACTACAACCAGAGCACATAACTACCTTCTTATATGGGAAATCAGGGTTGATGACCCGCTTCTTCTTCTGAAATTCAGGAATGGCTCGCTTAAAGATAGTCAGCTCGCCGTCAACCTCGCTGATGGCGATTTTCCCTCGATTGGCCTTATTGAACGTCTCGATAGACACAAGCCCGTCGAATTTGCATTTTAACGGTTTATAATTCGTCCATTTCTCACTGTTAACCCCAGCGTAAATGGGGTTTTCTAGAGTTCGGCACAGGCCTTTGATGTCTAATTTAATACCGCCTTTTCGGGCAATTACCTTTGTGCGATCAACTTTATCTCGAATCACGTCTACTCTAGTGCGAAAACCCAGCTTATTAATATGATCGACGATCTGATGGTCGTTCAATAGCCCACTACACCTTAGCTCAAACATCTTCAAGACGAACTCGCTTTCAGTGGTTAGCGGTCGAAGTACCATTCGTTTACCGTTCTGAGTGTCTAGTGGCTCGCTCATGAAGCCGTAAGGCGGTCTTCGCATCCAGTAACCCATTCGGGTATAACGGATCTCAGCGCCGATCATACGGCTCATAATGTCGCGCATCTCGTCTTTAGCACGTTCCGCCTCTAACATCTCAGTTTTCTTTGAAGGCGAGAACACACTCCACTTGTACTCAAAGCCGACATGTTCGAGTGTGTTTACCTTTTGGTCACTAATAACCCCGTATATATCCACCAATCCAACACCACAGTTGTCCAGCTGCATTTTTAAAAAGTCATAGAAGTACGAGCCACCTCTAGTAAAACGATCTATAGACTTAATAATAAGCGTCTGGACATTATTCTTTGGATCTTTACAGTAATCTATCGCCTCCTGCATCGGTTGCTGATCTTTCGATGCCGACTCAAGAAAAACAAAATACTTTTTGATAACTATGCCCCGCGCTAACGCATATTGATCGATTTGTTCTTTCTGAGCCTCTGGAGAATCCCCGTCAGTACCTTGTTTTGCTGACGAAGCTCTAATGGCAGCAATCGCAAACAGATGTTTGTTAGTGGTTGACATGGCTTTTGCCTCGAAGCTTTATGCGTAGCGATGAGCTACCCGTTTGGGCATCTATAATCCGATCAACAAGTATCCTAGCCAGGAACTCAATCCGTTCTTGAGTAGAAAGCATCATCGTAGAGGGAAGC
>JAPLYT010000006.1:95858-96706 GCA_026395435.1 Candidatus Saccharimonadota bacterium
TAATGCTCTTTTTGTTCTTCGTTCCTTTGATGCGTGACATTGTTACACTCCGTAGGCTAGAGAATCACTAACCTGATATGGTTAGTATACTATCCTGATCAGGTTAATTACAAGGCTTTTAACCACTTTTTTCAAATAATCCTGTGTATAACTAATATAGACTCCGTAAGGTATGCTAACTTTTATATTTATATCTGTTATTTATGTATTCTTATGTTCTCTTTACTATATACTATGTATAGAGTAATAAAGCCCCATGAATGACAACCTACCTAAACATCGAAATAATCTCAATTCGAGTCAGCTATCTATTCTCTACGATCTCTACAAGTTCCGTTTTGCTACCAGTGACTTACTTATGAAAAGCCAAGGACTAAAAACAAAAAGATCACTACACCCAAGACTAAAGATATTACTAGATCAGGAATATATTGGAAGAAACTATGAAAGTAGCTACCGGTTGCAGAATAAATACGCTACTTACTATCTGCGCACGAATGGCATCAACGTTCTCAAGAAGGACGCGACATTCGACAAGCGAGTCCTAACCAATATTAGTCGAGATAACAAGCGAACCGATACTTTCATCACGGGGCGTTTGGACATCTTTACGATTTATACCGACTTTAAGAAACTCTACGGCGATAAGTTTAGGTTTTTCACCGATAGCTACCTGCGAGGCTTCAAATACTTCCCCAAGCCGCTACCAGGGGGTTACGTACAGTTCAAGGATGATGAGTCTCAGCATTTCTTTATCGACTTCATAAGGGTTAATGTACTGTATTTTGTGAGACGAAAGCTTATTGAGAACTACATTCAATATGCTAAGAGCAGGCTGTGGGAGAATG
>JAPLYT010000010.1 GCA_026395435.1 Candidatus Saccharimonadota bacterium
CAAGCGTATCAGCAGCTGCAATTGTTAAAAAGCCTGATCCGATGACAATGCCTAAAGATGCAACAATACCACATGTATTTGCAATTCTTCGATTAGTCGGATGAGTAATTGCTTCCCATGCGGACTGAATTTCAGTTTGTATACGTTCGCGCGTTGGAATACATTTCATAATCACTATAATAGCATAAAATTATTAATATTGCAATATTTATGGGGGAAGATCACGACTACGCCAGTGCTCAGAATAAATTCTTGCGCTCTGGCTTGTCGACCAAACCCCGGACTGTCATCGACTTCGTCGCTGAGTCCGGGCTTCGAATCAGTGGCGACAAAGAAAAAGACCTGTCCCTTTGGGACAAGTCTCTTTCTTTGGTGGAGCCACGGGGACTCAAACCCCGGACCTCTTCGCTGCCAGCGAAGCGCTCTAATCAACTGAGCTATGGCCCCATGTTCGAGCTATTATAACAGATTAGAAATGAAACAAAAACGACATGCCTGAGTCATTACACGACGAGTCTTTCTCTTTTGTCAGTTTGTTTAGTACAATATGTCTATGCCAAAAAAATCTTCATCTACGAAAAAAGCAACAACAGCAAAGAAAAATATAAATACACCCAAAAACATATCTACTCAAAATCAAGTACCTTTTTTAATTGCTCATAAGGTCGCTACTCTCTATGTATTGTCGGCAGTAGTATTCTTATTCGCAGGCGCATCATGGTGGAAGCACGTCTACAATAGCCCGCATCGTGTTTTCGACGCTATGCTCTCGAACAACTTGTCTACTTCTGGCGTGACTCGTGAGACCAAGAATCAACAAGGGGGGTCTAACATTGATAAGATCGAGAAAATTAGTTTTGTCCCTGAATCAGGAGCACATTCACTTGTTGATATAAAACAAAACGGTAATGGGGCGAATAGTGATGTTCAGACCGAAACGCTAGGTTCTATTACCGCAGACTTTAGCCGATATAATAGGATTAAGACTTCACAAAAGAATGCCGCTGGCAAGACACTTGATTATTCATCGGTGCAGGGTATTTGGGGCAAATCGGTTCCAGGTGAAAGTCAGCCGCAATACTTCAGCCAAGCTGTTCTTGGCATCATTCCTTTTGCTAATCTCAATGCTGAGACAAAAGCCAAAGTTTTGAAAGTCATGGCAGACAAAAAAGCCTATACAGTCGATTACGCAGCTGTAAAGCCTCTGAAAATTGATGGCAAATCTGTGCTTGTATTTCCCGTCTCGGTCGATACTGCCGGATATGTTGAAGCGCTTAATCTAATTATTGAATCTATAGGCTTGCAAAGTGCGAAATTGGATCCAGCTCAATATAAGGGGCAGCCACCAATTAGTATCACGCTTACTGTAGATAAATTATCTCGCCATCTTCTCGAGGCAACGATTTCTGGTCAACAAAAAGAAACATACTCAGCTTATGGCATCACCACTCCTTTGCAATTTCCTGACAAAACAATCCCAGTTACGCAGTTGCAACAAAAAGTCCAAGCGATTAAATAGCATACAATAGTAGAAAAGGCCGATCCAAGCATGATAAAAAGCATCGCACGAAGCATCATCGTACATATCAGTTGGGGTTTTGCGAACGTCTTTACCCGCCGCTTTAAGCCACATATTATTGGAGTGGTTGGTAGCGTTGGTAAAAGCGGTACTAAACGATCTATTGCTCTTACATTATCAGGTTCAAAGTCGGTTGCCTGGCAAGACGGAAATTATAACGATCTTGTAACCGTACCCTTAATTTTCTTTGGACTAACCGCTCCGTCATTGTTTAACCCTATTGCCTGGCTATGGGTATTCATAAGGATGTCTGCTCGTGTTGTATTCGGTAAAAAAGTAGACGTCGTAGTGCTCGAACTCGGTACTGATGCCCCCGGTCAGATAGCAGCTTTTGGGAAGCATGTTCAGCTTGATACGTTGGTTATTACAGCAATTGAGCCTGAGCATATGCTCCAATTCAAGACACTTGCTAATGTTGCTAGGGAAGAACTATCTGCTGTGAAGTTTGCCAGCTCCGTATACCTCGATGAATCAATCGACCGCACATTCCTAGGAACCGACTTTCCTGCGTACCAGACATATGGTAAGAATCCTGCATCTACTAATGTGTTCTCGAGTAATAATGATATAGTTTCAGTCCATACTGCCAATAAAACGTACTCGATTCATCCTAAGCTCATCGGAGAACACCAGTACCGAGGCATTACTGTCGCTATAGCTATTGCCGAAAGCCTAGGCATAGATTTTTCATCAATTGAACACGCCGTGGAGGCTATCACGCCAATGTCTGGCCGAATGCAACTTCTCAGGGGGAAGGAAGATTCGGTCATTATTGATGACAGCTATAATTCAAGCCCGGCTGCAGCCAAAGCAGCCCTCAACTATCTCTATGGGTTACCACAGGCTCATAAAGTAGCAGTACTCGGGTCTATGAACGAAATGGGATCAGAATCCGCTTCATTACACAATCAGTTGGGCGCTTTATGCGACCCCACTAAACTGGAAATTGTGATCACTATTGGGGCTGATGCGAATGAGTACCTCGCCCCCGCGGCACAAGCTCGCAGATGTGCTGTCAAATCGTTTGATTCACCATTCCTGGCTGCCGACTATCTGGCAACGTTTACCCTCGCAGACACGGCACTTCTTTTCAAAGGCTCTCAAAACGGCGTGTTTGTGGAAGAGGCCATTAAATCGATTCTTGCCGACCCATTAGACGCCAAGCGCCTCGTACGACAATCTTCATCGTGGCTCAACATCAAACACAAACAATTCCCGAAAGTAGGCAAGTGAAGATCCTCGTAATTGGTGGTGGTGTATCAGCTGAACGCGACGTATCGCTTCGATCTTCAAAAGCAGTCTACGATGCGCTTATCGCGATCGGTCATGAAGCTTATCTGTATGACTGGGATGGCACGAAAGAGTGGCTTATCGAAAATGTTAGTTTATTTGATCAAATATTCCCAATTCTTCATGGTGTAGGTGGTGAGGATGGAACCATTCAAAAGATTCTCGTGGATCTTAACGCTCGCTACTTAGGGACTGACATGGACCATTCTATATTGTGCATGGACAAACAGAAGACGCGAGATATTCTTGCTGGTCATTCAATCTTAGTTCCATTTGGCGAAGTAGTCACCTTTGACCAATATCGTAATCACGACCTATACAATAAACCGCATGTGCTGAAACCAGTCGACGGTGGATCGAGCATCGATACCTTCATATATCCCGATATTGCATTTAGGGAAATTGACCAAGTAAAACAATCATTCGCTACGGAAAACAGCTACTTATTAGAAGAATATATCGAAGGCATTGAGACAACTGTTCCGGTTCTCGATGGCAAAGTTATGCCCATGATTGAAATAGTGCCACCACAAGATGAATTATTCGATTATGAAAACAAATACAATGGGAAAACAGCTGAATTGTGCCCGCCTCAAAACGTCGATGCAGCAGTACAGCAGCAGATGCAAGAGTTAGCCCAATCGGTGCATGAAATAATGGGATGCAGACATCTTTCGCGGACTGACATGATTTTTAGTGATGGTAAAATCTATGTTTTAGAAATTAACACCATGCCAGGACTTACCGCTCAAAGTCTGTTCCCGCTATCTGCTCGCACTCTGGGCTTGTCGTTCGAAGAGCTTGTCGACCATATGGTAACTATTGTAGGAAAGGATAGCTAATGCCACAAAAAGATAATTTTACGAACTATACAGTCTATTTCGGGGATGATTTGGTACCGTTTGCAAATGCCAATCTCAGTGTGGCAAGCTCGGCAGTACTGTATGGGCTGAGTGTATACACAGTGTTTCCGGTCAACAAAACCAAACAAGGTATGGCAGCGTTTCGCCTTGAGGATCATTTTAAGCGGCTTCTAGAGTCAGCGCATATTCTGGGCATAGACACCTTTGCCGAGAAGTGGGACTTTGAAAGCTTCAAGGATGCCGTTACGAAACTTATTACAGAAAATACTATCACCCATGATGTATTTGTGCGAGCAACAGTGCATGTGGTCGATAACGTACCTGGCACTCGATCTCGTGGGTTAACTTCTAAGTTGAGTATGTTTATATATCCTGCAAAGTCGATATTGCCGAATGCTTCAGCTCGGGTAAAAACAAGCGTCTGGCGTCGTGTTCCAGATAATGCAATCCCAGCTCGGGCAAAAGTAAATGGTGCCTATGTGAATTCAGTGTTAGCCAAACAAGATGCACTCGATAGTGGCTATGACGATTGTGTATTTTTGGATTCTGCTGGGCATGTGTGTGAACTGTCGGCCGCAAATATATTCTTGGTCAGGAATGGCGTCTTAATCACACCTAATACAACCAGTGATTTACTCGAAGGTATCAATCGGCGAACAATCCTAACGTATGCAGCTAACCTAAAAATTCCTGTTCAAGAACGAACTGTCGACCTGACGGAACTGTATATCGCAGACGAGATATTCGCCTGCGGAACCTCAGCCTACGTTACTCCAATTACAGAAGTAGATTCACGCACAATAGGCTCTGGCGCTCCCGGCCCAATAACTTCTACCTTTGCAGCCATGCATACAAAGACATTGCACGGAGAGCAAAACCAAACAGAAAAATTCCTTACGCACCTGTTGTAAATAACGTTAGAAATTTGAAAGCTAAAACATAAGTCGAGTATACTTGCTTGTACGGTGAGCAGAGGTATATACACAAAACAAGTGGTTATGAGCAAGCGTGGAACGTACATTGCTTATATTGTGCTTGGTATTAGCATCTTTGTACTTGGCCTCACCTCTCAAGCATTGGCAACAGCACCAGTTGCACAAATCAGCTCAGTTACATCGGGCCATTTAGAGTCAAGTGATAGAGTTATTCTTTCAAAGAGGGAAACGCCATTTGCTCATTCGCCTCATGACATCCTTACGAACACGGTCCAGGCCTCAATAGCCTCAATCGCTGAAGATCTACGGCCTATAGACTGCGCAATAGACGCGTGTGTGGCGCTGACCTTCGATGACGGGCCGGACCGCATTCATACGCCAGCACTACTAGATGTTTTAAAAAAGCATAAAGCCCATGCCAGTTTCTTCTTGATCGGTAACAAGATTGCCGGCCGTGAAGAAATTGTTCGTAGAATTGCCGCTGAAGGACACGACATAGGCAATCACTCTTGGGCACATCCAAATATGACAAAACTCACCGCGGCACAGATTGACGCAGAATTCAACCAGACTCAAGTGGCGATAGCTAACACAGGCGTTCCTGCACCACGTATGTTTAGGCCACCATATGGAAAACAAAATGCACTAGTTGCGAGCAGAATTCCAGTACCACGAATTTTATGGAATGTTGATCCTCATGATTGGGCGGCACATACACCAGAACAAATCACTGCTGACGTATTAAAAAATGTGCGAAATGGCTCGATTGTTGTCATGCACGACACATACGATATTACCGGAGAAAGTAGGGCTATCGAAGCACTCAGTAAATCATATAAATTAGTAACGGTATCAAAACTATTGTCTATCAAACCCGGAGATCGCAATCAATATTTTAGCCGCTAAACGGCATGCGTGAGTGATTTATCGGGATTTACAAAGTTGACGTAATTTGCAAAAGATATAATGGCCCAGCGGGCACAAACTGCTTCTGCATCTGGCGGTATTCTTCTTCCTTCGTTGAGAACATTAGCTGAAACTATATCATGCGATGTTGGCTGAAACGGAGTACCGGGGAACTTATCCTCCAAGGCTGTACCAGGAAAAATCGCAGCCATAGTAGAATCACGATCAACTTCTACTAAATCCGCATTTGCTCCGGGTGCTATCCTGAGTCCTCGGTGGCTTTCAGCAAGCTGAGCAGTAACGGCACTTTTATCAACGTGCTTAGCACCAAGTTGGGGAGCATCTGAACGATGATAGAAAAGTAATCGGATGGGGCTTGTGCGGAGCGCTTCTAGTGTCACAAATGAATTAATCTCAGGATGTGTTTCTTCAATGAGCCCACATACTTTTATCATAAGTTCAGTGGCCTTTTTATGAATCGGGCCAAATGCATTATTGAGAGCTGCTACTTCACTTGGGATCGGCCCCCAACCAAACATCTCATGGTTTTGGACCATTTTGGCGTAGAGCCCGGGTGTAAAATGATAAAACTCTTTATTATCTTCAGGTGGATTGAGGATAACTCCTCGAGATTCGCGCAATGCGTGTTCTTGAAAATATCGGTTAGAGTAACCGTCTGGCTTTCCTATACCTTCGACATTCGTTCGGTATTTATGCCAAATTTTTTGTTTGTCAGCAGATCGATCAAGCACATCTAAGCTTTTGCCAAGTAGAACCAGATCATCATACTTCGGCAACATGGCGTCCATTGTGCCAGGTTCTGGGTCTGGATGACCTGATGTAAGTCTGGCGTATGCGGAAACAACCGTATCGAATTCTTCGGCACGAATGCCATGTACAATCTCCGCAAATCCTCTATTGACGATCTCATCAGTAAAATACCGTGCATCCATCGTTAATTGTCTGATCTCTGCCATGATGTAACCCCTGTATATACCTATTGTATCGAACAGCGAAATACATATCATAATAAAAAATGTTGTAATAAAATGACCGAAGTTACAACAAATGGTATATTGGATAGATATGAAGCGATACAATCCTAAAGAAATCGAACCTAAATGGCAGCAAATATGGCGTGAAACAAACGTTTACACTGCAAATCTTGCCAGCGATAAACCAAAGTATTTTGCTTTTGGTATGTTCAACTATCCTAGCGGCAACCTGCACGTTGGCCATGCCATGAACTTTACCATTAGTGATGTAAAATCTAGGTTCAAGCGTCAACAGGGCTTCGAAAGCTATCATCCAGTAGGATGGGATTCGTTTGGATTACCGGCAGAAAACTATGCCATCAAAAAAGGTATTTCACCTCAGGAAAGTATGGCTCAATTGATCCCCGACTATCAAGAGAAGTATCAGAAGATGGGCTGGAGCGACGACTGGGAAAAAGAAATTACTACCAGTGAGCCTGAGTACTACAAGTGGACACAATGGATATTCGTCAAAATGCACGAGCATGGCCTGGTCTACCAAGATAGTCGCTGGCAATGGTGGTGTACTAAGTGCCAGACGGTTCTTGCCAACGAACAAGTTATTGACGGTAAGTGTTGGCGTCATGATGGCAAAGACGATTTGATTGTTGAGAAAAAGGAAGTTAAACAGTGGTTTTTTAAGATTACTGAATACGCCGATGAGCTCCTTGAGGCAGTCGACGCTCTTGACTGGACCGAAAGCGTTAAATTAGCTCAGAAAAACTGGATTGGTAAAAGCCAAGGTGCTGAAGTTATGTTTGAAGTTGCGGGCTCCAAAGAAACAATTACCGTGTTTACTACTCGTCCAGACACCCTTTTTGGCGCCACATTCATGGTATTAGCTCCCGACCACGCACTTGTTCGGGAAATTACGACTCCCGATAAGCTCGATGAAGTAGAAGCGTATATAAAAGCTACCGCCAAGAAAACTGAAGTTGAACGCCAGGCCAGCAAAGAAAAAACCGGTGTATACCTTGGCGTCAACGCCATTAACCCTATCAACGGTCAAGAAATTCCGGTCTATATTGCCGACTACGTACTTTCTGGCTATGGTACGGGCGCCATTATGGCGGTCCCAGCTCATGACGAACGTGATAACGCGTTTGCAAAAGCGTTTGACATTCCAATCGTACAAGTTGTTGATTCTGCTGATAATAGTAGCGTGCAGGATTTTTATAGCGGATACGGCATTGCAGTACATTCAGGCCCATACGATGGTCTTACTTCTAAAAAAGCGGGCCAAAAAATCGTCGACGATCTTGCAAATAAACACTTAGCAATCCAAAAAACCAATTACAAAATGAGGGATTGGAGTATCAGCCGTCAACGGTATTGGGGCGCACCAATTCCCGTTGTGAACTGCCCAGATTGTGGCCCTGTCGTGCTCAAGGAAGATCAGCTACCCGTAGTGCTACCAGAGCTTACCGATTTTAAACCAAGTGGCGACGGCAGAAGCGCGCTTGCTCGGGCCAAAGACTGGCTCATCACAACCTGTCCAGACTGTGGAAAAACTGCTGAGCGAGAAACCGATACTATGGACACCTATGTCGACAGTAGTTGGTACATGATGCGGTATCTCGACCCCCAGAACCAATCCCAGATTTTCGATAGTAATGTAGCGAATCAGTGGATGCCGGTAAACTTTTATAATGGTGGCGATCACGCGACAGCGCACTTACTGTACGCTCGGTTTATTACTCGTTTCTTCAGCAAAATCGGTTTGCTTGATAACCCAGAACCATTTAAACAAATGCTCTATAACGGTAAAGTCATCGCCAAAGACGGCACCGCGTTTAGTAAGACGCTTGGTAACGGCCCAGACCCACTCGAAATCATCGAACAAGGTTACGGCGCCGATGCCTTGCGTACATACTTGATGTTTGCCGCACCGCTTGAGCTCGGTGCTCGTTGGGACCCTCAGGGAGTGCCAGGAGCGCATCGTTTCCTCTCACGTCTATGGAACATTGTCCAGGAGTACATCGAAGCGCCAGCAGTAGAATTGGCTACAGATCAATCCAAAAAAATATTGTTAATCGTGCATAAAGCCACCAAAAAAGTCACCGATGATATCGAAGGTAACAGATTCAACACCGCCATAGCTGCATGCATGGAAGCGGTTAATAAACTGTACTTACTAAAAACAGAACTTCCATTTGGTCAAAATAATGTCTGGCTAGAAGCATTCGAAGCTTTAGCTATGCTTGTTGGACCATTTGCGCCACACATTGCCGATGAACTGTGGCAACTGCTTGGTCATAGCGACAGTATTCAAAGAGACCACTGGCCAATAGTAGACACACAGTATCTACAAGTCGATACATTTACGCTTGTCGTTCAAGTCAACGGTAAGGTCAGAGCTCAACTTTCACTTGCCTCAGACGTGACCAAAGAACAGGCCCTGGAGGCTGCTAAGGCAGATAGCCACGTGCAAGAATTCATCAACGGCAAAGATGTTAAAAAAGAAATCTACATTCCTGGAAAACTCGTCAACCTAGTTGTCTAGAGGTGCTTTGGGTTCAATCGGCGGTTCTTGATAATAATTCATTCCGTGATTTGACTCGAGTTGATTGAGTACTCGAATATCACGCGGGCTACAGATTTCGAGTCCGTTATCACCTGGCGTGATTATTTCAAGCGTCTCGGCATATGTCCGCTCTGGACCGAGTTGGTATAACTTAATTGTCGTTGCGGCTTCTTGATACGAATCAGCTATGTTTAATGGCTCTACGTTTTCACACGTTTGAGCATCTTCATTCCTGTAGATTAAACCATGTATAGCAGAACCAATCACATACGCTGACTGTGCCGATAAGACAACAGCGAGCGCAACACTACCAACTATCCGATAGCAGTTCGGCATTTTTCGATCAGTATCTGTGTCAATATAGTGAATAGTTTGAGGGTGATTACCGGGGTGTTCTAATGAGCCATCGAGTTTACGCATTATCTAAATATAAAATAAAATTGTATAAATCGCAAATCTAGCGTTTAAACCCTTGAGTTTTAGGGTCTACATCTGCTATAATGCGAGGTAAGTTATTAAATAAATATACGTTGGAGCATAGACAAAATGGGAAAACCAAAGAAACGAACTAGTCCCCGCCGAACAGGCACCCGTCGCAGCCATTTGGTTTTGACACTCGCCCGTAAAGTAAATGGCAAGTCACCAGTAAAGATTTACACTACAAGCCGCGAAAGCGCTAAAGACACTTCGAAATCACTCAGCAAATAACCAGTTTCGGTGGGTTATACTGGTAATGGTCGGTATCAAAAGATAGGAATTTAACAAATATGGCATCAAACCGTCATCTAGGCCGAATATTGGCACTTCAATCACTTTACGAATTTGATTTTCGTACTGATTGTGGTGACAAAAACGTCGTACTCTCGGAAGTACTTGAGCGCAATATTGCACGCTATGATGAAACAGTTGATGATCAAAAGTTTATCAAAAGTTTGGTAATGAGTGTCGCTCCTCTTGGCGCAGCACTCGATACCGTTCTACAACCTATCGCCCCCGAATGGCCTATTGCTCAGATCGCTCGCATGGACCGTCTCATACTACGGATGAGTCTGTACGAACTTCTTTCAAATGATAACGTACCGCCAAAAGTCGTTATCAACGAAGCAGTAGAGCTTAGCAAATCATTTGGAAGTGAGAATAGTTCTAAGTTCATCAATGGTGTACTTGGGACTGTACTCCGCAAACTCGAGGACGCATCGCTAGAATTGCCCGAAGAGCTCCAACTCAAGAAGAAAGAAAAGGCATAACATGAAACGCCCACAACCATTTGAAGGATTCAAAAAATTCGCCAACAAAAGACGGCCAACTATCAACGAAGTCGTCCGCGAGCCAACAGCTGGCGGTGTGGTGTTCCGTCGAAATGCTGCCAAAGAAATAGAGATTCTACTTATTCAAGACTCTAAAGATCGCTGGACGATTCCCAAAGGACACATCGAAGAAGGTGAATCATCCAAAGAAACAGCCAAGCGAGAAATTGGTGAAGAAACCGGTCTCCTTGATATTAAAGTCATGGATTGGCTCGGCAAAATCAACTTCAGATACCGCCGTACAACAAGTTTAGTACTGATGACGACTGAAATTTTCTTGTGTGAAGCGCTTGGCGACAGCGACCATCCTGTGCCTGAGGACTGGATGAACGGGATTGCCTGGATGCCGGCAAGTGAAGCCTTAGACAAAATTGAATACGAAGATATCGGCAAGCTCATCCTCAAAGGGCTCAAAATTATTCGAACCAAGAAATTAGGAATGTAGCCAATGCAAGATTTAACCCCATATAGCACCTTTGCCCGCGACGTACTCGGTGTAACGTATACCGACATTGATCTTTTGATCAGGGCCTTTACGCACCGTTCATATGTCAATGAACACCGCAAAACCGCAAGTGAGCACAACGAGCGGCTTGAATTCCTTGGCGACGCAGTACTTGAGCTGGTGGTAACTACCTATCTCTATAATGGTTTCAGCGACCCTGAAGGAGTACTGACTAACTGGCGAAGCTCTTTAGTGCGTACTGAAAGTATCAGTGCGGCCGCGTCACGAAACGATTTTGAGCCGTTACTACGCCTTAGCCGTGGTGAACGCCGGGGCACTGACCGTGCGCGAGCTCAGATTCTTGCTAACTGTTATGAGGCTGTGGTTGGATCACTGTATCTCGATCAAGGCTACGAAGCTGCTTCAGATTTCATCCACAAAAGTCTCATCAGTACTTTCCAGGAAATTCTTGACACTGGCAGTTGGATGGACCCTAAATCGCATCTCCAAGAAGCAGCGCAAAGCAAAGATGGTGCAACTCCCGTCTATAAAGTGCTCAGTGAAGAAGGCCCTGATCACGACAAAGTATTCACCGTAGGAGTTTTCGTAAACGGCGAGCAAAAGGGCATTGGTACTGGACCAAGTAAGCAGGCTGGTCAACAAAAAGCAGCCGAAATCGCGCTCAACTCATACAAGGTCGTAGATCAAAAATAAGTCTTACGAGACTCACCGTTGACAACAGAGGCCGTTATCTGTAAAATAGTATGAGTATTTATAATAATCTTAATGTACAAGATATAAGAAAGAGGAATTACGCCTAAATGCTAGCTATTCGAATGCAACGAACCGGACGAAAAGGACACGCAACATTCCGTGTTGTCGTTCAAGATACCCGTCAAACACCTACCAGCGGTCGTGTAGTCGCTCAGCTTGGTCATTACGATCCTCATACAAAAGCCGTTACTATTGATAACGAGAAGGCTACATTGTATCTCAGCAATGGCGCACAGCCATCAGAGCGCGTCGCACGTTTGCTCCAGAAGCAAGGCGTAAAACTACCAGACTGGGTTACCCTCAGCGAGAACAAAGCACGCAAGACCCGTCACCCTGAAAAACTTCGTAAGGATCAGCCTAAAGAAGAGAAGGTCGACGAAAAAGTTGAAGAACCAGTAGCCGAAGCCCCAACAGAAGCTTCCGAAGAAGTTACGGCCGTAGCAGCAGAAACTCCAGCAGAAGAAATCACCGAGGCCCCAGAAGCCGAAGAAACAAAAGAATAAGCCCACTAGGCCTACATTCAACCCCGAGAAATCGGGGTTTTTCTTTTACCCGAGACATCTCTATACTTACAGCATGGCACATGCAGCATTTACTATTACGTTGAAGGACGATCTGATCTTACTTGAGAAGCGAGCTCCTGGATTTGAATTTGCAGGTTCATGGGGATTGCCAGGCGGCGTCGTCGAAAAGGGCGAAATGATTGAGGTAGCCGCAGTTCGTGAGACGCTCGAGGAAACAGGCATCACCTGCGAGATTACCAATTTTCTCGAATCGTTTGAGGCGCGAGAAAACACTATCCACGTATACTTCGCTGAATATATCTCCGGAACAATCGTCATAGATGTGGAAGAAGTCACTGACGTCCAGTGGTTCACCTATGAGCAGGCCATGAAACTTCCGTTAGCATTCAACACCAAACAGCTCCTCGAGGCCTACGTAAGCGCGCCAAGCGAGTAATAATCAATTCTTTTTGGTATAATTGAGGAGTACAAATAAACAGGAGAGACCGAACATGAGCAGCATTGACCAACAATTTGTAGAATATATTGTGAAATCATTAGTGGGAAACCCCGACGCAGTCGTTATCGAACGAAGCGTCGACGACAAAGGAGTTCTTCTTGAACTTACGGTAGATCCAGAGGATCTCGGTCGAATTATTGGTAAGCGTGGCGCCACTGCCCAAAGTTTGCGAACATTATTGCGTGCGCTTGGCACCAAAAACGAAGCCCGCTACAACCTCAAGATTGTCGACAACGGCCCAGAAGATTACGTTCGTCCAGAGCGTCCAGAACGTTCTGATCGTCAAAATCAAAATGATCGCCCAGCTCAGATAGCAGCAGAAGATGTCGGCGCAAGCCAGGCCCCCCAAAAGACTGTCCAGGATGACGACAGCGAAGCACCTGATGAATCAGACGAAACACATACATCGGTTAACTCATTCGCAGAAGATCTTGTCGCCGAAGTCAAAGAAGACGATAATCGTCAAAGCGATATGGCACGAAAGACGCGTGCTGAACTCGAAGATCTAGACGACCTCGATATTTGAAATTATATTTGGCATTCGGTTGTTATTATCAGCCTTGCAACCATAGTGGTTATGGAGTATAGTAATTCGTGAGTCTGATAAAAGACCGTTCTTCAAAAACAAAAACGTGCGAACAAGCTCTTGCGAGCCAATAGGTAACACTATTGGGAGCTTTATGTGACAGACGGAACCCCCTAAAAAGGGTTCTTTTTGTTTCGTAAGTATGTACTAAATGTGGTAAAATATACATAATGAAAATACAAATAATCACTTTATTCCCCGAAATGTTTCCTGGCGTGATGGACACCAGCATGCTCTGGAAAGCTCAAGACAAAGGGCACTTGGAGATTAGCTATGTCAATCTCCGCGACTTCGGCATCGGGCCCCGTAAGACCGTCGATGATACGCCATATGGTGGTGGCGATGGTATGCTCTTGAAGCCTGAGCCTCTCTTTGATGCCGTTGCAGCAGCCAAAGCGAATGACCCGGAGGCTAAAGTACTGCTTATGACCGCGCGTGGCACACGTTGGATACAAGCTACGGCTCAAACTATGGCAGATGATGGAACCGGGCTTATTATCATTTGCGGACGTTACGAAGGCTATGATGAGCGCATTACGTCAGTCGTTGATCTTCAGATATCGATTGGCGATTACGTACTCACCGGCGGTGAACTTGCCGCAATGATTATCACCGATAGTATCGTGCGTTTAATCCCCGGAGTTTTGGGTGGTGAAAACAGTGCCGCTATCGAAAGCTTTAGCGACGGCAAGACTCTTGAATTCCCTCAGTACACCCGCCCCGAAGACTATAAAGGCATGAAAGTCCCAGAAGTCCTTTTGAGCGGTAATCACGCTGAGATCGAAAAATGGCGCAGCGAACATAGCCTTGAAGCGTAAAGTTTAGACGCTTATATCTCGTCGTGTAAAAATAATTGCTCCGGCCACAGCGCATGCCACACTAATCCCGATAAACAGTAGGCAAGACCCAATCGGGAGTCGGGCATGAAGCATTACATCGGTGGCGTTGAAGTAATGGAATATGCTGCCATATTGTAGTTTTTCAAGTGACGGGTTTATCCCTGAAACTACATTGAGTATATACATCAGCAAGATACTACCGCCTACCACGCCGTATAATTTACTTCGCTCACTGGCAATCGCTGAGCCGAGTAATCCAACGCTATACACTGCTGATGCGAAACATAGGCAGAGCACTGCACAGACCAAGAAATTACGCGGGTGAACAGGGAAGCCATACAGCCATGCGAGTGGAATAGGCGATAATATCGAAGCTACCACAAACAACACGATGCTAATGTGGCCGCTGAGTAATTTTGCTATATATATTCGAGCGCGGGAGATTGGCTGCGATAGGAGGGTGCCGATCGTATTTCGTTCGACCTCTCCAGCAATCGCACTGCCTGCTCGAGAAAGAGCAAGCATGATCGCCAGTAATGGCCACATGAGACTAAAGAGCTCATAAGATAAGAACGATTCGATGGTGTTAAACCCACCGCCTTCTAGTTTAAAGGCCTTCTTGAGCGCTTCAGGATACATCTCGACGAGTTTATTCAGACTATCGGCCTGATCACGCACGGTCGGGAACAGCACGATATAAACCCACGTAAGCGCGATAGCCAGGACAATATAGAACATGAGCGAAGTTCGTTTATCGCGGAGTTCTTTTTTGATAATAGGGATCATCGGTAAAACTCCAAGAATATATCTTCCAGATTGGCATGCGTAATCTCGATATCGTGAACGGCATGGTGTCCGACAAATTTCAGAAGAGGATTGAGATCGCCGCGAACTTTGAGTATGACGTGGTTTTTATTTATATGAGTAACATCGACATTAGATAGCCCCGCTAATTCAATCGGCAATATTCCTTTGCTGATAATGCTCACGATATGAATACTCATATCACGTATACTTTGCATACTCTCAACGGCCACCATCCGACCTTCTTTGATGATGCCAACAGAATCACAAATCTTTTCTACCTCTGGCAAGTTATGCGACGACAGCAGTATTGTTCCACCAGTATGCCTGTACTCTTGTAAAATCTCATATATTTCTTGTTGAAATATCGGGTCAAGACCGATGGTCGGTTCATCCATGACGAGTAACTTTGGTGATCCGACGAGTGCCAAGGCGAGGGCTAATTTCTGCTTGTTACCTGTGGATAACTGTGATACTTTTTGCGTAAGATCAAGGTGAAGCCTTTTTGCTATATCGTTATGAGGTGAGACTTTTCGCAGCTTGGCATATAAATCGACGTGTTCTTCGCCCGACCAGGATGGATACAGCTGACGGTCAGCTGGTAAATATCCAATAATTTGTTTTAGCTTAACTGAATCTGCATGCGAATCTAATCCATGGATAGTAATAGTGCCAGCACTAGGCTTCATGAAATCCATCATAGTCCGTATGGCTGTGGTTTTTCCGGCACCATTAGGTCCGAGAAAGCCAAAAATTTTATCTTTTTCAACAGTTAACGACACGTCATGAATACCCTTACCATTAGGATATAGCTTGGTTACGCCCTGTAGTTTAATCGCTTGTATCATTGCATCAATAAGTATAAACCTTTTTGTATAGTTCCGTCGCGTGGAGACGCTATGCCTTATCGATAGTACCGCAGGCAAGACGTGGGCCGCCACTATGGCCTGAACCTGATTCTCCCGGTGTATGTGGGTCGATGTTGGCATGAATCATGAGCGATGTACCTTCAGGTGCCGATTCTTTACCAAGTAGAGAAACTGGCCCGTCAGAAAGAGTCACTCTGGTAGTAATTGCCTCAAGCACACCATTTCCTTCAGAATCTACCGAAATGCTCGGCAAGTCACCTGAGTGATAGCCATGGTTAGCATCTGGGTCAGTATTGCCATTTGGGCCCGGGTCGAAGTGACCACCGGCGCATTTAAAGCCATCGCAGTCGCAAGCTGCTTTTTCATGGATGTGGACTGCGTGTTTTCCTTTAGTAAAAACCTTTGGGTCACCTGAAATTTCGAGCCGGATATGGACGTACTTCCAGCCATCGATGTCATATTCGGTAAAGATGGCGACGCCTTTTGTGAGTGCTGGGCCTTTCATGGATGCAGTAGCCTTAGCCGTGACTTTTGCGTTTTCAGCTTGAAGTGTAACGTTCATTATTTAGTACTCCGATCTACTACCCATGCTACGACTACTACCAGCAGTGCTATTGCGAAGTAGTACATATTACTTGTAATTGTGTGTTCTGTTGTGTGATGCGCAAATATTTCCATGAACCCTCCTCATTAACTCAAATTCTACCTTAAGTATAAGCTATTAATCTGAAGAATCATTAAAATAGAAAAATCCGGATTCATTCCGGATCTTTTATATATAAAATTGTGGGGAGAACAGCCAGACAAAATGTATCATTTTGCCTGCGCGATAAGAGGGGAAGTCATCCCCTCTTATAAATTGAGCGAAGCGAGTGCTAATAGTGTGCGATGAAGGTGTAAGCTTGACCAGTCTTACCAGCACGACCTGTTCGTCCAATGCGGTGAACGTAGTCAGCATAGCTATTAGGCTGATCAAAGTTGATGACGTGTGAGACATTAGGGATGTCGAGTCCACGAGCAGCAACGTCTGTTGCTACAAGAACTTTGACATTATCACGCTTGAAAGCGTTCAATGCTCGTTGTCGTTGCGGTTGACTCTTGTTACCATGAATGGCTTCAGCTTTGTGGCCGATGTCGTTCAAGTGGTCAGCAAGTTTCTGCACGCCCCATTTGGTTTCACCAAAAACGAGGACTTTTTCGAAAGCAGGGTCTGCAAGCATTTCGCCAAGCATGTTGATCTTCTGATCTTTCGTCGTTCGAATAACGTCCTGAGCAATGTGCTCACTAGTTACAGGAGAAACCACAGATACCGTTTCAGGATCTTTAAGAAGCTTGTGGATGATGCTGCTGATACCAGGAGTCATTGTCGCGCTAAAGCAAAGTGCTTGTCGCTCCTGGGGAAGTAGGTCGATCAAGAATTCGATATCGTTTACAAAGCCCATGTCGAGCATCTGATCAGCTTCGTCAAGAATAACGATCTGAGACTTAGCAAGTGACAAAACGCCACGTTCGATAAGGTCTTTAAGTCGACCAGGCGTACCAATAATCAC
>JAPLYT010000001.1 GCA_026395435.1 Candidatus Saccharimonadota bacterium
GCCTTTGCGGGTGCAGCTTGAGGAGCAGGCACCGGAGGTGAAACTGCTACAGGATTTTGAGCGAATATATACTCAAGTAATACTATTTCGAGTAAACGATCTGGCTGAGGACTGCCAGCTACTTCAAGTAATGATCGAAGCAGTTGCGCTGTTTGCGCAGACTGCATGGTCGTGTCCTCGAGAATCAGACGACGAATTTTTTGACCAAGTTGCTTAGCGACATTGGCGGATTGTAGTCCGGTAGCTTGAAGTTCTGCTAGTGAATCAAATAATTCTTTAGCAGTACCTTCGGTAATAATTAATACGATAGAATCTAGAGCCGCAGCTGGCGTGATGCCAAGCAATTGCTGCACTTGCAGTTCTGTAATGTGGTCAGAGATGCTTCGGGCTTGGTCAAGTAAACTAATGCTGTCACGAAAACTTCCATCTCCATGTTCAGCAATGAGCGTCAGTGCAGACTCATCAACTTTTAATTTTTCAGATTTGGTAATCATCTGTAGTTGCCCGACGAGAGTCGGAATTTCGATAGGTTTGAAGGTGAAGTGCTGCGTCCGGCTGACGATAGTTTCTGGTAGCTTATGTGCTTCGGTGGTGGCGAGGATAAAAATAGCATGCTCTGGCGGTTCCTCGAGCGTTTTAAGGAGCGCATTGAACGCTTCACGCGTAAGCATGTGAACTTCATCGATTATGTACACTTTATACTTGGCCATTGATGGCAAGATGTGGACTTTATCTCGTAGGTCTCGGATCTCGTCGATTCGTCGGTTACTGGCAGCATCGATCTCAATGATATCCAGATGAGACTGCTGTTCATCATAGGGGATGTCATTTACTTCGTAGGCCAAGATTCGGGCCACGCTGGTTTTACCGACACCACGGGGGCCGGTCAGGAGATACGCGTGACTAATCTTGCTATTCTTTATAGCATTCTTGAGCGTCTCGGTGATGTGCTCTTGCCCGATTATCTCATCAAGTTTCTTCGGCCGATATTTTCGGTATAATGCTTGCCCCATAACAAATACATGCGTAAAAAGCGTTTGGCTTTTGACTCCTCCTGTCGTTGTCTTAGTATACCGCTTTATGAGGCACGACGGCACACATATATGTAGTAGTTTTTATATCTGCCGTATGAGTTGCCCCGCAACGAACTTTAGGGGGATAGGCCCAACAAAATGTATTTCATTTTGCTGGCGCCGTAAGGGGGCGAGCCCCTTGTCTATAGTGCTGCTTCGAGTGCTGCCCATTCGGCGTTCACATCTTCTTCTGGAACGTTGACGCTGACTTGGTCACCTGGTTTTGCTTTGAAGTACGTTACGCTTGCAAGTAGTACTTGGTATGAATGGTCGCCAACGACCACGAAGTAGTGCCCTTCTCGAAGTTCGAGTGAACCAACGAGTTGTTTGCGGGCTATTGGGCCAATTTGCTTGTATAAAAATGTTCCGTCATCGGCAATGGTAAGCTTGAGGATATCACCCTGCACCAGTTTTGATTTGCTGGCATAGTTGGCCGGTACTGGATATGTCTTGCCGTCGGATCCAACCATGTTCTGTCCATCAAAAACACCTTCGATAACTTTACCGAGGTTGTCGTCTTTGGTGCTGGTAAGGACCATTGGGTCGTCACCAACAAGACTAATTAATAATTCTTTGGCTGCCGCCAAACTAGTTTCAGCCTCTGAAATCAGGCTCCGCATTCTTTTTATTTGTTTCTCTGGTACATCCGCCATTTTTGTCTCGCTTTGTTTCTCAATTTCCTTTTTTTGTCCACAGTGCTCTCAACACTTAGCCTAAACGTAGCACGTCATACCACGCCGTGTCAAAGTTTCAAGCATTTTCCTGTGGATAACTAACTTGTGTATATCTATGATTCGTAAAAATAATGAATACTCTAGCTTGGATGAATTTCGGTAGGCTGAGTGGGCGTATGTAGACTTATGATCGTATCTATAGTCTCGTTTACGTTTTGTACATGAGCAAGAACAGCGTCGGGGTCGGTGTGATCTATTTGAGGTACGGTTCTACTCCCATCCCCTATAATGCGGAAGTGATGCTTTAAGCTCTGCTCGACACCATCCCCTTCCTTTTTATATGGCCGAATAGCATGGTGTTCAATCACATCTTTTTGCAGAGTTGTAGTAACGGTAATGAAGTTGATCCGATTTGTTGGACTTACAATAGGTTCCCCTTGTCTTATGAATCCGAATAGACCTCGAGTAGTTGGTCCAGGCTGGCTTTCTGTATCGTATGTTATCCATACAGATGTCTTTGCTTCAGATGATCCTTCTCCTTCAATAATAGTAAACTCACTGTATTGCCCAACGCCATCCCGTTCTACGCCTACTGCATCAAACAATGTTGTAATTTTAGCTATCATGCCTTCTTCTAGCGCTAGCGCCAGTCGATATTTCTCTATTCGCTCGTTTTCTGCCTGCATAGCCGCTTCTTGAGTCACTTGGCGTTCGTGCAGTAATCTCTCGATAGTCTCTGGATTCATAAACAATACCTCTTCCTAAATTAAAACTTTATAATAATAATGACGACACGTCAATTATTTACTTTGTAGATCCGAGCTTTTTGTTAAATCCTGACTTTACCGAGGCAGATACACAGACGATATCCTAGGAATGCTACATCGTTACAGAATGGTTGTTAGCAGATGCGGCGTTCTTTTCTAAATCATCAGCGTAGTCAAACCAATATCCACCGTCCTCACGGGGAGCAACGGCATCTAAAAATGCTGCACCTGTGGTTGCATATATAAGTGCTTCCCCGGCTTTTATCGGGTCATCCAAGTACTCTTTGCTCGTGCGTATATATTGAGTGATTCTGCCCAATGCGATTCCGATACCACCTTCCCTGAGATCAATTTCAGGTAAAAATAGTTCATCATCGTTGATTCTTTGGAACCCATCAGTGTGCACTGCTTGTTTTCTCCTAAAGTCATACCACGATTTTAGAGATCTGAACGTTCCTTCTTTTTCTACCCAAAGATCGTCGACTAAACGAATCTTAAATGCTTCTATCTTTTTAATTTCGGCAGTTCTTTCATCTGAATCACTACCACGGAAAGTGTTCCACTGAGCTTCATTCAACATTTCTGTCAATGATTCCCTGAGACTTTCTTCGCTGAACATAATTTTCTCTGAGGTTTCAATATCACGACCCACTTCCTGTAATTGTGATCTTGAATATGAAACAAATTTATTGGGGCCAAAGCCATGCTTTTCTCTTAATTTATCGTCATACTCAACCGTATCGCCAAATGTAATGAGTGTATCGACATTATCGTGTACTCTCTGAGGTGCTAAGTCAGGATGTTTACTTCTTAATTTATCCCTAAGTGCCGACCTGCCTGCAACGAGACCCATGGTTTTTAATCCTGAATAGATTAAAGCGATAGATCCAAGTAGGTTGAACCCTGAGCCTGCGCTATTTTCCAACACTCGTTCATCGTTTAAGGAATCGATTGTCTTAGCGGTTTTAACTAATTGTGGATCGGCGTTTTTTGGCAGATCTCCTGATTCTAAAAACGTTCTAATTTTGTCATTATCCGTGGCTGACAGATCGCCTCGTATCGTATCGATTTGAGCTGAAAGCTGATCGGCATGTGGCTGATGGCTTGTGTCTAAATACGAACCGACAAGAAAACTCCCTATACTGAGTACTCCTGCAGCGACGGGCTTCCAGATTTCTCGAAGAAGCGATTGATCGAGCTGTGCCATTGATTGATCTAAACCGGGTGTATTTTCCGCCACACTAACTCCTGTTCTAAATAGTTTCTAGCTACACTTATACACTTATTATGTGAAAATACAAATAGTGCCATGATAGAAACCGTACTTTTTATGTAAGAAAATATGTAATGATCACGGCATACTATTTATTTTTCGTTGCCGGCGAGGAGTGGGTGTTTGTAGATCGATCCGGGCATAAGTAAGGCACCAATTGGCTTCCATTGTGCATCTACTCCCTCTCGCATTCTTCCGGAAAATGTGTGTCGAAGCATTTGTAAAAAGATACCAACCTCGTTGTCACCGATAGTGACATCTTTCAGGAGTACATCAGAATCCATGAGATGATTTTTGTATATTATCTCATCTAGTGTTGAACTTATAGCTTTTACGATATCTGCTTGCGTAAAATATTGCAGACCATCGAATGATAGTGCCTCTCGAACAAGATCGGCGGCTGAAAGAGCGTATCCACTTTTAAGAGCGCTGTATTCGAGTGCTCTAAAGTCAAGAGCTCTTCTTCTGCTCCTGTATTCTTCTTGATCGTTAAGCTGCTCAATGGCTCTAGCCTCTTCTCTTAGGCCCACGACAAGACTTTCTGCTCTTTCCTTGCTATCATCTACTTTCCAAGTTTCTCTAACGGCGAGAAAATGTTGCGTGTCGAGTTGTGCAAACGGGCCATGCTCGGCCCTATAACGTTGTTCGTACTTATCGGTTAGTCTCTGTCTGAATGTTACGATATGGCCTTGGTGGCTAATTACAATTTCTGGATCTCTAAGTTCTTCCGAATCAATGGAGAGAAAATCGCACACAGCTTCAACGCTAGGCCCGACAATCTCAAGCTCCATTAATTGAGAACCGAGATTGCCCCAGCTCATGGGTATGACGCCATTACCTTCTGTCATGGCGATAAAAGCTGGATCGTGCTCAACTGCTTCAGATATGCCACGCGTCAATGATCTTAAAGGGTCTCTACCCATTACTACTCCTTAGTTTAATTATGATTATATAATGTAAGATAATTCTGAGCAAAAAGATTGTTAGATATACCTAAAAGAGACCTGTTTCCAGGTCTCTTTTAAGCTACATTACCGAAAACAACTTCAAATCTAAGTGCACTTTAGCTTCTAATCCCCAAGAGTTAGGCGTTCTAGGTCAACTACTTTTTTACCATCGTATTCGACTATGTAGAGTTCATTAATTCTGCCAGTAATGATTTTGTTTCCATCATTTATATCACCTACGAGTCGTTCAATTTCAGAACGATCATTGTTTGTTCCGAGACCAACGTGCGGGATGAACGGGATGTCGTGTCTCAGTTCACTTGAAAGTATGCCGGTATATAGTACGTCATGAAGTTTGTTGATCACATCGAAACCCTGAGATGGAATTAAAAAAGCATGAAAGAATTTTTTTGAGTCGTCTTCAACTAATTTTGCTGAATCGAGTGTAATGTTAAATGCGCCGGTTCCTTGAATTTTAGTCTTAATATGTCTCGAAAAAGTATCCAGATCCAGTTTTTCCGTTGCAAAAACAATAGTAAAGTGTGGCTCAACCACACCGTAGTATCTTTTATCTTCTTTACTACGGATAGCTTGAATCCAGTCGTAATCTGGTTTACTGAGTGTTGGATATGCTAGCACAAGGTAAGACATAACAATAGTTTACCATTCTCTCGATCTATACACGTGAGACTGTTGCTGGTCTTTGATATGTGTATGCCAGTTCTGCATAAAAACATTTAGTGCATTCAAAACACCGACTCCTATACCATGGCTCATTACTTTTGCCAGACCACGCTTACCTTCTTGTTCGAATCCGTAATTAGCTTGAGCTATAAGTTCTTCTAGAGCAGTAAGACTTAGATTATCAACGGCTTTATAGACTTTTGATGGTAAACATTCCTCATCTAAAAAGGTCGCTGGTAGATCTAGGAATAACTCGGGTACATGTTCAAACTCGGTACTTCCTTTAACGCGGTCCAAGTGTTTCGAGCGTTGTAATGTAAATAATTTTCGGCAGATAATTCCTGCCCATACTGAACTCCCGACTCCACATTCAACGAGCCGTTGTTGAAATTCGGTCTTCGATATGACAACTTGCATCTTCTCTGTTTCCGCTTGACTCGTAAAAGCAATATTACCAACTGTCTGAGCCTGGTCGATGGTAATAGAGCCAATAGGTGTTTCACCTTCGTTGGGTATCGGAAAGTCTTCTTCACCACGCCAAGACTCCCATGTTTGGGCACTCATTGCGGTACCAATGCCAGTAGCACATTCCATATCCCAGTAATTAAATCGAGTATCTATACTCATTATAGTATCCTTTCAAATTAAAAAATCAGTCGGTGAAGCCTGATCATAGGACTGTGCTGAAGCATTATTTGCTCAGGCTTCAACGATATTGAAGCACAGTCCATGTAGACTGAGGAGTAGCTGCAACTGGTTGAAAACTGAAATCATAAATAACATTATAACACCAGAACATAGATTGTCAAATATGGTCACCACATTGTTGTATATGAAATATTGTTAGGCATACATAAAAAGAGACCTGTTTCCAGGTCTCTTTTAGTTTTGTAGTAATGTCTAAATTAGACGAGTTCTACAGTTGCGCCAGCGGCTTCGAGAGTTTTCTTAGCTGCTTCTGCGTCTTCTTTTTTAGCTTTTTCGAGGACAGTTTTTGGAGCACCGTCTACGATTGCTTTTGCTTCACCAAGACCGAGGCCAGTGATTTCTTTTACAGCTTTGATAGCTGCAACTTTTTGTGCACCAGCGTCCTTAAGAACGACATCATATTCGCTCTTTTCGTCTGCTGCTGGAGCTGCGTCTGCTGCAGGTCCTGCGACTGCAACTGCTGCTGCAGCTGGTTCAATGCCGTATTCGTCTTTGAGAATCCCAGCGAGTTCGTTTACTTCTAGTACAGTTAGCCCAACGAGCTGTTCTGCAAATTTCTTTAGATCTGCCATGTGATTAGTCCTTTCGGGATTAGTTTGCTGCCTTAAGCTCAATTGCTTGAAGGAGACCATGTAGGTTACCAGTAAGACCGCTCATGACACCATTAACTGGTGAGTTGAGGGTATTGATGATACCTGCGATTAATTGATTCTTGCTTGGCAAGCTTGCGAGTGCGGTGACGTCTGCTGCGCTCATGAATGTTCCATCTGAGCTGATAGCTCCAACGAATTGTATCGTTGGGTTTGTCTTTGCAAACACGGCAAGTGCTTTAGCGGGAGCGACTTCGTCGGTATCGTTGAAAGCGTAGATTAATTGACCTTTAAGTGCGCTGACATCAGCGTCTTTGAGGGTTTCGTTACTCTGCACTGCTTTGATAACGAGTCGGTTCTTTGCGACCTTGACCACGGTTCCGTCTGCTTTAGCATCGCGGCGAAGTTGCTGTAATGCTTTTACAGTGGTTCCTTGGTAGGCTGCAACAACGGTCATCTTCGAACTTCCAAGCAAGCTTGTTACTTCGTCAACGACTTGTTGTTTACTGTCTTTGGTTAGTGCCATATAAAATTACCCCTTGGTTATTAGTCAGATCGACCATCCTGACACGTTACCGCCTTAAACAAAAATGTCCCTGGTGAAACCAGAGACAGATGTTCAAAGCTGAAATAAATTACGTATGTAAGTCATTTCTACCTCGGTAGCGTATTAAGCTATTGCTAGCTGCTACTGTCTTTGGTAACGATAGCTCCATTTTACCCCTGTTGAGGGAAATTGTCAAACAGATGTTGGGGGTGTAAATATCTCAAGAGTTGCAAGATTTTGTTCGCCTATTGCTATTACGCCGACAGAACTGCTTACTGTTCCATGTTGTCCATTTAATATCTGGACAATGGTGCTGTCATCATCAAGAGGGCCGTGCAATGGCCGAACATAGCGCATTGTCTGAAGGCCACCCGAAGTGCTGCTTACGGGAGTCCATGGTCTCATTTCTACATCAGGCTCTGAACTACCCTTAAGACTAATTCTCCCTATACGATACGTTTCCGATGGCCATACTTGCCTGAGGGCAACTACTTCTTCTACGCTGTAACCGGTGGATTGTGGATTTTCTGCAGTCATGATATTTTTATAAACTACGCCATTCACCATCTTGTATCATTTTGGCTCTTTTGGTGGCGGCTTCTAGAGCTGTGGCACTAAATGGTAGCGATTCGTGTTCCACGACTGACTGTTCAATATCAGGGTCACCACCCTGCCTGTAATAGTCTAAATCGGCTTGAGACATCCATAATGGGGATTCAGTAGGATCTGATTTCATTTATTTATAATACCATGTATTTCAGAATAAACAAATACCTGAGCTTGTTATATGAATAGCTTGATCGATTGCCCCGTAAGTACACGGAAGTCATATCCTGTATTCTCAATTGCCTTGATTAATGAAAATGGCTCAGCTGCCTCAAAACCAATAACGACGCTTCCGGTGTCGAGACCCTGCCCTCGATAATGGAAGAGGCTGATATTCCAATTGTCGCCCATCTTTTGCAAGAAATCTTGGAGTGCTTTTGGTCGTTCAGGAAAATTAATTTCATAGAGTTGTTCGTTGTTAGCTTCACTGCTTTTACCACCAATCATATGGCGAATATGCTCTTTGGTGAGATCGTCGTCCGATAAATCCTGAAACGTATATTGGTGTTGTTTGAGTTTTGAAAGTAGATGTTGCTTGTCGTTAGCGTCACGAAGATTTATCCCGATGAGGATGGTGGCATCAGATCGTTCATGTAGGCGATGGCTAAACTCGCTGATACTGTGGTCGCCTATTATCTCACTACAAAATGCATGGAGGGCACCTGGTTTTTCTGGTAGGGTGACGGCAAATAAGGCCTCCTTGTTGCTGCCCAGCAGAGTTCGTTCTGCCACAAACTGTAATCGCTCAAAGGTCATATTGGCACCCGAACAAATGGCAACACACGTGGCTTGGCTCAGATCATTTTCTTTTGAATATTCTTGCAAGCCAGCAATGCCAAGCGCGCCGGCTGGCTCCACGATAGCCCTCGTTTCCAGATATATTGACTTAATGGCTGCGCAAATCTGATCATTGTTTACGGTGATCATTTCGTCGACGTACTTTTGGGCTATATCGAATGTGAGCTCTCCGACTTGCTTCACGGCAACTCCGTCAGCAAATATACCCACATGATCAAGCACGATACGCTTATCGGCAGCGAGCGATGCTTGCATGGCATTGCTATCATCGGGCTCCACGCCAATGATTTTTATTTCTGGCCGGAGCGTTTTGATGTATTGGGCGATGCCAGCCAGCATACCCCCGCCGCCAACACATATGAATATATGCGTCACGTCAGGAAGTTGGTCGAGAATCTCAAGTCCGATTGTTCCCTGCCCGGCGATAACGAGCGGGTCGTCAAATGGGTGTATGTACGTCCGACCTGATTTGGCAACCAATGTTTGAGAATGGTCAAACGCTTCGGAATAACTATCTCCTGAAAGTACCACGACTGCTCCGTAACCTTTTACTGCTTCAATCTTAATTGCTGGCGTTGTCCGGGGCATGACAATGATTGCAGAGATACCTAATTTTTGAGCACTCAGCGCAACGCCTTGCGCGTGATTCCCCGCACTAGCGCAAATGACACCTCGGTCTTTTTCTTGCTGAGTCAGGCTGGCTATTTTGTTATACGCACCACGAATTTTGAATGAGTGAACTGGCTGCAGATCTTCTCGTTTGAGATAGACCTGCGTGCCAAGTTCATTGCTCAGAGTAGCTGCCTTTTCGAGGGGCGTTTTTATAGCAACGTCATATACATGGGTTTGTTTAGTTTGGTTTACGGGGTCGTTCATCATCTAATGGTACATCCTTGAATGGTATGGGTAAATTATTACGCCGGGAGGTCTGCCCGATCAGTTCCCTGAGGTACTGTTACTATTGCCGGAATATCAAGGATACCTTCGGTGCCAGAATAGGGTATTAGAACGCCTTCAATCTGTACTCCGTGCGCGTCTTGATAATGCTTTGCCCACTCTCCTGCTGCTAGCGTACTTACTCGAATAAGACGTTCAAAGTGTGGTGCCATGTCCTCATGTTCCTGTGCGGCTGTTTGGTATCGGTCAATGTCAAAGCTTAAACGTGCGAGGATCCGTGATAGTTTCTCTTCTTTTGTCCGTGGGTCACGATCTAGAACAGCTTCCTCTTCTTTGGTATAGGGCCTCACTTTTCGGGGGTTTTCCGTTGTTTCGTATTCAGTAAACATAGTTCTTCCTTTACATTAAAAAATCAGGCGGTGAAGCCTGATTGTGAGCTGTGCTAGGCGGTGGTACCGCTCAGGCTTCAGTCATGGTGAAGCACAGCCCTGTAAGTCTGAGGCTGAGAATAATTTGCTGTGTAGTTTTTTGCACGCGTTGATTCATTACATCTAGTTATAGCAAGAAGTTACAGATTGATCAAGGATACGCGGCTAGGACATTTGATTGAGCTTGAACTGTGTGTAGCGTTCTGCGGCCAGGCGGGTGAGTTCTTCGTCCTCACCTTGATTGACGAATTTCATCGCTTCAGCAAGCATCGGGTGAACCTGGGCGACTTTCTCGTGCATTTGTTGGACAAGTTTGCGATAGCCAGGGTGGCCTTGCGGGCTGGTGCGCAATTCGTGGAAGTGGAATGCCTCGCGGGCGTTGTAAGTCATCTTCCATCGCATGCGGTGTCCGAGAAGCGTGGCATATTGCGCTTCGAGAGCATAGCCTTTTTCTTGGAGCAAGCTATAGAGCCCGAGGCTAATATCGAAGCATTCTTCGAAGAGATCGACGAGATCAGCATCCTCAACAAGTTTAGGAAGTTCATAACCGTATCTCGGTGTAAGCTGTTGCCATTCGAGATCATCGACCATGCGGTGTCGTTGGAGGTCACGGAAAATTCCATAGTCACACACCAAGTCCCAACTGTAGTGGGCTTTCTCGAGAGCTCGCCCTGGTTTGTGTCGACGATTAAGCCGTTCACCGACGTATGCGGTCAGGACTGATGATTTCTGGCCATATGACCACTCGGCTACCTGCTGTCTGATCTCATCCAATGATAAGTGGCTTTGGTCGTAGAGCATGTCGGGTACGAGATCGAATTCGTTACGTGGCCATACGTCAGTAAGTCGAACGGGCTGCTCGTGTTGGCCGTAGTTTTCGGGGAGTAACTCGTGGGCAATGTCCGCCACTGCTTTGGCAGTGTTGGCACGGTAGGCGATGAGTGCCCCACCACGATCTGGCTTGTCGGCTCGCTCGAGGAATGTTGGCAATACCTTTCTGGCTTCTTCGAGCAGAGCATTCCCGGCAGTAATTGCTTCGGGGAGTGGATCACTCAGTAAATGCATAATGAGGCTTTCAAGTGATTGGCCGGATGCATAGATCCCGACGGTAGATTTAGTAGCTACCGGTAGTACTGCTCGAATGGCGTCGCAGGCTTGTGCCCGGGTAGCACCTTTCCAGGCGATATCCCGCTCTTCTGCCGGAGTAGATGACTGGTCTTGCACGTAGGCGGTGAGCTTGTGAACCATTTCTGAATATTTATCGAAGATACGATCCATGGCATGAATGTATGAGGCTTTGGTGGCGTCGTCGAAATGAGTCGGCGTGTGATAGCGATAGTTGCCATCAGTGTCTTTTTGATCGAAATAAATATAGCGAGTTGACTGCTCCAGATAGGCTGCCAGTCTGCCCCACTCAAGTTTTTTGGTCAGCAGATTGCTGGCGTTTTCGAATACAAAATGGAGACCCACTAGTTGCTGGACGGAGTCATCGCCGTAGGCGGTAATAACGCGTTGCAATAGTTTCTGGTCTTTGCCGGCAGCCCCTGCAAATTCGTCGAGGATGGTGATACGCATATCGTCACTTCGACGGCTCAAGCGAGCCATGGCGGCTGCAATCATGGTAGGACTCAGATGTTCCGTGAAGGCATAGACGTCGCCGGAAGCGTCGGTCACGGCATCCTTCAAGAATTCATTTCCACGGGGTGTAATGGTGTAATTGCCATCTTTGCTTTTGATGACAAATTTTTCTTTGTCAGACACGACTGCCACTTCAGGAGTGACGGCTTGAAGAACTGGCTTGGCTGATTTGGCTGGTAGCATAGGCTGTATTGTCTCCCACAGGTAGTTATTGATAGTGTCTATATCGAGTAGCTGACCGCTTCTGACGCAGTCAATTCGCTTAAAATCTCGCGGGAATAGCTGGCACAGATCGTCGTATACTTCGACTGATTTTTGGAGGTGCGCAAGATCTGCTTCGTGGATGTCGCGCTTTCGATCGGTATATTCACGCGTCTCTTTTTGATCGACTAATTGTTGCGCGGTTTCTGCCGGGACTCTAAGCACGAAGCTTTTGTGTGGACGAGGTATTTTGAGCATGACAAATTCGAGGTTATCGAGCCAGATGAAGTAGCCGCGGCGTTCTTCTTCGTTCCGGAATTTGGTGCCCTGGTGAGCCATGTTGGATCCAGTAAAACGGTTGGCCAGGACTACTTTACCCTCGCTGAGTGCCTTTCGAATTTCGGTAGACGCTTCATAGCGATCGAGTGCGTAAAACAGCGAGCCGGTGTATGGACCGACGTCTTCGGCAGTGCCATATTTTCCGTTGAGATATTCTTTTACAAAAAAACTGGAAGGATGTGAATACTGCGGGAAATCAAACGTCGCTACATCGTAGCCATTATTTCGAAGTCGCTCGGCCAGCAGCGTAAACTGCGTGCCCTTGCCTGATCCATCGGTCCCTTCTATGACGATAAATAAACCTTCTGTGCTTTGCATGATCTGTCCTTCCCCCACCACAGTTTAGGTCGTCGCGTATTAGTCGCTCGTCAGTCCTTTGATTTTAATTGGTATCCGCCGGGAATCTTTGTGCGCTCTTGGTAGCATTTGCTCGGGCTTCCAATCTTTGATAATGTCTTCAAGCTTGTCGCTCTTTGCTGATTGGTATTTACCACTGAGCTTCTTGTACTCACTATCAACGGGCCCTGTCTCGTAGAACACCACCTGTGCGATGCGCTCACCAACAGGCAGAACGACGCTTTCGTGTTGGTTCATGTTATAGATTTCCATGGTCCATCGGTTGATGTAGCCAGGGTCGCCCCAGCCAGCATCGAGACAAACTGCCACACCATTACGACCCCAGGTGCTTCGTGCTTGCATGGTACTGGTACCTGGTGCTTTGATGCCGATAAATTCGTGAGTATGAGCTAGTATCCGTTCGCCAGGTCGGAGTACGATGATCGGTTGTTTAGCAGGTACATTCACAAACAAGAGTCGGCCATGTTTCTTAGCCCATTGTTCATGGATCTCTGCCTTCTGAACTTCGCCAAAATATTGAGCAACAGCTTTTTCTTCGAAGGGATTGTAGAAGCCACCTTCGCTCGGTCGTTCAGTTCGGTAGTACCAGTTGCCAAGTGTAACATCGACGCTGCTACCTGCAATGTGGGCATCAATATATGGGTGAAATACAATATGACCCTCTTTTATTGCATCCTTGATCTGAATGTTACTATATACCCCCAAAGCGATCTCCCTTTTGTTAGCTATATTGTACGAAATATTTCAGCCTTCACGCAAGGACGTCATGCAATATTACAACTACCAGCAACCGGTATCATGCGAGAAATGACTACGTTGCCTAGGTCAGGTATAATACGCGGAGCGTACTATGATACTAAAACAAACCAAAAATCTCGTTCATAAAGAATTCCTACTCAAGCTGGTCGCATTTGGCGTACTGGCTAATGGTCTTTTGATCACGCTCAACTCACTTGTATCGCATGTAATATTGCGAAGACACATCTGGAGGAGTACCTTCGAATTAACCTTTTCACTCGCCGTTGGATTAACCCTAATTTACCTCTCGACGCTCCTAGCTCGGCGAAAACACACCGCATGGATCGTGACACTCGCGGTATATACGTTTTCTCTGGGTGCTACAACATCGACGCTAATCGCCCGTGGATTTAACCATGATATCCCACTACTTGTACTCGTAAGAGCTATCGCATTACCACTTTTCTTGGTCAGTGCACTTCTTTTGTACAGAAAAGAATTTACAGTCAGAAGTGATATCAAAAGTTTTGCCCTAACAATGAGGAGTATTTTCCTCATTTTGAGTATTGCACTACTGTACGGAACAATCGGATTCACGTTGATGGACCAGCGTGATTTTCGGAGAGAAATAAGTGTGTCTCAAGCTGCCTATTATACGATTGATGAATTTAATATTTTTACGCCACACGCCGTTACACCGCATACCGAACGAAGTCGTGTCTTCCTTGATTCGCTCGGGTTTGTAGGTGGGATAAGCATGCTTTACGCCAGCATTTCTCTCTTCCAACCTCTTCGCGCACGGTTTCGAGATGAAACAGAACATCGGGAACGTATGCTGAAACTGTTACAAAACAACTCTGCCAGTAGTGAAGATTTTTTCAAGCTCTGGCCACATGATAAAACATACCTTTTCTCCTCTAACAGTGACGCTGGTCTAGCCTACCACGTTACTAACGGGGTGGCCATGAGTGTCGGTGATCCTGTGGGAACAGAACAAGGGGTGCATTCATTGATGGGGTCGTATCTTCAGGAGTGCGCAATTAACGACTGGATTCCAACTTTCATTCATACGGAACCCAAGCATACGCCGTTGTATAAGTTTTTTAAATTTTCGCTCCAAAAAATCGGTGAAGAAGCAGTGGTAACCATAGATTCATTTCTTCAAACAACAGCAAAAGAGAAATACTTTCGGCAGATATCCAACAAATTCACAAAACAACATTTCGAGACAGAAATGCTTCACCCACCTCATAGCGCAGCACTTATCGGCCGACTCAAAACCGTGAGTGATGATTGGTTGGGTCAACCTGGCCGAAGCGAGCGAGGATTTATGATGGGATATTTCTCGGAGGAATATATGCAACAATGCCCGCTCATGGTATTACGAGATGATGCGGGCACGATTCAAGCGTTTGTAAATCAAATACCTAGTTTTGACCCTGAGGAGGCCAACTATGATTTGCTCCGCCAAAGTCGTTCTGCCCCTGGTAATAGCACGGATTTTCTGATGATGGGCTTTATGGCCGAGCTGCATAAACACGGCTATAAGCGGCTTAATCTTGGCCTGTGTCCTCTTTCTGGATTGGACGCTGACGACACAGAACAAAACGGTGCTGCAGACTCCCTGCTCTCGTTTGTATATAACAATGGTGATCGCCTATACTCTTTTAGCGGATTGCGGCGTTATAAGGAAAAGTATAACCCAACGTGGTCGAGCAGATACATCGCGTATCGTGGCGGAGCACGAGGCTTAGCTCGCACCGCACGCGCACTTACTAAAGCGATGAAGCGTTAATATATCGTTTGTAGCTTATTCGCCCGGATATCTTCGTACAGTTTGATAGATTTATTTTTTAGATCTGCCAGATCGTGATCGTTTCGAATTGTAACGTCTGCTGAAATTTGAGATCGTTCTCGCTCAGTCGGATCGTCTATATCTTGTTCCTCTGCATGAGATCGTTCTATCTCGACAATGATGCCTCCATGCTTTTTGATATTTTCGGCTTCCTCGGCAAACCGAACTCCACCTAAAATAGCCATACTGCAACCGCTTTTGGTAGCTCGGCGAATAAGCTCATCATTCCAAATTGTTCGTCGAATGCGATTGACGCAGAAGCCACCGATCCACTGCAAGATAGCTCGATAATCCGCCTTATTGACTTGAGTGATTTGAGTCTGCACAAGAGCTGGATCCTTTTGGGCAAGATTGATGTATTCGAACAGTTTTTCAAAATCCCGAGGAACGGTGGTGATTTGTTCTTTGGTGATGACAAACAGTTCTGCCGGATACGTATTACCTAGGACCGCGGCCAAGATATCAGGCAGATGACAGAGCCATTGGTTAACTGATGCCAAGTCGTCGCTCGCAGGCTCTTCATCCATGAAGAACGTATTGAGCTGAGAAGCAATTTCACTTATCACTTCACTTGATTCAAATTGTTGAGCGCTGGGATTAAGTGCAACTAAATTTTGTGCAAGCGTACTTTTGCCATGGCCAATCGGCCCAGTGATTCCAATAATTATCATGCATCCAGTATACCAATCAATCTACAAATCACATTTTCTTCCCCTGTTAGAGGTTTCTCCTCTAACAGATATGAATTACGTGATTTGCAATCAACAGCCATGATACTATAGAAGTCATGAGCTTAACTCTTATTATTGGACCCATGAAGAGTGGGAAGTCATTGGAACTGATTTCTTTGATCGCTCCTTTTGAATACACTAAAAAACGAGTCGCAATGGTCCAGCCTGTCAAAAACGTGCGTGACTCAAATGTTGAATCACGTCTTGGATTGAAGCGAGCTGCCCAAAAAGTCACGTCTCTTTCAGAGTTTTCGGCACAAGCAGACGTAATTGGTATTGACGAGATTCATATGTTTCCCCGAACCGATATATCAGTGCTTAAAGCATGGCTTTTAGATGGAAGAGAGCTTCTTGTGAGCGGTCTTGACCTTGATTATCAAGGTAGACTAATCCCAATGATTGCTGATATATTAACCCTCAAGCCAGAATTAATTATCGATAAAAAAGCGGTCTGCGAAATATGCGGTGAATATGATGGCAGGTTCACAACCATCACTCATGACGGTAAACGAATTCGTCGGGGTCTGCCACATGTTGTCCCCGAAGACGGAACATACGTATTTGGTGTGGCTTGTCGGCAGTGTTTCTTCGGTTAAGCCGAAACAATTGAGTCAGCTATCATGAACGCGTGCATCGGTGACGTAGCCGATATGGTGCCTTTCGGCACGGCCGGACTGCCTGGATAAACCGGCATAATCGTCGAAATATTGTCTGCCCCGATCAAGGCACTCACATGTTCTTTAACAGAGTTGCAGTGATAAAACGTATCATCAATGTGTAGTGCACGAGTTTTAGATGGTTCGCAATATGTATCGATAATGAATGCGAGTGCATGCCCTTTGCTTATTGGTCCGGAACCGTCATGGTTACGAGGGAACACAATTCCATCGAAGCAACCCTCAAGATATTGATGTAAGAATGATGTAGTCGAAGTCTCGCATCCAGGTAGTGTGGACGTATTTGCAACTACATATGCCCCCAGCTCACGCCAGCTTCGCATAATATCTCTTATCTCTTCGATTCCTTCAATAGGATCGACGTGATCATGGTTCATAAGTGTTTGGATGATAGGCTGAACCGCGTCATCACTGACACTAGTTGCATCATGATAGGTGTTTGATAGATCGAGCTCAGAAAGCGGTATACCAGCCACACCGAGCAGCGAGCCTTTTGTATGACGAACTACTTCACAGAGGTCGATTGAAGCGACGAATGTCGGTACTTGATCTGGAGTGCGAACAGCTCCAAATACGCCTGGTGCCTCAAAAACATCAATGTGGCCATGTGTATCTGCCCAATGATCAACGAGCTCGTCTATAGTTGGGATCGGGTGTTCATGGTCGAGCGACATGCCCGGAAGCCATAGTTCGGCTGTTCGTGGTATTTCTGTTTCAGCAACTGACATAAAGTTCTCCTATAGAAATACCGTACAACACAATTCGACTTTATACAATGTCAACTACCCAGTGCTGCCCTAATCGGAAGGGGTCGCCTTTTATTGCTTGCTGGCTTTGCGACTTTGATGCCAACAATAGCGGAATTGGCGTTTTCGGCCATTTTTTTTGAAGTATTAATTGCTATAGTTAAGCTATGATAAAAAAGTTCAAACCGTGCATTTTTTTATATGGACTTCTTGCCCTTCCGCTCATCTTTATCCCTGACAGGCAAGCTACTTCGGGCAGAGTCCAGCTGTATGTCTGGCTCAGTTTATTGCTTGCCACAGCATTCATTACCGTCAGACTGAGCAGCTACCGGAATATTTCGCGCTGGTTTTGGTTCGGGTTTACAATGGCTGTCATCCCGATATTCATTACGCTCGGATCGCTTACATTTGGACATAAACCGACGTACTTTGTCGGTCTCGAGCCTGACTATATGGGTTTTTTGGCCTGGCTCGGCATAGTGTTCGGCGGCATAATATGGGCACCGTCTATTCAGGAACAGATGAAATCAAATGGGTTCACCTATATTTTTGCACTCCTCACTTCTGTATCACTGATCGTAGACCACTATGCGGTTGTGCACGGATTGCCGGCGATCGGCCTAATTGATTCGAGTGCTAGCCTGGCTGTCGTAGCCAATATCCTGGTCATCTTATCTATACAAAAGAGTCATATTCACCGCGGCTCTTTGGCGGCATTGGTTTTGGGTACAGTCACTGTAGTATTGAGCCAAAATGTCTTCGGCCTCATTAGCCTATTGGTGATTTTGCTCAGTTCGATGTTGCACCATCGATCCAGCCGGCAGAACAAGCTGTACTCGACCGGTCTGATAGTTGGTATAATCGCGATAGTTCTGGTGATGCCACTTCGCTTTACAGGACTGGGTAACAGTAATGTAGTAACCAGCTGGCATCAGCTTACAACTCTTATCAGCGATTCATATGAAAACTTTAAGCCAAATCAAATTCTGCGTGGCATCGGCCCGGCCTCGTTACCGACAGATATAAATAGTCAAAATATGGTTCCCTTAGATGTCGCGCGCAGTCAGTACATTCAGAAAAGTACTTTCGGTAACCATTCGCTACTCTATGATTACTTTGTTTTTTTTGGCCTGGTAGGGTGTGCAGGTCTAGTGTGGCTTATGGTTATGTCGGTCAGACAATGTGCGATGACACAGTCTCTGCGGTATGCGGCGATCTATGCCTTACTGCTGGCACACGCGTTACTGTTTGCACCAAATATTTACATGACGGGGCTGTTTTTCATTATGATGTTCGGCACCTTCTGGCCTGTACGTAAATTCGAACCTACGGAGATGACCGCCAATCCACTAGGTATTGTCCTTATTTCGGTATGTTCGTTGACTGTAGCTAGTTCAGTGGTTTTCGGTCTGCATGCTTTTGTATCGCGACAATACAGGTTGCCTTCCACCAAACCAACATTCACTGAAAACTTGGACTCAAGCATTCAACAGAGCCTGCGGTCTGCCATACAGGAACAACTGAGCACCACCAATGCCGCTCGTGGGAGCGCCGTACTCCTGGATGCAAGGTCGGGTGCATTACTAGGAGCCCAAGACGTCACTTCCGCTGATCCATCCGTATGTAAGGGGCCGACCACCTGCAGTAAAGCATCGCCCCACGCTGCAATATCTGCCTGGGAGCCAGGTTCGGTGGTCAAACCACTACTAATGGCGGCAGTGCTGAACGAGAAAAAGGCGGAGCTGAGCGACACGTTCTTGAACCCACCATTCGTTAAGGTTAGCGACCTAGCAGTGTACGATGCGACCCCCCACCAGACGGAAACAATCGACCTCCAACGGGTACTCGACTCCTCCCGCAATACGGGCACTATCTATGCCTATAATAGGCTCGGAGATGGCAAAAATGCGAGTAATATCTGGTATAACTATCTGACAAAAACCTATGCGTTCGGAAAACCGACCGGGATCGACAGCAGTGAAGACGACGGTTTTATACGCAGCGCCTCTGGAAGTAGAAATATCGCAAAGCAAAATGCACTTAGTACATTTGGCATAGGATTGACCACTACCCCAGTGCAAATGGCTGCAGCTTACGCGACTCTGGTAAACGGCGGAACGTATATCACGCCCCATCTCGTAGGCGGAAGGTCGAAAGTCGAGCGATTACAGGTATTGTCAAAAGAAACCAGCCAGACTATGACAAAGTCATTAATGCAGGTACTGGCGAAAAACGACCCAGCCATTTCTTACCCAGACTTTCAGGTTGGTGGTAAAACGGGCACCGCCCCGGCCTACTTACGCGATGCCTCGTATAGTGCGGGCGTAGATATTGGTGCGTTTGTTGGATTTATCCAAAACGAACACCGTTCATATGTTTTATTGATAAAGATTGACCAGCCCCAGACACGAGATTTTGCCAGCCATATTGCTCGTGACGGCTGGAACCGTGCGATTGCAAAACTTATGGAACGAGACCTATTATTTCAGTAAATGCGGTTATACTTAAGAGAATGAAGAAACAAATTGCTAAACTTAGAGGTTTTATTTGGCATAACCGGCTACTTTTTTCATTGGTGGCTACCTCACTTGTCGCCGGTGCTGCCTTTCTAAATCAACATTTGTACGGGTTGATTTTCGTAAGCTTCTTGCCGTTCATATACGCTCTTGAAGAGCTCAAGAAGTACTCAGTCAGATCACTATTAAAAATGTTCTACTTTAGTGGCTATATTTTTGCATTGATGGTGCTTATTCTCATATTGCAGCCCGCAGATAGCACCTGGACTCAGTCCCAAGGTGCCGCTGCCGTTTATATTAAAATTTTCGCCTGGCTAATCAGCGCTGCGGTTTTTGCACTCGGTTCGGTAGTGACTGGCTATTTATGTTATACATTTCGTAACCGGACCGAACGGTTACGTTGGCTTCTGCTACTTATCTTGCCTCTCAGTGAGCTCATTCGGACGTGGCTTTTTGCTGTGTATAGCTACGGACCTGGCGGCAGCTTGAGCCCTAATTTCAATCTAGGGACAATCGGCTTGCCTGCAGCAGCGTCGCCGCTCGTCTTTCTGAGCCGATTCGGGGGCTTGTATGGGTTGAGTTTACTAGTCATTCTTATCAATCTGTTAATTTATAAGATGCTCACCTGGAGATACCACGTTGCCATGGCCATACTGGTCCCAGTGGTCGCGCTCAATATTCTGGCATACTATATCTATCAACCAGGCACACGGTCTCTTCGGGTGGCTGCGGTTCATCTCAATGAGGATGAAACACTGGAAAAATGGCCGAATATACCTTACCCTGAGCCAGGTACTAACCTCCTGGCACTCCCAGAATACTCAGTCTTTCTCAAAGGAGATTTGGCCAAAAAATCAACATCTTTGGGTAACAATACGACAGTGATCACTAGCGTAGAAGCCGGTAGTAAACCGCACACCAATGCGCTCACCTATTTCAACAAAAACAGTCAAATTATCAATCAACAAGACAAAACCTATCTCATCCCATCCGGTGAATACATCCCGTATTTCTATGAATGGACTCTGAGGTTATTAAAAATGGATGCAGTGGTAACCAACTTCAATAGTAACCTACAGGTAAAAAAAGGCACCACACCAGAACGTGTGGTCAACGTAGACGGGTATGTTTATGGTGCGCTAGCCTGCTCAGGAGTTGTTAACCTCAGCCAATATACTCAGTTATCGGGCGAGGGTGCTGATGTTCTAGTTAATGTTGCTTCCCTCTCTTTCTTGAGTAGCGGTAGTACGTATCATATCCAAGAAAAATACTTTGCCCGGTTCCACGCCGTATCAAATGCTCGGCCATTTGTCCAAGCTTCACGAAGTGGCCAGTCATATATTATCGATAGTAACGGCACTGTCCAGGCATATACATCTGGGAAGACAGCAATCATACAAGGTAGGGTTTCGTTGGTCGATCGCCGGACACTTCATACGCTGCTACGTATTCTGTAGCCTGGTTTTCGTTTGATGACCCCCACAGAGCAGCAGTACCATACAAGACCATAACAATATTTCCATTTGAATATTGATATTATTGAAAAACAGAAACAACAACAAGAATACATATACGTCAAAAATAATTCTGTCTGCGGGCGACTGTAGTCGTAGTCCTGCAAATATCGCCTGGTACACGATGAACACAAATAACAAAGCTGCCAGTAGACCTCGCTCAACAACGATATCGACGAGATAATTATGGCTACTCTCAAACTTAATTCCGTCTTTTATGTCTCCCTCCAAGAGAACATATTTAGGCGCATTGTCGTGAATATTGTTTTCGATAGATCCCATACCGCCGCCAAAGAGTAGCTGAGAATCATTACTAGGGAAACTTGCTTGCGCCAAGTTCATGCGGTATTCAACGCTTCGCGTCAGATAACCGGTATTATAGAGCCTAGAAAAATATAACCCCGACAAGGCTACGCTCATTACAGCAAGACCGGCTAGCAGTAGCGAAACTTTTTTATGGGTTAAAATCGATTGGCGATTACTAAAGAGAATGTAGACAATGAGTAGCAACAAAGCACTCCTGGTTTGACTCAGCAATAAACAGGCGAAAAGAAACAGTCCACTGCTAACAACAAAGATCCGGGGTAAGGTTTTGTTGTTGAAGTGCCACAGGGCGAGCATACCACCGAGTGCAAACAAACAAGCGGCATATATCACCTGCGAATGTACAAACCCTAGACGAAGGCTTATGTCGTCTTGTAGCCAATAGATAAAGCAGATCGACGACCACGCTAAAGTAGCGTAGTATGCGGTCTTGAGTATGCTTACACGATCCAAGGTAGTGAGCCATAAACCAATGCAGACACTCGAAAACATTGACGCCAGTGCCGGGTGAACGAGTGGATAGCCAAAAAATGCCTGCCAAAGGCTCGATTGAAAAATCAACGATACGCTAGAAATGCCCATGAAGAGCATCAAGGCTTTTCGCTTGGCTAGTACTACTAAAAGTTCCCGCCGAAACGACATAATCGATGCAAGTGACAACACCCCGGCAAAGATTGCGAAGAACCTCCTAAACCAGAAAGCCTGGTACAGGTTTGTCTCCCAATAGAATAGGCCGAGTATCAAACATACGGAGGTCACATATTGGAGGAATACATTGAGAGACGCCGAGAGATGTGATTTTGCTTTCATTGTTAAAGCTTATTATGACAAACAAGTGCCGAAATAAAAACAGAGTGCATTACTGCACTCTGTTTTCGCTGTTCGAAATGGTTAGTTCTGTCTTTCGATCCTGAAGTTAGTTAGGTACCAGGTGCCTTTTGTTGCTTTGAAAGTTCTATAAAGCGGATCTGCGGCTGTTACACCAGCTTCCGCTTGGAATGACCCGGCCTGTTCTGGGTAGCATATTTCACGGTATTGATTCACGACAGAGCCCTGGTCGCCAACCTTGATATCGAGCGCGCCTCCTCGGTTTAGTCGACCAACCTGGTACTCTGCTGTGTCTGTTGCAGATGTTGGTGCAGCTGTGAAGCACATTCGGTAGCCGTTGTTCGGAAGTGTTTTTGACATAAATTCTACACTCGACTTTGGTCCTCCGCTTAGCTGAAGGACACTCGATGAACCTGAGGGTACAGCCGCAGCGTCACCTGTGAAGGTGAACTGTGGGTCTTTATTCTTGATTGCATCAGTCAAGCTATAGTAGGTGCTCTTACTAGGTGTTGTCGTGCCCCCATATGAACCATACGAACCATACGATGCATAGTCTTCGTTGAGTCGGATCTGGAAGCTAGTAACTTCCCAGCTACCATTGTCAATGGTTACTGACGATATATTTGAACGGTTTAGACCCAGTTCACTGACTGGCATACAATGTTCTTTATATGAATTCAAAGCGATGTTGCCATTTGCGATACTCAGCTGACCACCCATTCCACCTCCACCCACCTGACTTAAACCAATAGATGCCGTAGCGTCTGCACTGGTTGGTTTGAGATTGTAACAAGCCTTGTAATAACCTGAGTTTAGTGTATAAGTATAGCTCAGTTTCGATCCCTTGCTTAACTGCACGATTTTCTGAGTCTTCTTTCCATTTGGTACTTCGGCGACTACGGCGCCTTGAATTGTCCACTTAGGGTTTGCAGCCCCAATAACGTCAACGATATTTACACTGTAGACCGTTGTCGCTGCAAATGATCTGATCAAAAAGATGACACCGATTACCGAAAAAACGGCTACCGTAAGTAGTACTCGCTTCTTAGTAGTATTGTCATTGGCGATTTTAATCCCTTTTTTAGCGGGTTTTTTGTTTGCTGGCATTTTTTTATCCTATATTACTTATTTTACGAATAGTATCTGATTACTTAACTTGTGTCAAACCGCTACTGGTTTTGTGAAGCTTACTATTTTCCATACGTTGTTTATCTGCTGCATGGACGCTGTGCTGACATAGCTTTTCCCGCTGTAGCTGAACGAGAATTCGACACTACCGATTTCTGGCCCAGCTTGGCTCCATGTTTTTTTATTGAAAGTAACTTTTGTGCCTGCCGGGATGCTCGATGTATCAACAGCGATATACTTATTGTTTTTCAGACCTTCGTTCTCGATAGATTCAAGTGTCTGACATGCTGCCTGTGGTATACCCTTTACGCCACAGTATACTGGCTCTGATGGTTGTTCATTTGGTACCGGCGGCGGAGCAGGTATTTGACTACCACCTGGGGTGCTCGGTGTAGGACTCGAGCCAGGAAGTGTGGCGGGGTCGTTGGTTTGTTCAATTGGAGCCGACACGGCTGGCGATGTCGATTTACCAACCTGTGTGACTGCTGTAGAACCTGGTTGTTGCTTCGACAAGAAAGCACTACTAATTAAGTAACCACTCAAAAAAGACACAGCAATGGCCGCTATTAGCGAAAAACCCTGCTTCAAACGAGCCGACCCTGGACTTTCCTCGGTATATTTTTGGACAATCGCAGGAGTTGAATTAGCAAGTACGACAGAAGAATTGCCTACGGAAGGGCCTGGGACGACTGTTTTCGGCTGGGTTTGATCCGAATTCATACACTAACGTTACCATAAGCACCTAGAACTCAGCTATATCTATAGCGATTGACTCTAGGTCTGGGATCGAGTTGGTCTGACTCCGGTAATTACGGCAGCAATACATGTACATGCGGTGATGCTCGAAAACAAAAGTGGCCTGCACATTGGCAGGCCACAGAGAGTAATCAAGAATGTCTAATTACTGGACAGTAACTTTGATACTTGGACCCATAGTAGTTGCAAGATACATAGTGCGGAAGTAGTTTCCTTTGACACTTGCAGGCTTAGCGGCTTTGATGCCGTTAATGACGGCGTTGGCGTTTTCAGCGAGTTTTTTGTCGCCGAAGCTTACTTTGCCAATTCCAAGGTGAACGATTCCGGTGCTATCGACACGGAATTCGACACGTCCTGCTTTTGCTTCTTCAACAGCTTTTGCAACGTTAGGAGTAACGGTGCCGCTCTTTGGGTTAGGCATTAGGCCACGTGGGCCAAGGAGTCGTGCGTATTTACCGAGTTTAGCCATCATCATTGGAGTAGCGACGAGGACATCGAATTCGATAGTACCTTTGTCGAGAGCGTTGGTGATGGTTTCGATGCCAGTGATATCTGCGCCAGCTTTTTTAGCTTTTGCTTCATCATCGCCATCAGCGAATACAGCAACACGGACTTCACGACCAGTTCCAGCAGGAAGTACGAGGTTACCACGGATGTTTTGGTCGGCATGACGAGGGTCAACACCAAGTCGAACATGGAGTTCAACGGTAGCGTCGAACGTAGCTGGGCTTGTCTTGACAGCAATAGCTAGAGCTTCGCTGAGACTGTATTCTTTATCTTTTTCAACATGCTTTGCAGACTCTTGGAATTTTTTACCACGTCGTTCAAGCAAGCTACGAGTTTTTGGAGCTGGGCCGGCAGGCTTGCTCTCCGCATCGTCACTTTTGGCTTCTGCTTTGCGGATTTCTTTGGCTTCTTTTTCCTCGGCTTCTTTGAGAGCCTTGGCGCTGTGCTTTCCAGCTTTTGTGGTTGCTTTCTTCTCAGTTTTTTCTTCAACGACCACTTCAGTAGTATTTACCGCTGGAGTCTCTACTACGGGTGTTTCTATAACTTCTTCTTTTGCTTTTTTGGTTGTTTTCTTGGCTTCTGCCATAATGTTGTCCTTTCGTGGTGATAACGCCTCTCGGCTCCCACAAATTATTTAATTACTCAAACGAAAATGAATCTCTAATCACTCCATGTAGTGCGAATTGACTTAAAAAGTACTGTGCTTGGACACTGCGCCCATCCTCGTGCAGACTGTTTAACCTGTTGAATAGTTCGGGTTCTAGCGCAAGTGCACTTAACGCGCGGTTAGCCTGAAGTCTGTCTGATTCGGTGAAGATGAGACCTGGTTTTTCACTACTCAGCAGCGCAATGTGGCCGTTCATTTGACCTTCGTGTAGTGCGTCTTTCATGTCTACTGGCATATCTGGAGTCGTCATTGTTTTAGCCTTCGATCTCCACGCCCATACTGCGAGCGGTACCAGCGACCATTTTTTTGACGGCTGGAATGTCGTCGGTGTTCATGTCGTGAGCTTTAGCTTCGGCAATCTCAGTCAACTGTGTGTCGCTGAGTTTCTGGGCGAGTTTTTCACTGTTTGGTTTGCCTGATCCTTTTTTGATACCAAGCTTAGCTCGGATAAGGTCGTCTGTAGGTGCGCCGACAACACGGAAATCCATGGTGCGGTCATCGTAGATGGTGATATGTGCAGTGACGGTTTGTCCTTGCATATCTTTGGTTGCGTCGTTAAACGGATTGATAAAATCCATCATGTTGACACCGTACTGTCCGAGTGTGCTACCAACGGGTGGAGCTGCACTGGCGCGGCCAGCAGGAATTTTCATTTTGAGGTTTGCTTTTACTTGTTTGCCTGCCATTTGATCTCCTAATAATTTGCATAATTTCGATGAAGCAATCGAATGTGTGCGTAACTGACCAATTATACTACAGACTACCCCTGTTGTCCATCGTGATCTTGAGGGCTTTGCTGAGCTCGTATAATTTCTGTAGATACGACAAACGGTCCCGCCATTATGCCGCCCGTTAACATACCCCAACCAAGACCTTCGACAATCGGCTCGATGGCAGTATGAGTAAGCTCTGTTCGTGCGAGCACCACAGCAGCGAGGCCACCAATGCAGACTTCTACAGCTTGGACGAGCCGTTTGCCGGCCTTTTCATATTTCTTAGGTTGTTCTACTTCAGGGTTAGGCATGATTAGACTCGTTTAACTTGGAGAGAGTCGAGTTCGACAGGAGTTTCACGACCGAACATGTTGACCAATACCTTGAGCTTGCCTTTAGCCGGATCGATATCGTTGATCGTACCGTCGAAGCTCTTGAACGGACCATCAGTGATGTTGACCACGTCGCCGATTTTGTAGTCGATCTTGTGCTTTGGTTGCTCGAGGCCCATGCGCTTGTTGATCTTTTCCATTTCGTCGTCGTCGATAGGTGTTGGGTCGGTACCAGTACCAACAAATCCCGTTACACCAGGAGTGTTACGGACGATATACCAAGCATCTTCGGTGAGTTTCATCTGAACGATGACGTATCCTTGGAAGATTCGTTTTTCGACTACTTTTCGTTTGCCGTTCTTGATTTCGATCATCTTTTCTTTTGGCACTAAGATCTGGTAGATCTTGTCTTTCATGTCGAGACTTTCGGCTCGTTGGCGGATGCTCTCAGCAACTTTTTCTTCGTAGCCGCTATAGGTGTGGATGGCATACCATTGTTTGGTAGTGTCGTATCGTTTGCTCATTTTATTTCTCTGTTCCTCTACTTAAGAATTAACTTTTTAAATACTTTATCAAGACCGTAGTCGGTAACCGTCACCATAAGACCGAATACGATGGCAAATGCGAACACTGCGAGGGTCAGCTGACGGGTTTCTTTGCGATCAGGCCATGTCACCAAGCGCAGTTCTTTCCATGAATCGCGGAAATATCGGAGTAGTAATACGCGGGATAATACTCGGCCAACAAATCGGACTGGTCGGGTTTTGAATGGTCGAAGCAAGAAGCGAAACGGTCGGGCAATGCGAGCGATCAAACGACCAACAAATCGGAATGGCGTACTTGCTGCACGGGCAGACCTAGCTACAATGCGTGATTTTGGTTTGGCATTATTGGTTTGCTCAGTGCGCTCACGAACGGTTTCAAGTTTTCGTTTGGGCACTTTTGCGGTGATCTTTTTCGCCATTCTTAACTCCTTACCAAATAAAAAACCTACTATGATGAGTAGGTCGATATGTCAAGGATACCCTATATATGCCCCAGGAGTCAAGGGGTGATCCGCGACTAACTGTCGATGACTTTGACGGTTGGGCTATAGCCTTTGAGTGCCGAGCGTCGTTTTTTGGCTCCCGGCATGGCGACTTCAAAGATTTCCCAGAACTCTGGCCCATGGTGAAGCGCTTTGGTATGAGTTAGTTCATGCACCAATACGTAATCGATTAAGTCCCATGGTAATTGCATCAGGAAAAAGTTGAGGGTGATCTCACCTTTGTTATTGCAACTTCCCCAGCGGGCTTTGAGCTGGCGGACTTGGACGCTTTTATAGTCGAAGCCATGTTCGTCGGCCAGTGTGCGGAGACGTTTGGGAAGCAGGTTTTCAGCCTGGTCTCGGAGCGCCCGCATGGCTACCTTGCGAGCAGCCGTTTGGACATCGGCGTCACTCATGATCTTGGAAGATGGATAGGTGACCCACAGTTCGCTTCCCTTTTGGCGCGTCGAGATAGTCGTCACATCGCTAGCACCTTTGAAATAGAGATGATGAAACTTGCCGATCGGTGATCCGCTTTTGATATTCGAAACCGGTGTGTGATGGAGTTGGAGCCAGGCTTTCTTGGACCGGGCAAAAGCAGCGCCAGCGCTATACGGCACCCACGTGGGCTGGGTTACTTTGATAATGCCGTCACTAGCAATAGTGATTTTGAGCGACCGAGACCTGGCATGCTTGTGAATTTGCACGTCTCCAACGTCTTCAATATGGATGGTTTTCATTAGCGAATAAGGATATTGCGGCGGCTGTTATCGACGCGACCACCACGGAGCTGACTTGGCACTAAGTTGACGAGACCCGGCTTGACTACGCCGACTGCTGCATCGTCGATGGCGACCACTCCAAGTTCATACATTTTTTTGATCACAGCACTGCGCTGAGTGTTGTAGGTATGCTTACCGCTGAGGACTATGTAATCTTCGTTCTTTGGGTTTTGCATGGTTTGGATATGAGCCTCAAAGGTTTCGCGCGTATACGGCATCGCATATTTGTCGTCTGATTTGCGGCGATCACGATTGCCGAGTCGAGCGAAGGCGCTTTCGGCATCGATCTGCAGCCAGATAAGGAGTTGTTCGACTTTTGTCTTGCGGGCCAAGTTGCGAAGCTCACGACGCTGCGCCAAGCGAGAAGCATTGCCGTCAAACACGACGCTGACACCGGCATTCAAGAATTCTTCGGTCATGTAGAGCATGAGGTGATTGACCAACTCGTTTTCCTGACGGTCATAGCGAGGTTCGGTGAACAGCTCCCCACGGATGCGATCGGCATGCACATGAGCCGCATTGAGCGACTCGCTGAGTTGACGCGCAAAGTGTGTTTTACCAGATCCTGGGTAACCATAGAGGATAACAAATACGGGTTTGGTGGATATAACTTTGCTCATGGGTTTACTTATTGTATAACAAATTGGACACATATTGAAGTGTTGTTTAATCGGCGTACAATGTATGTAGATCATGTCACCATCAAGCTTAAGGTTGGAATTACGATTAGAGGCAGAAAAACTTAGACGTCAAGGTTTTCTATTCTCTGAAATTGCATCAAAACTTGGATTATCTAAATCAACTATCCATGATTGGGTAAGTAAAATAGAGTTAACAAAAAAAGAACAAACACGTGTTAATGAACACTATCTTCAAATTCAGAAAACTAAAGTAGAACTCATGTCTGCTGCTAATCGAAAAATTAGATTAGATAAAGAAGCCATAACATCACAAAAAGCTGAAAAAATTGTATATAAGCTACATTTAAACAAAGAAGAACTGCAATTAGTTTGTGCGTTACTGTTTTGGTGTGAAGGTAATAAAGATATAAGTTCTGGCTTAAAATTTACAAATTCTGATCCAATTATGATCGAGGTACTCATGTCTTGTCTTCGAAAATCATTTGATTTGGACGAATCAAAATTCAGGGCGCTCGTGCATTTACATGACTATCATGATCCAGACACGCAGCTCAGGTATTGGTCAGATGTTACTAAGATTCCACTTAGCCAGTTCCACAAATATTATCTAAAGAAGAATACAGGAAAAAATAAACATCCTGGATATCCTGGCTGTGTAAATGTGCGGTATAACGATAAACAACTCGGATTGTTGTTACAAATGCTATATACTAGTTTTGGTAATAAGTATAGGGGTGTCCGTTAATGGTTAAACGGCGACTCTCCAAAAGTCGTCCTGTCGGTTCGAATCCGACCACCCCTGCCAGAACATGAACTCGACAAATCGTCGAGTTTTTGTTTACTTATGAGCGCAAAGATTTTTTGGCGATATAAGGCTGGATGATCAGTGCGTTGAGATCTATGGATGCGTGGAAAATAATTGGCGCCAAAATACTACCAGTAACAATATACATAGCCAATAGGCCTGCACCAGCCAATGATGCCCCGAACACTCCAAAAATTCCCTGATATATATGCATACAGCCAAACCAAACTATGCTGACAACGCCTGTAGCTAGCGGGCTGAGCCCTAGGCTAAGTAAGATTAGCGGTATAGCTACTCGAAAAAGTAGTTCTTCATTAATCCCTGCACTTAGAGCAAGCCAGAATCCATAACGCCTTTCGTTCGCATTCTTTGGTAGAATTGCTTGGACATCACCTATTGTTGCTGTTTTTTCCGAGTTAGACCACCGAGTTTTTTTATAGGTAATCATACCTTGTAATATCCAGCCCACCAAGATGCCTATAGTTAAGCCGCCAATAAGTACCCAAGGATTTTTTTCTACGATCTCAACGTGTAAATATTTAATTGTGCTGTTTGTCCAGAATGGATTATTTAGTCGACTAAAATTTTCAGAGAGTAATATATATACAATAGCCGGCAACCCAACTAGGACATACGATTTCGTAAGCCATTTCTTATAGAACGTCAGTCGTTTTTTTGCTGTTTTATATTGTTTAAACTCAGTAAAATCTCTTTTGTCTTCAATCACTACATAGACTGTAAGAACAATCATGAAGAGTAAGTATAATTTAGGCATAGAGATATGATATCAGTTTTAGCTAACGCTTAGTATCATCCATTCCAATTGAAAATATAGTTCTATTATCGTACACGAAGCCCTTTCAATAACTTTGCACATAAGTCAAAAAGCTTACTTTCTGTATATATCTTTTCGGTGTTGAACTAGCAATATAACAATATTATTTTTCTCGATATCAAATAGGACTCTATAATTTCCTACCCTAAATCTGTATTGAGCGTCAGCTGGTTTTGTAAGTGCCTTAGCAAATATCAGCGGGTCTTCTTGGCTTACGAAGAACTCCAGCTTGATTTGCAGACGTTTTTTAATTTGCGGGCTAAGTTTTTGTATCGATTTTACAGCAACCTTTTTATAGAGAAGCTGATATTTAGCCATTAAATGGCTCCAAATACCTGTGCGTGGCTGAAGTATTCTTTACTCTCCCGGGCTTCTTTTATCGTGCTTAGATACTCGGGGTCGGCTACCGCTAAAAGATCTTCTAGTCTATCTAGGTCGATAATTGCTCGTTCTTTTTTACCGCGACGAGTAACAATAAGTATTTCATCATTGTTTATGGCATCCAATGAATCTGCGAGATTTCCTCGTAATTCTGAGACGGTTAAAGTTTTGGTACTCATTTCTAAGCTCCTTATTATAATTACAACTCAATTGTACATATGAAGTGTACGTTTGTCAAGAATCAATTCTAAATAAAGTTCTATTATCGAACACGATGCCCTGCCAAACAAAGTAGCTCATCCATCGGATGGGCTCTTTTGTTTGTTGGTGCTCGGGTCGACCACGATCAGCGAACGCAGTGAGCGTAGAGCATGGCAGCAGTTCGCAAGCTGCTTATTCCAGGTGCCCCGCCCAAAGAATGCGAGTAATCCAAAGATTAGCCATTTTTGTTTCACGGAACTTCTCCTATTGCACGGAAAGATCAAGAATCCGTTGAGCAAACGTTCTAGCAGAATCTATTTCAGATAGTGTTTCTTGAGATGGGGTACGGCCGTGTTTAACTTCTTCGAGTAGTTTACCGATGTCTTTAGCCGTGGTCGCTACGATGTGGGATAAATTTCGCGGGAGTCTCGGCGACGAACGATCTGTCTCTGTTAGGGGTGCAACTTTATCCAAAGCGGTCACACACCGTTCTAACTTTGATATCTCCTCAAATATTTTTTGAGTAGAAGTAATATCATTTCTTTGACCAAGAGCATATAAAGCTATTAATGATGGTGAAACGACTGCATTATCAAGTAATTGAGGCCTAACTAGACTGTGAAATGCAAACAGATATCCTGGTAAGTCAACTAATCTCGGATTTGGTAGAGCTGACCTAAGATAAGGTGCAACTCTATTAAGCGTCGATATACTTTGGACAATCCCAACAGACCCGTAGCCGAGGTTTGAAGCAGCAAATATTGCGAGTAGCCCTATGCCCAATCTAGGGTCTAACTTATGGTTTTCTAGGCCAAAGGACTCGAGTGGTACTCCGATGCTCCTTGTGCGAGAAAGCAGAAGTCGCGGAGGAATTTGCATCAAAGAACTGCGTTCTTGGCGTATATTTATTTGATTTATTACGAGGTTTTCGGGTAATAGTAACCCTCTGTCATCGGGGGTGTTAGTAAACATTCCAAGTTCGGTTGTTGTCTTTATCTGGCTGCTTGAATTGCAGGATTTGCAGTCATCTATATCTACTGCTAATTCGGCAATGGTAGTATCGCAACTGAAACAGTGATGAAAGTCGGCTTCTTCAATATAGACTGACCCACTAGAGATCATCGAGTTTATTGTTGGGATTGCCCATTCGGTAAACACATTTTGATCGTCTGAAAGAACTACTGTCTCTTTGTTGCCTGGCCCGACAATATGTTTGGCAAAATCACTGTTATATTTTATTGCCAAACGATAGTCAGCACTTTCTGACTGCTGGCTATCGAAAAGTCCAACATTATTCCAGCAATGTACATCTACATCATTACCCTGAAGGTGGTTTAAGGCTTGGGCAGCCAAAATTCCAACAACTTTCTCTGGTTTTTCATCAATGCTAAAATCTCTATTTTGGATTGCGGCGTTAACGAATACTATTTCGGCAGAAGACATAGGCTCATTCTCGCTACTTTGATAGTACACATTCTAAGACGGCTGCAGCTAGGTCAGTCTCACGGTTGTTGTAGCTATGGTCGGCGTTAGGAATAATCTTGGCTTTACATGGTTTAAGACTCCTTAATACCTTCACGGCCTCTTCCGTTGGTATTATGGTTCCGAAGTCGTCGGAACCATAAATTATACTTAACGGATATTCTACAGCCTTAAAGAGCTTAAAAGCGTTTTTTTCATCAGGTCGTCTAAATGGGAAGACGTCGTAGTTAGAGTTTTGGGTGATCAATTCTTTTAAACTTCCTACGGAAATTGGGTGGTCACCTGGGAATAGTTCAATAGGCACTATTTGCTTAGGAGTACTATTTTTCATAAACTTTTCTAACCGTCCGAGTAACGTAGGGTTATAGCGAGATAACTGAAGACTAACATCATCTCCTCCAGCCGAAAGTATCAAACCCTTTACATTTTTATTGGATTTATGGATATTAGCCCAAAGCACTAATTTATTGGCACCGGTTGAATGACCGTAGAGGCAGATATCGGTATAGTTATTTTGTTTCGCCCAATTCAGAGCAGCTTCTATATCTAATTCACTTTCTGAAATGTTTTCATAAGACATACCACCGATAACTGACTTGCCTTTTGTAGTGTCAAACTTAGTAATATAGCCAGCGCCGCGGTTATTAAATGTAAGCATGTCGACCGAAGCGGATGTTAGTTTATCGGCTAAGGTATTTGTTAACTTTGGCCAGCGAAGGATCGAGGAGCTACCTGCCCCATGAACGTAAATTAAGAGTTTTTTAGTGCTCGACATTGATGGATTCGAATAATGTAACCCCGGAAGTAATAACCCATCAGATGTTGTTAACGATAGATGTTCAAGGACCAGTCTATTATTTTGTATTTTCATAAAAATATTGTATCATATTTTTATGAAAAATAGTGTTAGTCGTCAAAAATATACAACCCTAACTAACGGTAAAACCGATCAAGCAACCTACCATGATCGTGATAGTCTGCCATTTGAGGCTGTATATCCACTTATTGAGTTCAGTGATGATTATATTGAAAAGCAGACAGACCCTAAAAAATTAGAGAAACTTTTATCGAGTAACTTTTGGTATCAAAAAGCGAATTCGCTACAGCGGAAAGAAATGACCGAGCGGGTAGCCTTGGTAAATAGCAACGTTATGATTATTCTTGATTTTATTAAACAAAAATACGGACACTTCGATCAAGAATGTGTTCATATTTCTATAGCCGGCTCTTATCTATATTCTAAAAATCCTGGCGATCTTGATTTAGATGTTGTGCTGGAAGGTTCTTTCTTTGACTATAGCTATTTTAGTAATGGTATAGAATTGCTTGATAAAACAAATAGCATTAATAAGGTGTCTTTAACTGTTATGGGTTTGGATAATATATCTGGCGCAAGAAAGATACCCTCTGAGATCGAGAATGAGGGGTTTTTGCATCAAGATACAATCATCCGCGAGACTTTGGTGGCGCCAATGCGCAATGTTACAGTATATGGTAGACCATTTTTGACACCAGATTCACTAGATAGTAAAAATATTATTGCTCGGATTGCCAGACAACTATACTTTGCCTCCCTGACATTAAAAGGCCAAATTCCATATTACAAAGAAGAACCATTAAGAAGTAAAAAAGTACTAAGTAGGATCGATGAAGCTCACGATATTCTTGAGTGGCTTTATATGAATATATCTGACAAAAAGTAATTAACATAGATACTAAGTGGGTTTACGGATCAGTAGCTGGTGCCACAGGTAGTTGTTGCGAGCAGGTAGATTGATTCGGGATATTGTTAAATCTATCGCCAATCCAGGCGATAACCTGGTTGGCTGTTTGCTTAGGAATAGCCTGATGCGCCACGTTATCCACCCAAAGACTGTCTACGTTTGAACCTGCCTTACAGGCTGATTGGATATACAAAGCTGTGGTGTTTGGCAGTACGACTTTATCAGCCTTGCTCTCTACCACCAGAAGAGGCATGTTCGATTTTAGAACCGGTGCCGATTGTTTTTTGGCCATTTCTTTCCAGGAGCTGATAGTCACAGGATTCTGGCTATAGAATTTCATACCAAATAGATTTCTAATAAGTCCAACTAAGCTAGATTGTAGAATGCATTGATTGGCAATTCTTTGAAAGTTATTGAGCCCAGTCTTTGTCATGACATCAGAATTATTGAGACTTTTATTGCTTGCAGGCCAGGATGTACCTAATAATGGGCCAATTACCCAATCGCCAACAGTACCGTACTGTTCGTTAAACAATGGTACTAATTCAGCGGCTGGTGCCGATGCTACGGTGCTAATGAGACGCAAGTCGGGGGCATAAGTTTTCGCCAGACTTGAGCTGAATAATGCCGAATTGCCACCCTGCGAATGTCCCCATACCGCATAGTTGTTACTTGTATGCGCCTCACCTACATTACGAGCTGCTCTGACACTATTCAAGACATCATATGCTTCATCTTTTCCTAAAAGGTATCCAGAATTTCCAGGAGTTCCAAAGCCGGCATAATCGGTTGCTGTGACCACCCATCCCCGGCTAAGCATTTGGCTAATCCAGCTAATATTTTTTACAGGATTATTAAGCCGTGACGGTGTACATGCATCACCAAGTCCAAGCGTTCCGTGGGCCCATGCAACAATTGGTCTTGGCGTTGCAGCGGTGGTATTGTCTGGGATAAATACCATTCCCGATGAAAACGTGTAGTCACCAGAACCAGACTGAGTTCCATATAGAATACGTAAGCCATAACCGTTAGGGATTTTTACGCCTAGCGGTTCACTTCTGACGATCTCTCCAAGGCGAACTTTCTTCGGCAGACCATCAGTTTTGTAAAATGATTTTATTCGATTTTGATGGGCGTTTACCGTCAATGAATGTATCGACAGCACGAGCACGCCTAATGAAATCAGAGTCACAAAAAAGATTAGAAGATATGTAAAGAACCGGCGCACTTTATGGTGTCGCTTCTTATGAATTACTTCTGTCATAGTGTGTATAGTACCATAGTAAATATAGTCGCTTTAGCTGCTCTAATAAAATATTTGTATTTATTACTTCTTTGTGTAATAATATATGTTATGTATAACAAAGATAAACTCGATGCTGTGGTAGGTCCACCTCCAGCTATGTGCCCTGAAGAGCTTTACTCATTGGCTGATTTTGCCGATAAATTTGCCCCAGTGGCTTTAGCAGTCGCTGCTTTAAGCGGATTTCAAGCATTAAAAGCCCTTCCTGAACGCAACATTACTAGAAGTGCAGTTTTTGTAGTTGGTGCATTTGTTTCTGCCGCGGTGTTTGAAGGTTCAATGTTCTTAAATGCTGCAAGCGAACGTCACCAATCTCTAAATAATAAATAACAAATACCTATATTTTTAGTATAATAGCTCATATCATTAATTGATGGGGTTGGTACGTATTGAAAAATAAGAAGTTTAAAATTATGGCGATAATTTTGCTCGTTTTAGCTATTTTTTTAGTTGGTATAAAACTCCTTTCGTCAAAATCTAATAAGCCAGACTCTGTCTCTATTAATTCAAAAAGTTCGATTAGTTTTGCCGAAGAATGCAATAACCTAAATCCGGACTCAATTAATAAGATTTTTAAATCAAAATCGGTAGAGATAATTAAAGATAGTGTCAGTAAATTAGAAACTTCCAGCAGTAAAGTACTAAGCTGTCCACTAAGAATTAAATTTGAAAAGAAAACAAATACGATCGTATTAAAAATTCAGAACTTCAAAAATGAAACTCCTGACACTCAAAAAAAACGGATAGCAGATTTAAATCAATCTGCTAAAGAAAAGAACAGCATTTATTCAAACCAAATTATTAACAATGTCGGTGATGCAACGGTCTTTAGCACTCGTAAATTAGCCAGAATAACAGAACTTAAGATTGTTACAATTTCCAAAGATAAGACTATAAACACATCACTAAGCTTTGATTCAAGCCAAAAAGAGAACAAAGATATCAGTAAAGATATATTAGTCCAGCTGAATAAGCAGTTACTCCTTTAAGCTTAACGTAATAAGTGGTAAACTTATAAGCGGTTATGTTTAAGATAAAAAAACAAATGGTTAAATACTCACTAAGAATTTTGGTACCTTTTTCATTGCTTTCAATTTTTGCGCTACCTGCTCTTATGAATACCCCGGTCCATGCCTTATCAAGCTCTGATTTTGTGACTACTTGGAAAACTGATAACCCTGGTGTTTCAAATAGTACTTCGATTACGGTTCCAATGATTGGGGTCGACAATTATAGCGTCGATTGGAACAACGATGGAATCTTTGATGAAACTGGCTTAAACGGATCCACTACTCATGATTTTGGATCTGCAGGGACCTACACTATTAGAATCTCAGCGCCTACTGCTAGGATATATTTTGGCAATAACGGCGACAAAGATAAGATATTAAACATTAGCCAATGGGGTACAACGGCTTGGACTGATTTCTCAGATGCGTTTAGTGGATGTAGTCATATAGACGTAACGGCAACAGATTCTCCGGATTTAAGTCAGGCTACTAGCTTGGCGAGTATGTTCAGAACGGCGTCTTCACTGGTCGGTAACTCATCATTCAACAATTGGAATACTTCGACGATAACAGATTTGGGAAGTATCTTTTTCAATGATCCGCTCTTCAACCAAGATATTAGCGGCTGGAACACTAGTAATGTAACTTCTATGGGTCAAATGTTTCAAGGAGCATCTACCTTCAACCAAGATATTAGCGGCTGGAACACTAGTAAGCTAACTTCGGCGTATTATATGTTTGCCGATGCTATAGCCTTCAACCAAGACATCAGTGGATGGAACGTATCTAAGGTAGAAACTTTTACCGGCATGTTCGTTAATGATCCGCTCTTTAACCAAGACATCAGTGGATGGAACACGAGCAGTGCAACAAACTTTAGCTGGATGTTTAGTAATACAACTCTATTCAACCAAAATATCGGTGGCTGGAACACCAGCAAAGTTACCGATATGAGCTATATGTTCTATGTTTCTCAAGTTTTCAACCAAGATATCAGTGGCTGGGATACTAGTAAGGTTACCGATATGAGCTATATGTTTACCTATAATGCTATTTTTAATCAGAATATTACAGGCTGGGATACTAGTAAGGTTACCGATATGAGCTATATGTTTAAACAGGCCTACGGGCTTAACCAGAATTTAGGCCTTTGGGACGTTACTAGCGTGACCAACATGACCGATATGTTCAAGAGCGTAACGCTACCTACTGCTACCTACGACGCTATACTTATGGGTTGGTCGGCAGAAACGCTAAAAAATAACGTAACATTTAATGCCGGTAATAGCCGTTACTGCGCCGTAGAAGCTCGAGATGCAATTACGACCAATTATTCTTGGACAATACAAGACGGCGGTCCTTCTATTTGCGATACATCAAACGATGTAACTCTTACTACAACTGATGGAATCGATGTTATTAAGGAAGGAAGCACCGGCTACCAAACCACCCAGACTATTACCAACAATGGACCGCTCAGTGTCGATACTATTAATTTTAGTTTGGACCAAAATGACTGTATAAGTATCACTTCTACATCTAACAGTGGTGATGCTACAACATTAGGTTCCATTACTAGCCAAACCTGGACAGGCTTACTCGAAACTGGCCAGACACTCACTATTACCTACAACGCAGACATCACCTGTAGTGGTGGAAGTACTATTACGTTTGATAACCCAATAACTAGCATGGCCTACATAGGCTTTACACTAACTGATACCAATTCTTCTAATAACAGCGATAGCGTCGACCAGACATTAATTTTGGGCGTAGATCTAAGTATTACAACCACCGACAATTTAGATGATATTTTGGAAAATTCCACCGGCTACCAAACCACCCAGACTATTACCAACAATGGACC
>JAPLYT010000007.1 GCA_026395435.1 Candidatus Saccharimonadota bacterium
TTTGCGAGTCGCACCATTATCTCCAAAATACCTCAAGCGTAGGAATTATTCATGCGCATGCTACCCCTGTTAAAATGATATAAATTGTGGTATAATTTGGGCATATGTATGATATGACTCCCAAGAAAAGCCTTGGCCAGCACTGGTTGCATGACCGCGATGTACTGCAAGCTATGTGTGACGCCGGCGAGGTTTCCAAAGACGACACTATCGTAGAGATTGGTCCGGGGCTTGGCACGCTCACTGAGCTGTTAGTCGAACAAGCTAAAGAAGTAGTTGCGGTAGAATACGACAAAGAGCTATTTGTGGGGCTTCGAAAATCGATGGTGCGCAAGAATCTCGATATCGTGAATGATGACTGCCTGACGTTTGATTACTCAAAAATGCCAGCCGGCTATAAGGTAGTAGCAAATATCCCGTACTACCTCACCAGTAACTTGCTACGCGTATTAAGTGAATCTCCTAATCCACCTGCGGTGATCGCATTACTTATCCAAAAAGAAGTTGCTGAACGCGTCGCAGCTAAGCCAGGCGACATGTCTATTTTGAGCGTAACCACCCAGTATTACTACCAGGCAAGTCTCGATATGGTCGTGCCGGCAGAACTATTTACTCCTCCACCAAAAGTTGATTCTCAGATCATAAAACTGGTGCGCCGCGCGACTCCTTTGTTCGGTGACCTCGATGTACCGCAATACTTTAGGCTTGTCAAAGCTGGCTTTGCTCAGAGGCGCAAGAAACTGCGTAGTAGCTTGAGCGCCGGACTTCACATCGAGAAGAGCGAAGTCGAGAGACTCCTCGACCAAGCCGGCATCGACCCGAACGCCCGCCCGCAAGAATTATCGCTCGAGCAGTGGCATGCGTTATACATCACATATATTGCTTGACGTGTTAAGTATAGCCCGAGTACAATCATATACAGGAAACCTATGCGTTCTATTAACTCAATTGGATACCTCCTCAACCATGTATCGTTCGTTCTTGGTCGGCAATCTGACCAAGTACTACAAGAACGGCTTGGGATCGGATTTTCACAATTCAAGATAATGACGACGCTCCAAAATAGTCCGCACATTCAACAAAAACAAATCGCCGAAAGCCTGGGACAAACAGAAGCGAGCATCAGCCGTCAGATCAAACTTTTGCAACAACAGGGTTTATTGCAGACGGTCCGCCGACCAGAGAACAAGCGTGAACACATCACTACGCTGACCCCCAAGGGAGATCGTTACACCGATGAAGCGATTAGCGTCTTGAATGAGTATCATGCACCGATGTATGCTGGTCTTAGCGAAAAACAACAAGCAGCACTCTTAGACGCATTGCAGGTCTTGCACCAAGTATCATGTGATCCGGATAAAGTTAGCGCTTGCCACCAAATAGAAACTATCTAAAAACAAGGAATCGTATGTCAGCTAAAGTAGAAAACGCCAGCACAAAACTAGAAAAAAGAGCATTACCAATTGTTCTGTTTACTGTTTTCTTGGATGTGCTTGGCGTCGGGATTTTGATCCCGGTATTACCGCAATTAATTTTCACTATTTTTGAGCCGGCAGGGTTTAGTCGAAATAACTCACTTATTTTGCTCGGTTGGCTTACCGCTATTTATCCGCTGATGCAATTCTTGGCAACGCCAATCCTGGGGCAACTGTCCGACCGCTACGGTCGTCGTAAAGTGCTCGGCTTCAGCTTAGCCGGAACAGCATTTGGCTATGCTTTGTTCGCCGTTGGTATCGTCACAAAAAATATCCCTCTCCTATTTTTCGCTCGTGGTTTGGATGGTATCACCGGTGGTAACCTGAGCGTTGCAAGGGCAGTGGTAGCAGATGTAAGTACGCCAAACAATCGAACCCGCAACTTTGGTCTCATTGGCGCCTGCTTTGGGCTGGGCTTTGTCTTCGGTCCATACATCGGCGCTCGGCTGGCATCACCTTTGACTAGTTTTTTTGGACTATTTAACACCCCACATTGGTTTGGTCCGTCCACGCCATTTTGGTTCACCGCAATTCTCAGTACTATCAATGTGATTTTGCTGTGGATATACCTTCCAGAGACTCATATGCACATTAATGCCAAGCTTAAACTTGCCTGGAATAAATCTCTCGATAACATCAAGCAAGCAGCACTGAGCCCGAGCCTGCGCGTGGTCTTTGCAGCTAACTTCTTATTCTGGGGTGGCTTCACGTTCTTCACGACATTCTTCCAAATCTTGCTCATCGAAAAACTCCACTTCAAACAAGCAAACATTGGTGACTTCTTTGCCTATATCGGTATTTGGATTGTGATCAGCCAAGGTGTTCTGACCCCGCTCCTCGCCAGGTTCAAGAATAGCTCAATCTTGCGAGTTAGTTTCCTCGGTCTTGGATTTGCTTTGCTCTTGCAGCTGTTCCCGAACAACACTACACAACTTTTGATGGTTGCTCCGTTTATCGCGATCTTTAACGGCTTGAACATTGCCAACGCAACGGCGCTCATCAGCTCATCCGTTGGTCCAGAAATTCAGGGTGAAGTACTCGGTATTGATGGAAGTATCCAAGCGCTCGCAGGAGCCATCCCGGCAATTATGAGTGGTTATGTGGCAACCCTTGGTATCAACATGCCAGTGATCGTCGGTGGAATCACCATCATAGCAGGTGGCCTCATTTTCAATATTTTCTACCGCGAGCCAAAAGCCAAAATTCACCAAGTTGTTTAAGCTTAGCCCTTATGGTATAATAAAGGTTCGTAACTTTTAAGCGTTACGCCTTGGGGCTGAATTTTAAGCTCGACATTGGACCTTAACAAGCAGTAGTGGCAGGCCGGATTGATCTGCACGTTAGTCGGATCAAATCAATAGTTGCAAAAACACCTATTACCAGTCTTGCAGACCTAGCTGACCGAGTTCTCGGACAACGACAGTTTGCAGGCGCAGTAGCCTAATTTTTTAGGTTACCGTTCACGGATCGACATCAGATAGAACCGTTGAACGCTATATTTTCTGATTGCTCCATATGGTAGTTGCCCCTACCTATGGCTAAGCCTAAGGGCTGCAGTCTAGACAATTTTTGTTTGTTTATACCGTTTAGACTAAAGAAACATCCAAACAGACTAAGCCTGTAGTCACTTCAGCCACGTTAACCGATGCACGCGGAGGGCAGTTCTCCGCCAGCTCCTCCATAAGAACACCAACTTTGCTTGGTGTTTTTATTTTTCCGGCAGATTTTCATATTTTTCGATTATTTTCTTTGCCCATTCGAGAGCGTCTTTTGCCCGGATTCCTGAGGGCTGTGGTTTCACCCATAGCTCTAAATTTTCTTTTGAATTATCATCACGCACGCCATTTAAATGATGTACGGTTTCATCCTTATCAAGGTATCTACCCAATATTTCCTCCATTACAATAATATGCTCAAAAACGTAGTTTGCTCTGCTACCTTGGGCCCGTGGGTGGCCTTTTCGGAAGATCATTACGTATCCGTTCTTTAAATATCTTCCTTCACCGTAACCCGGCTTAATTTTATTCGTGCACTTAATGCAGTTATTATATTTCGTAGAATGTAATTGGGTTTTACATATAAGGCACATAACCGTTTTAGTCTTTTGATATCTACAACTTGGACAATTCAAATGTTTACTACTTGGCTTAAAATCTTTCCCACACGAAGCGCATGATTTCATGCACCAATAGTATTCCATCCGAGTAGTTCTTGCCAGTAGCTCGAGTTTGTATGTATTTTCTATTCTTTAAAAGTGGGCGCCCTGGGTGTCGCCGTGATTGGTTGAGGCGTCGTATTGTTCGTTGGCGGCATCGAGCTGAGCGCGGATAGCATCTGCTTTGGCAGAGGCAAAAGTAGTGATTTGGTTACAATCCATCGGAGGAATAGCTCTAAGTTGCGTGACTATGGCGTCGGCATGTTGTCGTGCGATCGTGGCATGACCTTGTTCATGAGTGAAAAGGTTGGCGTAGAATGTTTCCCACTGCCCTGTGATGGCAGAATTTGCGCCGACTTGTTCCCAAGACGGCATAGTGAAGTGAATTCCAAGGCCCACACTTACGTTATCTACGGTGCAGGTTTTATCTTGATTTTGTGCGATTGAGTAGGTCCAACTCATACGGTAGGTCGTGCTTCCGGCAAAACGATCGGATCCTAGTGTTACCGGTGAGCACGAGTGGATCTGGTTTGCTATTTGGTTCATGGCTGTACCATAGACGGTATACGTACTTGTGGTCGTATTCTGGAAAACGCCAGGATTATTTGAGGAGATGGTAGGGACATCTGCAAATCCTACAGATGAAGATGGTGTGCAGCTTGGAACAATAGTTGCGCTTGTAATAATCACAGCAGGTTTTTGCACAGCAGCAGGTTCGGCTTTTACGGGTGCGCCTGTTTGTGCAGCCTTCGTTTGAGGAGCACGTACGCTAACGGGACTCGGCTGGGCCTGTACCCGATCGTAACGAGAAGGCATAAGGCTTGAAGCTCCTAAGCCCAAAAAAATACTAACACCGGCAATGAGAAGCAGGTGATGGGTTCGAAAACGATTGATTACTGAACTACTGTGTCTATATTTCATAAAAACTTTCTCAAACCTCGAACAAGCGCATATTATAACAAAAAGTAGCTAAAAAAGCAATAACATGATGCAAGACTCTGCATTTTACTTCCTTGTAAGTTTTTGGGACAATATTGGTTATGAATACAAAAAGAGCCCGGAAATTTAGAGGAGAAGCAATTGTCCTCGTATTACTCCTCATTCCTATCCTCCTGTGGCAGTTTGGCAGTGCAAAAGTTGTTGAGCCAATGTCTGCTGCATACATTGCGGGGGTTCTTGGCAAGGCTGCCGCCTTAGTTTCGATCGTCGCCTATAGCCTTATGCCGATCCTGAGCATGCGGCATGCATTTATTGTTCGTATATTTGGTGGTATAGATTCCACATATGGACTTCATAAAAAGATTGGCAAAATTGCCTTCTATACTATCTGGGCACATCCATTTCTACTCGCAATTAAAGGCTTTTTGAAAGGGAAATCAGTAGGTGATATTTGGCAATGGGACTCTGCTTTAATAGTCAGTGGCATCGTAGCTATCGGCATATTTAGTGCCATTATGGTCATCACCATCTATTCCCATATCCGGCATCAGAGATGGATTAGCTTTCACCGATTCTTCGGATGGATCCTTCCCCTTATATTTTTCCATGCAATTGTTGCAAATTCACAAATCGTCAAAAATAAGCCACTACTAATCTATGTTTCAATAATCTATGGGTTGGGAATGATTGCGTTTTTCTATCGCTCGGTATTCGGCAAACTGATAAGTCGCTATCCGTATGTTGTCTGCGAGGTCAATACGCCGGCAGCTGCGACTACCGAAGTAGTATTGAAGCCAATCGGGATACCGATGACATACAATCCTGGGCAGTTCGCATACCTCTCGGTGGTTTGCCCCGGTATCGATCCTGAAGCTCACCCGTACTCATTTACGACTGCCGCAAACGGCCCTTACATCCGATTCGTTATCAAAGAGCTTGGTGATGATACGAAAACTATGAAAAATTTGGTCGTAGGAAGCAAAGCCTTTCTCGAAGGACCATATGGAGATTTCACGTATCATAACAGCCGCAATAAAAAACAGATCTGGATTGCGGGCGGTGTGGGCGTGACGCCTTTTTTGAGCCTTGCACGGTCACTCAAAAATAAAAGCGCTTACCGAGTACAATTATTTTATGCCTCAGACAGGCTCGAGGACACCGTTTTTCTACGTGAACTCTTGATGATTCAAAAGACTATTCCGGACATTTTTGAACTCACGGTGGTCAATAAGAATATCAGCGGATTTGTGTCTTTGGAACTTTTACAAAAACAATTGGGAGATCTCACCGGCTATGATTTCTTTATCTGTGGCCCTCCGCCAATGCTCAAGATTCTCAAAGGGGGACTAGTCAAGGCCCACGTATCGTCCACGCAGATTTATACCGAAGAATTCTCCACGCTATAAACGTAATACGTGCAAATGTTCGGCCTTTCGTTCTTTACAGAGATAACGGCGCACGTTAGCATAAGGTATATGCCAAATCGCAAACAATCAAAAACGGAAAAAATCCGAAGCAATCGCCAGATCACGCGCCCGCTTATCATCACTGTAGTATGCATCGTGGTTGGAATTGCAGCTCTTGTCATCGCATTTGCGGCTACGGGCAATATTCCTGGTGTGAGTCTCGACATTGGATCTAGCTCGACCGTTACCAGCCCGGCGCAAACAGTAAGCCGCGCTGACGCGCTGGAACCGGTAAATTCTACGTGGTCGGAAAAGACATTGTCGACCCAAACGGAAAAATATTTTACGGGGTTGGTGCTAATATCGTAGGTAATCCTGGCCCGGCATGTCCGCGCTTGCGTGGGGGCTTCCCGAATGAATCAGCGGCTGGTAACGTCGCTAAAGCAAAACAGTGGGGCTGGAATGTGGTCCGACTCAATTTCTGGTCGTACTATTTAAACTGCCCCAATACCACGTATACGCAGACCGATCTTTTGAATGGCATTGACGAAATAGTCCAGGAGTATACGAGTCAAGGAATCGTGGTTATCTTGGGACTTCATGAAAACTTTGCAGATACAGGAGGAGAGATTACGAGCCTTTCCGATCCTCGCTACACCGCTTCGTTGAGCATATGGCCAGTTATCGCCAATAAATATAAGAATAATTCATACGTTTGGTTTGGAACACTGAATGAGTATATCCATGATAGCGGTACGCCTTTCTATGATCTTTGGCGTCAGATTGCAGAAGCAGAGTACAAAGCAATTAGGGACACCGGAGCCGAAAATATTACCGTGCATAACTTACCCGGATGGGGGCAGGACATTAATTCATTAACTACCACTACGCCCGTAAGCACCCTTGCGACAGGAAAATGTAATGTGGTGTATGATTGGCATGATTATGGTGCCTCTGGCGGTAGCGCAGGTGAAGCATCTAATATATCGCAGCAACTTTCGCAACTGACCACTGTGTTACAGCGGAATTTACCAGTGGTTATTGGTGAGTATGGTGCAGACTCTGCAAACATCGAACAAGGCGGCGGCGGAACCTACTGGGATGATGCGGCGGTCAAGATGATCAGTGCCAATGCAGCTCAATTGGGGGTCAGTGCATTATGGTGGCACGGAGTTGGTGGAAGTTCGAATACCAACTATCTCAACCTCACTATAAATAGATTGCCATTTTATAAAGAGGGATTCGACGGTAATAACCTCACGCCGTATGGCACTTTGCATCGCAATCTCGGACTTACCAAGCCAGTCCCGAAAACCTTTACCGGTATTATCAAAAACAGTAATTGTGCATCGGCGCCATGATAGACGCTGAACCTGATACGCCTCCACGTTGTGCCGACAAACTAGCGTTTGATACTCAAAAACAGGCTCGTACGGCCGCTATTGTGGCCTATCATCAGCACGGTACGCAGCTCAAAACTTACAAATGTAGGGTCTGTCATCTATGGCATTTGGCCACCAAATATGTTGTATAGCCTGTGATACACTGAATCCACTATGGCTGTATCACTCCAGGCACGACTCACCCGCTTCAGGGATCATCTAGAGCGAGCACCTCTTGTCGATAAACGAGTTCATACGAGCTTCAATACGCATCCTATTATCCATGGATACACGGCTGATTTCGAAAAAGCAGCGCCAGTAGGCAGTAGACTCTTTGATGAATGGGTCAGCGTTACGGCCGCCTATATCATCGAAAGATACGAAGTTCGTTTCAATGCCCTGATCGGCATCGATAGCGGCACTATTGATCTAGCGGAGGTGGTTGCAGAGACTGTCGCCCATAAGACCGGCCGAATGGTGATGAGCATTCGGACCGAAAAGAGTAAAAAAGATCCACCAACATACAGACTCGAGAAACATTGGGGACAGGCTGTTTTGCGAACAATGCCGGTGGAGACTGCTTTGATTTTGGATGATGTGGGCAGTACCGGTGCATCATGCGCCGCGGTTGCCGATATTCTCCGCGACGAGGGAGTACCAGATATTCGAGTCTTGTATTCGATGCAACATTCATTGACGATACCAGAACTAGATGATCGAGAGGTACCCTATGCCAGCCTCTATACTGAAACAATCGAAACATATACGCCTGCAGACTGCCAAGCCTATGGTCTGTGTGCACGTGGCATTCCGCTCGACCATCGCGTTACAGATAGAGCGACCAGCTAATCGTGGTATAATAGGGGCATGATAAAAAGTAATTACGTGACTCAAGTCGTAATGATGCCCCGCTTGGGCTAACTTTTTTATACTCTATTTTATTTCAGCAATACTAACTTTCGTAACTATTCCATCATTTATGGAATCAAAGGTACAATATATACATGAATTACCTCGTCGCAACCTCAATCCCTTATGTTAACGGTGATCCCCATATCGGGCATGCACTTGAATTTGTGATGGCCGATGTTTTGGCTCGAGCCGCTCGCAAGCAAGGTAAGACGACGCTTTTCACCACTGGCTCAGATGAGCATGGCCAAAAGATTGCTGACAAAGCAGCTGAGCTCAAAATCACACCGAAAGAACTTGCCGACAAACAAAGCCAGAAATTCCGCGACCTCGCCAAGACACTCAACATTAGCAACGACCGATTCATTCGAACCACCGACGCTGGGCATGAGCAACGGGCGGCCATCATCTGGAAGCAACTCGAGAAAGATATCTACAAGAGCAAATACATCGGGTTGTATTGTACTGGCTGCGAAGAGTACGTCACCGAACCAGTCGCCAAGCTCAATAAGGGCGTCTGTCCGCAACACAAGAAGCCATATGAACGAATCGAAGAAGAAAACTACTTTTTCAAGTTGTCTAACTATTCCGATCAAATCCGAGCAGCGATTCAAGCGGGGACTTTTGAGGTTATCCCACAGACGCGCCGCAACGAAATCTTGAATGTGATCATCGAAGGACTCGATGACATCAGTATCTCGCGACCTGTGAGCAAACTCACCTGGGGCATCCCGGTACCTGGCGACAAGACGCAAGTAATGTATGTCTGGTTCGAAGCGCTTTTGAACTATATTACCGTCCTTGGGTACCCGGAACACGAAGATTTTAAGAAGTTCTGGCCAGCGAACGTCCAGGTAATCGGTAAAGATATCTTGCGTTTCCATGCCGCTATTTGGCCTGGTATCCTCTTGGCGCTCGGACTGCCACTACCTGAGAAATTATTCGTCCATGGATTTGTGAACATTGGTAATACCAAAATGAGTAAGTCGCTCGGTAACGTGGTGAGTCCTGATGAAATCGTCAAAAAATATAGCACCGATGTATTCCGATATTATATGCTGCGACACATCCCAAGTTACGATGATGGTGACTTCTCATGGGAACAATTAGAGGCGGTCTATAACAACGAGCTTGCCAACGAACTTGGAAATGCCGTACAACGAACTGCTGCTATGGTCATCCAATACCAGGATGGGATCATCGGAGAAGTGCCTCCAGCCAATCATGACAATGCTGCCTACTGGACCGCCATTGGGGCCTGTAAGTTTGACCGTGCCCTTGATGATGTCTGGGAGCAAGTTCGCGGTCTCAACCAATATATTGAACAAGAAAAACCATGGTCTATCGCCAAGACCGATGACAAAGAGCATCTCCAAGAAATATTGGCATACCAGGTCAGTTGTTTAATCGAGATAGCTGATTTACTTGAACCGTTTATGCCGGAGACTGCAGCCAGCATAAAACACGTTTTCGAAGAAGGCGTTATTCGACCGATTAAAGGCACCCTTTTCCCTCGACACGATACCAAAGACAAACCAGCTAAGAAAGCGTAGCCATGGCGGCACTGGAATTTGTGGACACCCATTGTCATATTCAGATCAGTGACTACGAAGTTGACCCTGTTGAGGCCCTCAAGGCCGCTCAAGACGCTGGAGTTACTCGCATGCTGTGTGTTGGGTGCACGCTTGAAGATAGCAAGCAGGCTATTGCTTTTGCGGCTCAACACGATGGTGTTTGGGCTACTATCGGCTTGCATCCACACGAAGCCAAAGAATATATCGAGAACGACGTTGCTCGCCAAGAATTTCACGCCCTCGCCAGCAAACTCAAAGTAGTCGCCATCGGGGAGATCGGGCTGGATTATTACTACAATCATTCAGACCGCACGGAACAAAAGGAAATGCTTCGCTTTCAGCTGACAATTGCCCAGGAACATAATCTGCCTGTCATATTCCATGTACGGGATGGAAAAGGGGTAGACCCGCTCAGTAAAACCAGCGTCTGGCACGATTTCTGGGAGATATATGACGAGTTCAAACTGCCGGGAGTTATCCACAGTTTTAGCGCTTCTACAATTGAGCTTGAACAGATACTAGCACGCGGACTTTTTGTGGGATTAAACGGCATAATGACGTTTACGCGGGACGAGGCCCAACTCGATGCAGCACGAGCGGTCCCACTGGACCGGTTACTCCTTGAAACAGACGCTCCGTACTTGACTCCGACCCCTTATCGTGGTACAATCTGTCAGCCTAAGCATGTGGTTACAACGGCAGAGTTTTTGAGTACATTACGAGACATTCCACTCGAAACACTGGCACGCGCCACCACGCTCAGTGCAATCAAACTTTTCAACCTGTCCAAAACATTATGATTCCAACAACTACACAATCAGCTTCACCCGAGTATGCCCCAGTGAAAATTGGGTCTGAACACGAACCTTCAATGGAGCGTAAATTGACAGTAAGTAAAGCAAGTGTAGCGCTCAATGAAACGGTAGCAAGAATTATCGAGAATCAACCAAAAACTGCTGCACAGCCAGTCGAAGTAGTCGCTACCGTAAGCAACGTTGAACAAACACCCATTACATCTGCACAGCCAGTCGTTACCCCGACGTACACCGTTGAATCAAATCCAGTTCCAGTAGCAGATAACGGCGCATGGAACCGCGCGGAAGCCATTGCCCAAGCTCAAGCACTTGTTGATCAACTAAGAGGAAACACTACCTCCGCCTAAGGACTCTGATGATTCAGAAAATTATAAAGACAATCCTCGGCCCGAGCCAAGAAGAACGACGTGCTGAACTGTACCGTGATCTGATTCGTCACGAAGCTCGAATCGGTGGCACGCTTTTCGGTCCTATCCCTAACGGTGGTCGGAGAGAATTTTTCTGTCTTGATGAGCGAACGTGGATCTGGCATGAAGAATGGAAAGATGAGCAGGGAAACCACCGCAGCAAGACCACTCGCTATGACGTCCGCCCTAATGCCATTCTCAAAGCTCAAGACGGTAGCCAATACCAGCCTGTAAGCGTCCAAGAAGCCATTCATCTCCGTGATGCAGCCAACGTATACGCACGGCGAGTAAACTCCGAGATGTATAATTACTTACCATAAGTAGGTGGTGTTTTATGAAGACAATCTATCTCGATCACGCCGCTGCAACGCTGCTCGACCCCGCTGTTCTACGGCAGATGCAACCGTATCTGACTGATCAATTTTATAACCCCAGCGCCACCTATTTAATGGCCAAAAAAGTGCGCAGTGACGTAGAAGAAGCCCGGACTCGAGTGGCAAAAGTGCTGGCTGCTCGACCTCGAGAAATTATCTTCACTGCCGGTGCCACCGAAGCCAACAACATCGCCATCCACGGTGTGATGGCCAAATTCCCTCAGGCTAAAGTGCTCGTATCTGCCATTGAGCATGATTCGGTTCTTGAGATTGCACAACAGTATAACCACGCCTTGGTGCCTGTGGATAACTTTGGTCAGGTGCAACTCGACGAACTAAAGAAACAACTCACTCCTGATGTCGTTCTGGTGAGCGTTATGTATGCCAACAACGAAATCGGCACTATTCAAAATCTTACGGCCATCTCAAAAATAATTGCTGAAGTAAAAGCTGAGCGTCAAAAAAATAAGAATCCGCTTCCGCTCTATTTCCATAGCGACGGAGCGCAAGCCCCAAATCTGCTCCCATTACTCGTAAAGAATTACGGCCTAGACATGCTGAGCCTCAACGGCGGAAAAATATACGGCCCCAAGCAAAGCGGTGTGCTCTATGTAGCGACCGGCATCGAACTTGAGCCGCTAATATATGGAGGCGGACAAGAGTTTGGCCTCCGGAGTGGCACCGAAAACGTTGCCGGTATTATCGGATTCAGTTTTGCTCTTGAGAAAGCAGCCAAAAAGCGGGCAGCAGAAGCAAAACGCCTGAGCGCTCTGCAGCACATTTTTACACAAGGTCTCTCGAGCCATGTGCCGACGGCTACCATCACGACACAATCGGGGGCGCTACATAATGTTGTACACATAACAATCTCTGGTATAGATAACGAACGTGTCATGATGGAACTTGACGAAGCCGGCATCATGTGCGCTGTAGGGTCTGCCTGTAGTGCCAGTAGCGATGAGCCATCGCATGTACTAACGGCAATTGGTTTGAGTGACGAACAAGCCCAAACAAGTCTTCGTTTTACCATGGGGCGCTCTACGACCGAAGCAAATATCACTCGCGTTATTAACGTTCTCGCCAGACTCGTGAATTAGCACCAGCCTCTTTCTACTTTTAACGTTCTCCTTTATACTTAGACGCATAAGCGGAAAGAGTTATGGTGGGCCAGAACGTAGAACTAATCCTCCTGTTTGTAATCATCGGTTGTATATTCTCTGCACTCATTGCATTTATTTGGGTGGCCCTTCGACTTGGTCCAAAATGCCGTGCCAACCACGGTGGCGGAGGTGGTAATGGGGATATTTTTACCGATGAGTATCGGCAGCATTTAGTCGAAAAAGGCACTGCCCGCTTCGAGCGTACACTGGATCAAAATGCCGCATTCCTGCAGCAAGATTTACACACCATAAGTGATGAAGTTACCGAATATATCAAAGACAAAGCCGGTGAGATTCTCAAAGAAGAATTTTCTGATCAAAAACAAGCGATAACAGCCGCACAACAACATATGGCCGAGGCGTTTTCTCGTATCGATAAAACCATGGCTGACTATCAAAAGAATTTGACCGATCAGTTCGCTCACGAATTAGCTGAGGAAAAACAGCGGCGAATCGAACACTTCAACGCCAATATGGCTGATGTCATCACCCATCATGTCCAGTACTCACTGGCTACGCACCTCGAGGTGACTGACCAAGTCAAATATATCTTGAGTCATCTGGACGAAAATAAGCAGGCAATCATCGAGGATATGAAGCGTGAAGTCTGAACCGGGAATTAATCTTACTGATACCATTGTGACGCCTATTGAACTTGGTAAAATTCAACGTGAGCTTTTTACGCTTGATGAATTTCTAACGCAGTCTGGTGTCAAAAGTGCTCGTACTTCTATGCCACTTCCAAGCCCTATGTTGCAAAGTCTGATTACGTCATCGAAACTCGAGATGCTCAAAAGCGATGAACGGACCCAGCTGGTTAATCAGCTTAAGTTTGTGCGGCGTACGGCTCCGGTAGTGCATATTACATTTGCCAGTACGCCCTCAAAGCGGGCGCTGAGAGCATTGGTGAAGTGGTTCCGCGACAATATCCATCCAAACGCGCTTATCGAGCCAGGAGTGCAGGCAAGCATCGCAGGGGGCTGCTTAGTTCGGACCAGTACCAAGACGTTCGACTTCAGTATCCAAAAAATTCTTTCTGAGACCAAGCCAAATCTCATTAAAGCGCTCTGATGATAGACTTTTTAACGCTGTAAAACTCTGTTATAATATAAATCAATGAAAAATACAAAAGTATACGTTGGCCTCAGTGGAGGCGTCGATAGTTCAGTCACTGCTGCGCTTCTCAAAGAGCAGGGCTATGATGTCACGGGTGTGTACATGAAGAACTGGAGCCAAGACCTGCCGGGTATGCCATGCCCATGGAAAGAAGATTATCAGGACGCCAAGCGAGTGGCGGTACAGCTCGGTATTCCATTCAAAATGTATGACTTCCAAAAAGAATATCGAGGGAAGGTTGTTGACTACATGCTGGCTGAATATAAGGCTGGTCGAACGCCGAATCCCGATGTCATGTGCAATCAAGAAGTGAAGTTCAAAGTGTTTTTGGAAGCATGCCTCGATGATGGGGCTGATATGATCGCCACCGGTCACTACGCTCGCGTGAAGCCATTGGAACGGCGCACTACATCGTCGCAATCTCCAGTACTCACTTGCCGTACGGATTCGTACGACTCGCTTCATGCTTCGACTGCTCCTTGTATTGCATCCGGTCCAAAGACTTCAGAAAAGGAGTATGGATTATTTCGGGCGAAAGATGATAACAAAGATCAAACCTATTTCTTGTATCGAGTCACTGAGGACGCGCTCAAGCATACTTTGTTCCCGCTGGGTAATTACACCAAGCCAGAAGTTCGCACATTAGCTGCAAAATTTAATCTTGTAACTGCCACCAAAAAAGAAAGCATGGGCATTTGTTTTGTGGGTAAGGTTGGTATCAAAGACTTTTTGATTCACGAGCTCGGCCCGCAACAGTCAGGCGAGGTAATAAATCAAGATGGGGTAGTTGTCGGCACACACGAAGGGGCTATTTTCTATACCATTGGCCAGCGTCACGGGCTCGACATCGGCGGGGGATTACCGTATTACGTGATTGGCAAAGATATGACCAAAAATCAGGTTCGCGTAACAACCGATATCAACGATGAAAACCTATGGACAAACACGCTGACGTTGTCTGATATACATTGGATCAATCAAACGCCAAAATCAGGTGATCATGTACAGGTGCGTACCCGTCACCGAGCCCCGCTTGTCGATGCGACCCTAGATATTTCTGAAGGTACCACCACGCTTACCCTCAAAGATGATATCCGGGCAGCAACCCCTGGCCAGTCAACGGTGATATATTCGAGCAAAGCAGTACTCGGCGGCGGAATCGTCATTTAGCGATGCAGCCTAATATTTTGGATCATTGATCACCTCTGTTATACTGGAAATAATGACGGCTCAATCGAGCTACCATTTCTATCACAATGTTTCATGAGAGGATGTACAAGAGTATGAATGCACAAGAAATTAGACGAGCATATCTTGATTTTGCCAAGAAGAATGGTCATGTCATTGTGCCTCGAGCCAATCTTGTTCCCGACAATGATCCAACAACCCTATTTACTGGTTCTGGCATGCAGCCGCTTTTGCCATATTTACTTGGCGAGCCACATCCCGCGGGCTCTCGTGTAGCTGATAGCCAAACCTGTTTTCGATCAGATGATATTGAGGAAGTTGGCGACAACCGGCACACCACCTTTTTTGAAATGCTTGGCAACTGGAGTTTTGGCGACTATTTCAAAGCAGAACAGCTACCATGGTTCTTCACCTTTCTGACAGACATTGTTGGGCTCGATCCAAAGAAAATCTATGTCACCGTATTCGCTGGTGATCGTGATTTTCAACTTCCTCAAGATGATGAATCAGTAAAAATTTGGCAGAAATTATTTAATGATAAAAACATTGACGCTAAGGCTGCCCAGATTGGTTCAGAGGCCGATGGCTACAAGCGCGGTATTAAGCCAGGAGAGCGAATCTTCTATTATGATGGTAGCAAAAACTGGTGGAGCCGAGGTGGCAAGCCGGCCAATACGCCTATTGGTGACCCGTGCGGACCTGACAGTGAAGTATTTTACCTCTTTGATGATGTTGCCCACGATCCATCATTTGGCAAAAACTGTCACCCCAACTGTGATTGCGGTCGCTTCATGGAAATTGGCAACAGTGTCTTTATGACCTATAAGCGAACCGAGCGCGGTTTTGAGGAACTCCCCAACAAGAACGTTGATTTCGGTGGTGGTTTAGAGCGGATTGCCGCCGCTGCAATAGATAGCTCAGATATGTTTAAGATTAGTTTGTTGTGGCCGATAATTGAAAGCTTAGAGAAGAAAACAGGCAAAAAATATGACGATCATACCGCCGCTATGCGCGTCATTGCCGATCATCTACGTGTCGCGCTATTCTTGGCCGTAGACGGAGTTACACCGAGCAATAAAGAGCAAGGCTATGTCATGCGCCGATTGATACGTCGGGCTATTCGCTTCGCTTTCGATCTGGGCATCGAACAAGACCTCATGAAATTAGCCGTGCCAATCATCGCCGATTGTTATTACGAGGATTTCCCCGAAATTGCATCTCGCCGAGAAGAACTACTGGCAACGCTTCAAAAAGAAGAAAAAGTATTCCGTGGCACGCTTACTAAAGGGATCCGGGAATTCAAAAAACTCTTTGAAAATTCCGATGAACGAAATCATGGAGAACTTATCTTCAAACTGTACGATACCTACGGTTTCCCGATGGAATTGAGCGTCGAGGAAGCAAAGAGTCAGAATATTGAACTCGCAGCCGATTGGCACCAGCAATACGATGCCCACATGGCTTTGCAACGCGAGCTTAGCCGAACCGCTACCAAAGGGCAATTCAAAGGCGGCCTCGGCGGGCAGAGCCATATTCATCGTAAATATCACACGGCAACTCATTTGATGTACCAAGCTCTTCGCGACGTTTTGGGTGATCATGTTATCCAGCGCGGCAGTAATATCACCGAAGAGCGATTGCGTTTCGACTTTAGTCATGACCAAAAATTAACACCAGAGCAGATAAGCCAAGTAGAGAACATCGTCAACGAACAGATCGCCCATCATCTCGTTGTGACCTGGCATGAATATCCAACCGACGTAGCCATCAACGAAAAGCACGCCCTTGGGCAATTCGGTGACCGGTACGGCGATATCGTGAAGGTCTACAACATGCAAGCAGATGGCGCCAAGAAGCCGTTTAGTTTCGAAATTTGTGGTGGCCCTCATGTAGACAACACCGAAGAACTCGAGCAAGAAGGCAAGCACTTCAAGATTCTCAAAGAAGAAGCTAGCTCCGCTGGCGTCCGACGCATAAAAGCTGCATTGGTTTAAAGAGCGTTGTCCGCTACTGGTTGCTATACTCCTGTATTAGGGTGATACTTATATGGACCATGACTGATCAAAATGATATACTGAGAACTGCTTATGCTAGATAAAATAAAGACTATTCGTACGAATGTTGTAGCCAAAACGCGGGCACTGCACGCCAAAAAAGACACCGACCAATACATCGTGGCGCTTGATATCGGAACCGAGTTTGTTAAGGCTCTCATCGGTAAAGTCACTGATTCTGGTGTCGAAATTATCGGTGTTGGCCGAACGCACCAAGAACTCAGCGACATGCAAGCCGGTGCAATATCTGACATCCAATCAGTTGTTAATAACTGTGATGCAGCCCTCAACATCGCCGAGAAACAAGCTGGCGTCAGCCCCAAATCGGCCGTTATTGGCATTGCCGGTGAGTTGGTTAAAGGAACCACTATTACCGTTCGCATCAAACGCAAAACACCCGAGAAAGAACTTGATTTTACCGAAGTTGAGCGAATTATCGGATTGGTCCAAGAACGGGCCAAAGATCGTGCCCGCCAACAACTTACCTGGGAACTCGGCGGCAAGGATGTCGAAATTCGGATGGTCAATAGTGCCCTCGTCAATATGGAGATCGACGGCTATCCTGTCACCAGCCCTGTTGGTTTCAAAGGCAAAGAGATTATGATCCAGCTCTACACTGCATTTGCACCGATGATTCATATAGGAGCACTCGAGCGTACCGCCAAGGAGCTTGATCTTGAATTGCTTGCCGTTGCGGCTGAACCGTTTGCTGTCGCCCGATCAGTCATTGGCGATGACCCGAACGCCAGCATGAGTGCAATTTTGATGGACGTTGGTGGTGGTACTACCGACATCGCTGTTATTAATGACGGCGGTATGCAGGGCACCAAAATGTTTGGTATCGGCGGACGAGCCTATACGCGGAGCATCGAGCGAGATCTGAACGTCAGTTTTTTACAGGCTGAAGAGCTTAAACTCGGGTTGTCTACAAATAAAACTGCACAATCCAAAGTGGCAGAAGTAGAAAAAAGCCTTCAAAAAACACTCAGTGTCTGGACATCGGGCGTAGAGTTGGCGCTCGACGAATTTACGTTGCTTGATCATCTCCCACGTCGAATTCTGCTGTGTGGTGGTGGCTCAAGTCTCGATATGCTGATGCACCAATTGGAATCATCCAATTGGTACGCCGATCTTCCGTTCACCCGTAAGCCGGTCGTCCAGCACATCCAGCCGAGTCACGTCGTTGGCATCAGCGATAAAACCGGCACCGTCACCGATCACACGTTCATTACGGCTATGGGATTACTGCGAGTCGGACTTGATACATTACAGCAAGACCAAGCACCAGGCAGTACTAGTAGTATTCGGCAACGCATCGATAAGATTTTAAAGGTATAATAAAACAATGATCAACATATTCTCAGTATCACAATCATCCATACTCCCTCGTCTCGAGGTACTTCATGGCTGATGCCAATAAAGCCACCATCTATATTGATATTGACGATGAGATTACCAGTATCATAGACAAAATATCTCAGTCTAAGCAACGGATAGTTGCATTAGTACTACCAAAACGTGCCGCAATGCTCCAGAGTATCGTAAATATGAAGTTACTGGCTCGTGCTGGTAACGAGCATAAGAAACAACTGGTACTTATTACTTCAGAGGCTAGTATTTTACCGCTAGCCGGAGCCGTCAAACTGCACGTAGCCAAGACGCTTCAGTCGAAACCAACTATTCCAGCTGGTCCTAAAGTGCCAGGCGAAGAATTAAATGTGGATGATGAAAACCTTACTGAAGGCGCCAAAGAAACGCAAGATACATCAGAGGATGAATCCGAAATTGAAGATATTGAAGACGCCATCCCTGCAAGTCCAAAAAGTACCCCATTAGACACATCAAAGAGTGTCGGTGAACTGGCCGGGGCCGCCCCTAAAGCGTTAGCTGAGGAAACCATCGATCTTGAAGACGAAATAGAGGACGCGACCGCAGATGACGGTTCCGACGGAACATCAAAGAAATCCAAAACAGATAAGAAGCTCAAGATTCCTAATTTCGACACATTCCGTAAAAAACTACTCATTGGCGGTGGTATTTTTGTACTGCTGCTCGTGGGTTGGTACGTCGGTGGGTTTGTATTGCCTACGGCAACCGTAACTGTCAAGACAGACAATATTAGTGTTGATACCGACATATCGTTTACCGCTAATGCCAGTGCAAAAGCCCTCGATACCGACAAAAAAATCGTCCCTGCACCGCCACAGGTCAAAAAAACGTTGGTGAAAAAGCCACTGGAACGGTAACGGTTAAACTTACTAACTGTGCTGAGTCTTCGACTACCGTGCCGTCTGGTACGACCGTAAGCAATGGGAGCTTGAGCTTTGTCACGCAAGCTGATATCAATCTAAGTAGTGTTAAAATCGGCAATCAGTGTAAAAACGATAATTTCCCAGCCTTTTCATCGGGTACGGTGAAAGTGGTAGCCAGCAGCCCTGGCGATCAATTCAACTTAAGTGGCGGTAGAGCATTCACGGTTGCGGGAGTGTCAAATGTGGCTGGCGTCGATAGTAGTGTGATGACTGGTGGAACAAATAAGAATGTAACTGTGGTCAGCGATCAAGATGTGGCCAACGCTAAGCAAAAATTGAACGATAAAAGCAAAGATGCCGCGACGACCGAACTCAAAAAGCAACTTACCGATGCTGGACAATTCATCTTGCCTGATTCTTTTGCCAAGGCTGATCCAACGATTACTGTCACCCCAGCAGTTGGCACGGAGAGCGCAGATGTATCAGTTACGAGCGAAACTACCTATTCGATGCTTGGAGTTAAACGTG
>JAPLYT010000012.1:0-37552 GCA_026395435.1 Candidatus Saccharimonadota bacterium
TGTTGCGCTCATTCTTGCTGCTGCTCAAAATAAAGGATACCTCAAACCGGCAACTCAAAAAGTAGTCGTCGCCCAACCTGGGCTCTACCAAGTTACTTCGTTTAGCGATGGGGATACCTTCACCGTGGACATGAATGGGACCAAAGAAAAGGTTCGACTGATTGGTGTCGATACGCCCGAGACACACGATCCACGTAAAAGTGTTCAATGTTTTGGCAAAGCCGCCAGTAACTTTACTAAAACCCTCATTGGTCAAAATAGAGTGAGACTGGCAGCAGATCCCACCAATACCGACCGTGACCGATACAACCGTTTACTCCGCTATGCCTATCTGCCTGACGGCCGTTTAGTGAATGCCGAGATCATCAAACAAGGCTACGGCTTTGCCTACGTATATTTCCCATTTGAAAAATTAGAAGAATTTCGAGGTTATGAAAAAGACGCACGCCAAAAAAATCTAGGATTATGGGGAGAATGCACACCGACTACCGACGATAAAGGCCAATCTAAATCTAACGATAGTTAGTCAAATGGATGTGGACGTGGTTTATTACGATCAAAAAATAGTTTTCGAAGTGAGAATTTTTGCGTTTTAGAATCATAGCAAAAGTACAGAGGCCTCAGCACGATAAATCCAACTACATATGCCATAATTGAGATGGAAGAACCAATAGTATTAATGCCGTGTTGACCATAGGTAATTTTCTGCAGTTTAATATATCGCAAAAAGCCTTTGAAAGTATCCGTGCCACGACGGGCCGACATGCCGGCCCGAAGGTTTATATCGTAGAGTAACGTTTGTTTATTTTGAAAAAGGTGAATTGCTAGGTCGGCATCTTCGAAAATATATTTCTGGTCACATAACTCCGATCGGACCGCTTTCCAGGCAGTTTTTCTAATAGCCATATTGGTGCCGAAAAGAAACGGGAAGTTTCGTTCATGCTTAAACAACATATTCTTGAAGAAGTCTTCAACCCAGTGATTGAGAGGTGAAAATGGCATGTCATACCAGTGCGAGGATCCGGTTACTGCCGCAAGGTCGGCATCTTCGAAGTCCTCGATCAGCTTGGCGATCCAGTTAGGTTCAAGCCGTGTATCGGCATCTATCCTGCCAATTATGTCGCCTTTGCTGGCATTGAACCCACGATTCCGAGCATAGAGTGCGCCTTGTTTTGGTTCGTGCAAAAGTGTTACGAAAGGAAATTTTTTGAGACATTGTAGCGTATTGTCTGTTGAGTTATTATCGATCACAATAACTTCCATAGGTGCAACGGTCTGTGCAGCTACCGATTCAAGGCATCGATAGAGATAGTCCTGCTCGTTGTAAACTGGTATAATTAATGAAACTGTTAATGGTTTGCTCATAGATATGTCTAGATAGTACCAAATGAAAGATAAAAAACCGATTACAAAAGCATCACGGAAGGAACTCGCAGCAGAGCGTAAGCTTCTTGGCACGCATTCTGGCCTCAAAGAAGAAAGACTCTATCATCGGATACTCAATAAAGTTCGTTTCGAAAAGCCCACCTTTTGGTGGCAAGACCGATCGATCTGGCAAAAGATTGGGCTAATCCTCGTATCCTTAATAGTTTTGCTTACAAGCTCCATGTACGGCATCGCCCGCTGGTATATTGCCAGCCAAGCCCACAAAGAATTCAAGTTTGGAGCCACATTCATTCCAAGTTATGCAGAATATTTCGAGCTTGACCCGCAAGCTACTATGCAGGCCATGATCGATGAGCTCGGCATTCACCATTTCCGCTTGGTCAGCTATTGGAATGATATCGAGAAAAACCCTGGAACGTACGATTTCAGCCAGCTTGATTGGCAATTCAAAAAAGCAAATGAATCAGGATCGACGGTCAGCTTAGCAATTGGCCTGCGACAACCTCGGTGGCCAGAATGCCACATGCCAGACTGGGCCATGACCCAGCAAAAAGATGTTTGGTATCCGCAGCTCAAAGCCTTTATGGCCAAGGTTATTGATCGTTACAAGGGGAATCCCGCGCTTCAAAGTTATCAGCTCGAAAACGAATACTTCCTCGATGTATTTGGAGAGTGTAAAGACTTCAGTAGAGATAGACTGGTAGATGAGTTTAATTTTGTGAAGCAGCAAGACCCGACTCATACCGTCATAATCAGCCGAAGCAATAATGCTATTGGGCTACCGATAGGCAATCCTCGACCAGATAAATTTGGCATATCTGTCTACAAACGGGTATGGGATAAAGCGTTTACCAAGCGGTACTTTGAATATCCGTTCCCGGCCTGGTTCTACGCTTTCTTGGCGGGAGCGGGCAAGATAGTCACCGGTAAGGATATGATCATCCATGAGCTTCAGGCAGAGTCCTGGGGACCAAACAAAGGCATTACCGAAATCTCAATTGAGGAACAAAATAAATCACTCAATGCCGAACGGCTGACCAACCGTATCAAATACGGCAGGGCGACTGGCATGCGCGAAGTCGATCTTTGGGGCGTCGAAATGTGGTACTGGCGCAAAGTGAAGATGAATGACCCAAGCTTGTGGAATGCCGGTAAAGCCGCCATCCGCGATCAGCAATGCTACGATTGCTATCTGCCCAACAAATAGCCATCTGTTAGGAACGCTTTCTCCCTGTTATACTGCATGCATGGTAAAGAAAAAGACTGCCACCAAACCAAAAACCATACAGAACCGTCGCGCTCGGCATGATTATGCTATCGATGATAGTTTGCTGGTGGGTATCCAACTCACTGGAGCCGAAACCAAATCTCTCCGACACGGTCATGGTCAGCTTCGTGGTGCCTATGTGACCGTCAAAGATGACCAACTATGGCTCATCAACGCCACCATTTCCAGCATGCAAGGAATATCCATTGATGAAGCAGACCAAACGCGTACTCGCAAACTACTGGCTCACCGCAAAGAAATCGACAAACTGATCGAACTCAAAAAACAAGGGCAGGCAATCGTGCCGCTGGAGCTTCTCACTAGTTCGCGCTTCATAAAACTACGCATCGCAACAGGACGTGGTAAAAAGCTCTATGACAAGCGACAAACGCTCAAAGCACGTGATGAAGGCCGACAGATCAATGCTGAAATCAAGGCGAAAGTCCGATCGTGATCAGCGACGGCCACGATGAGATGGTGATCGTAGTTGATGATAATGACAATATTTTAGGCTACAAAACTCGTAATCAATTGTTATTTACCGATCGAACTCGTGTATCTGGAGTCTGGATAGAGAATGGCAAGGGCGACGTACTGCTGGCACAACGTTCTTGGCAAAAAGAATTTCACCCCGGCTTATGGGGATCAGCTGCTGCTGGTGGGGTAGAGAAAAGCGAAAGCTATGAGCAGAACGCCTACAAAGAATTATTTGAAGAGGTTGGCCTGCGCGATGTGCCATTGAAGCTTGTCGATACCCGCCCGGTGACCGATGCCGACGGCCACATGATGTATTTGGCATTTTATAAAGGAACCGTGGATGTAGAAATCGATCAGCTGGAACTTGAAGATGAAGTTGAAGCAGTTCAATGGATGACGAAGAAAGATCTTACAACTGATATCAAGAATAATCCCACTAAATACGTCCCCAGTGCCTATGCACTGTGGGATGAACTGTTCCTGTCTAAATAACAGCCTGTCTCATTGCAAAAATAGCGTAATGCGCCTATGCTAACCAATAGTTGTACAAAATGAAAAATCATCACAAACAAAAACTATTCTTACTCAAAGAGTTCAGCCTTGGATTCTTAGCCGTTGCCAGCATTGGGCTGGTACTATATGAGTTTATCGGTAACCCCAGCGAAGCGCGCATTGTAACCATCCAGCATATTGATTTCTGGATAGCGATCGCATTTTTAGTTGACTTCACCATAAGCCTCATCACCACTCGCGATAAGCAAAAATATGTCCGGCATAACTGGTATTTTCTGCTTGCAGCCATTCCACTCACCGACGCTATAGCTGAGTCGCTTCGTGGCATTCGTGTGCTCCGTTTAATCCGACTCATCCGGGCAGGTGAGCACCTGGGGTTCGAACAATCCGAAACAAAACGAAAGCGATAAATTCCCGCGCCTCACCATTTTACTCCTAAGGAGTTGCGAAGAAGCCCCACCTTCGGTATAATTCACGAGTTGTAGCACATTCTACACGTTCCTTTTAGTATATTCCCGGGTAGCCTACAAATAAGCGTGGAACAAGATGCTCCACCAGAGCTACCTAGGAAAAATCAACATTAAAATTATAATCCCGGGTAGCCTACAGATATGTGTGGAGCAAGATGCTCCGCCAGAGCTACCTGAGAAAATCGTTCGTTCACCAATATATTCCCGGGTAGCCTACAAATAAGTGTGGAGCAAGATGCTTCACCAGAGCTACCTGAGACTTATATACATACACCACAATATTCCCGGGTAGCTCAATGGTGGAGCAAGAAGCTGTTAACTTCGAGGTTGTCAGTTCGAGTCTGACCCCGGGAGCCAGACCCAGCAGAGAAATAGGCAGACCAGGTTCCTAGACCTGTCCCTAACTTCTCTCCTTGGTCAGACAAATGCTAATTTACGGTTCGTAAGTTACAAATGTTGGAACCGTCCGAAAGGGCGGTTCTTTCATTTAAACCCTGTAACTCGGTTCGAACCCAGCCTCTCTCGTACTGAGGGAGCAAGCAGACGAAGACCCGACCTGTTTCCTAGACCTGTCCCTCAAAGATTGAGCGGTATATACTATGCTTATGACAAAGAAAAACTTTAAATTACTCAAGAATGTTTGTTGGATTTTAGCAGCAATATGTATGTTCTTTTTGATCCTGGGCAATACAAAAAATAATCTATTAAGCCTTACTGCATTCGTATTCATTATTTTGGGTATCGTATTCAATGTACTTGAGGATAGAAAATAATTCGCTAGATAAGCAGTTTAAGTGCTGATCAATATTGCTTAGGTACCGAGTAACTTGTTATGCTTTTAGGAGTGAAAAATAGCACAAAACCGTCCTTAATAAATAGGCTTCTCGCGAATAGCAGGTTCTGGATACTCGCAACAGGCATAACAATGTCATTTTTAATTGCTGGTTTTATACAACTGATGATTCCCAGCGGAACGCTTCAGCTAATCCGTATTGAACAATCTTTTGGCTTTGTGTCGATTCTTCTGCTGTATGTAGCACTCCTGGCCTCACCACTTACTAAGGTATTTCCTAGTCCTAGTTTTAAAGATGGCTATATTCATGCAAGGCGAGCGATTGGAGTGATGGCATTCTATTACGCATTTTTACACACCTACCTAACTTTTTATAAACAGCTTAATGGGTTAACTGGTATCCAATACTACAATTCAAAATACAGCCTTTCTTTGCTTCTCGGGACTATAGGCCTTGGGATATTACTCATTTTAACGATTACGTCACTTGATTGGGCGGTTTACACACTGAGGTTCAAAAACTGGAAGCTGATACATCGCCTCGTGTATATAGCAGGACTTACCATTCTGCTACATATCGTTATTATTGGCCCGCATTATGTTGGTCTTGGTTTTGTTAGTGCGCTGTCGTATGTTGGGGTAGCTATTTTGTTACTGCTAGAAGCGATTCGTATCCGATTATCGTATTTAAATCGCAAAAAGGTAGCACGTAAATGAAACGAGTAATAATTTCATTCTTAGCTGTAATCTCAATATGTATTACAACTTCTCAGCCAGTTTTCGCCCATGTACTAAAGACAGATGGCACAATTGGGGCAATTTTACATATTCAGCCGGATGATAATCCAAAAAGTGGCGCACCAACCACCTATGAACTGGCGTTTAAGGATACCAACTATCAGTTTTCAATACAAAACTGCAACTGTACAGTTACAATTCGACAGAACGACAAAACACTAGACACAGGTCCACTCATCGCTAGCAGCGCACACGTAAGTAAGAACAGGTATACATTTCAAAATCCTGGTGTATATACGCTCAACGTTTCCGGCCAGCCTACACAGCCAAATGATTTTGCACCATTCTCGTTAACTTATACAATTAGGGTTGAAGCGGGTAGAGGTAGCAAAAACCTAGATTCCTTTCCGCTGACTTTAGCCATAGGTATGGCACTCATGATAGGTCTCATTATGCTTGCAGCATATGCGATGGATCTAGGCGAAAAAGAAGATAACCATAAAAAGGAGTAAAGATGTTTAAAAAAATTTCAGCAAGCGTAACAGCATTTATAGCAGTATTATTGATTCCTGCAGTGGCAACAGCCCATGTTGCAGTCCAGCCAAGTGAAGTCGGCATTGGCAAAACACAAGTGTTTGGTATTAGCATACCAACCGAAAAAGAAGTACCGACTGTTGGAGTACGCATTGTGCTTCCGTCAGGTCTGCAAGAAGTTAAGCCAACCGTAAAAGCGGGCTGGCAGATTGAGACCAAGACGACGGGCGAAGGCGACAAAAAAGAAGTTTCCGAAATTATCTGGACGGGTGGCTCGATCCCAGCCGAACAACGCGATGAATTTTCGTTTTCTGCTCAAGTTCCAGCACAAGCAACTACTTTGCAGTGGAAGGCATACCAAACATACCAAGATGGTAGTGTCGTGACATGGGACCAAACACCAACAGGAAGTGACGACGCTGAAGGCGACAAGGGCCCATACTCAACGACAAAAGTTGTAGACGATTTAGCCACTCCTGCTACAAGTACTACAAAAAATAACAATGTCACTGGGGCATATGTACTAGCAGGAATTGCACTTATCGTTGCAATCGGTGCAATTGTAGTAAAACGAAAGTAGACATGGTTAATATATTTCGAAAATACTTCGCTCTACTACCCGTACTCTATTTGTTTGTAGCAATATTTCTTGCACGTAGCAAAGTTCAGTATGTCTATCTCGCAGCAGCAATTCTAGTCGCACTTACGTTCGCAATTAATTACAAACGTAAGTTAAAGCCCGAAATTTTCTTGGCATATTGGATGGCAGTTCTTGCAGTATTAGGCCTTAGTGCAGCAGTCATACTCTCTATTGAGAAAGTCGAGTTGCTTGCTAACCCAAACCGTATTGCCAGCTGCAGCCTCAGCCCGATCGTTGCATGTTCGCCAGTTATAGCCAGCCCGCAATCTAGTGCATTTGGATTCCCGAATTCATTCATCGGTATATTCGGATTTACAGCTATTTTTGTTGCTGCAATGACAATACTGGCTGGCGCGACAAAGCTTAGTAAGGTTTGGTGGCGAACATTACTCGGCGGTATTATTTTTGGTGCAGGATTTTGTACTTGGTTGTTTCATGAAGGAGTCTATGAAATTGGTAAGCTGTGTCTTTACTGCATGCTGGTATGGCTTGTTACGTTTGCACTACTCTGGCTGGTAACTGCACATAGTATCGAGAATAAATATATAAACCTTGGCGCAAAACTTAACAAGCTACTCAGTTATAAATATGAACTTATTGCGACAACCTATCTTGTAATCTTCATTCTGTTGTTCTTCAGGTGGTCAGATTATTGGACTAGTCTTTTATAGAATTAATTTGTAATAAATTATGACTAATAACAGATGTAAGCTAGCATGAAGCGAGCCTATAAATGAGGTGGTAGAACTGCTTGGTTCGAATCTGGTTGCGGGAGCCAATGTAAAATACCTCAGCCTTTGGCTGGGGTTTTTACATTGATGTCCTGAGAATCAGGACATTCGAACTGAAAGTTCGGTCGTGAACAGCTCTCGCAGGAACTTGTTCCGAGAAAGCTGTGAAACGTGCAACTTGTTGCTGCCCTGACCCCGGTCAGCCCACCTGACAACCAGCCCGAGCTTGCTCGGACGTAGGTTGTCAGTTCGTTCATCAAGTTAGCTGGTTTAAAATTGGTTATTATTCGGTCGGCAATAATTAGATATTTCAGTTTCAATGGTGATATTAGTAGTGACGGGTTCATTCTGGCGAGTGACCGGGTTTGGCCAATAGTTAATTTTCTGGCAAATTGAGCCACTACTATAGGGTCGGATATAAAGTCTTTCAATACTCCTGTGCTCTTTTTTTGCATAATCAAAATTTTCGACTAATGTGAAAAGAGTTGGAGAATTATTATTTTGCCAGCCAGCTGAGTACATCAGTCTGTCAGCCGCCTCGACCATATTTACTGTTATATTTGGGGCAGTAAATAAATCTTTAAGACTCCATTCATACCTTGTCCAAGCGTGATAGCCGTCCAGTTGGGTACTGGCTATGGTTAACTCAGGTGAATACCCCTTATCATATAGTTGTCTTCCGGTGTGTTCTTTAAAATTCAAGACTTTATATGTGGCATCGGCGTATATTGTAACGATTGGTAATTTGGACTTTGTGGTCAGATTTTTAAATGCGATAGAGTTGAAAAATGTGTAGCCAAAGAAGCCCAACAAGGTAACCATTAGAAATATTAAAAATTTTCGTATCATACATCATACATCATACATCAGCCATTACTGATATCAGCGCATTACATTGCAAAAGGCCAGGGCATTGTGGCCTATATAAGGTTGATATAACTTTTCCTGGCACCTTAGTTCTTCAAATTGTTTTAGTATGGATTCATATTATTGAACAGCTAGATTTTCTATTATTAGCAATATGCATTGCAAAGAGGCACTGATATAATCAAAATATTATGGGCACCGACGAATTCACCAAACTATTCCAATACATGACTAAGAGATTTGATTCTGCGGATCAGAAGCTTGAAAACACAGCCACAAAACAAGATATCGATCAGATACTGAAACGACTGAATTCTATTGAGAAGCAATTAGAAATATCTGATGACGAAAGGTTGGTTATGGGTCATCAGCTCGATCGGGTCAATCGGTGGGTAAAAGCAGTCGCAGACAAAATCGACTATACACTAACCGTTTAGATTAATCTTCACTTCTTAATATTTGACTAACCGTATATTTTATGATATTTATGTCCTATGTCTAAAGAATGCATCCAGAATTGTCCCGCTGTCCTTGAGGCAATCGAAAATTATCCTGAGGGTGGTCACCCAAGTGTCGCTATGGCCGAAGTATTACAAGCTTGCGTAGAATCATATAGCTGCCCCGGGCCGAGAGAAGGTATCATTGAATCTAAAGTAGGAATCTTTCGAAATCGAACCGTATCGGAGCTCGGCTACATCTGCGGCTTACCTGAATAGGCCTGTTTAAGATTAGAGTGGATACCTAGAGCTTATTCGTCTGAAAATTCGGCGGGGACAACGTATTTAGTATCAGTAATATCATGTCGTTCCGTGATCCGGAGATAGTAACCAAATGGATCCTCGATCCTGAAATCCCACAAACCCCATGGTCGTTTGACGAGTGGATTGACGATCTTTACAAAGTCACAAATCTCGTCATGGAGTTTCTTGACGTCATCCACCGGGATGACAATCTCTACCCCATATCCTCGTTTAGTATCTTTTGGAAATCGTTTGAAATACGATTGGTTATAGACTTCGTCGTTTCCTGGCCAAAAGCTGAGCAGCGTACCTTGGCGATCCAAAACTAAGTAATCCCCGCTGTTTCCTTCATTTCGATGCCAAATCTTTTTGAATCCGAGCTTTCCGTAAAATTCGAGCACCTTTTCGAAATCGGGCACATGCAGTTCGATCTGAATCCTATTGATAGTGTCTTTGTCCATGTACTAAATAGTAACAATTGGTATTACAAACGTCTATCCGGGTTATAAGATCAAAACCTGTCGAATAGATTTTTGCTGATCATGGATCCGTATATAATGACAGCATGGAGCCAAGACTTATTATCATTCGAGGGAATTCTTGTAGTGGTAAGTCTACGATCGCAAAAAGGCTAAAAGTAGAAATGGGCCAAGGAACATTATTGGTACCTCAGGATGTCGTGCGACGCGACATGCTTGGCATCAAAGACACTGCCGGGAATCCTTCGATTCAGCTAATCCACGATATTGTTTTGTCTGGCAAAAGTATGCAATATGACGTCATATTAGAAGGTATACTTTCGGTAAAAAAATACGGCAAGATGTTACATGAACTTATCGCTGAATTCAATAACAATACGCACGCATATTATTTCGACATACCATTTGAAGAAACCATACAGCGATATAAAACAAAACCCAACCGTGCGGGGTATTCAGAAGAGCACTTGAAATTATGGTGGAAAGATAAAGATTATCTCAATATTAAGCATGAGCAGAAAATCACAGCCAGCATGTCAGAAGATCAGATAATAGCTAAAATATTACAGGATTTTTCCCGGTAGTTTTCTTTACCAAATATTTAATTCTTGGTGCGGTGAGGGCAGCCGGAACATCAATGTTACTTTCAGACAACGTCGAGATACTTAGTAATCATGAGCATTTAGTTCACTATCGTATGGTATACTTAAGAAATATGAAACAAAAACAAATCATGAAAAAAATTACTCTAGTTTTTATAGCCTTTTTATTAGGGTTTTTGCTTTTGTATACGATCAATGATAGAACTTCACTTAAAGGAATCAAGGAGCCTAAGAGCTGGACAAGCGAATGCATTCAGCCGGGTGGACAATATAATCTCGGAGGATGTTTTGGCTGCCCACCTCATGAAGAACGCGGGTTCCCTATCTCTACAAATACAGAACCTAATGCGTGTGCGAGCTCTGAAGCTGAGCTTAACGGAGTTCAGCTAATGATATTAAACTCTGTTTTTGGTGGCCTATTTTTTGTAGGTGTGTACTCAGTATTTTCTGTTGCGCGCAAACGAATAAAGAAAAATTAAAATAATTCTATAGTTTAAGCCAGTTTATTTTTTGGTGCGGTGAGGGCAGCCTGCCCAGCAGCAAGGGCGGCGGTCACCTTCGAGCAATCGAGTGATGGTTTGCTCGATATGATTCTTGCGTGTTTTAGCTTTTTTTACTGTTACCGACCAGCAAATCCATTCATTACGAGCAAGGGGAGTCAGATCTTCCCATCGCTCGAGGGCTGATTCGTCTGCCATCAGTGATTTGCGTAGATCATCCGGTACTTCGTGAACGACGCCCGTGGCGATAGCGGTTTTTAACATATGTTTATTATACAATATTTCAACGCTAAGCATTACAACTGTATAGGTTATACTGGAATCAATGGTAGAATTTATTCCGATTACGAAGGGTGACCAAGAAACAGTATCATCGTATATTGCCGAGCGGATTGGGGCACAACTTAGTAACGGCAAAACAGTTGCGTGGTTTGTGTCTGGCGGATCTAATATCCCTGTCGAATTGGCCACAATCGAAAAACTTAAAAGCACCCAGAACCCAGCAAATCTTCATATCATTATGGTGGATGAACGCTTTGGGCCCGTGGGCCATGCCAATTCAAACTGGCACAGTATGAATCTCGAAGATCACAATGACGCAGGGCACACGCTGCACCCAATTCTCGCTGAGGGCGATACCAGCGAAACCGCGACCCAACGTTACGACAGCACCGTTGCGAAACTTATTGAAGACGGTGCTTACACCATCGGGCAATTTGGTTTGGGTGCAGATGGTCACACAGCTGGACTCCTCCCGGGTAACCCTGTCATGGAAAGCGACGGCTTGTATGCTCATTACCATGGCAAGGATTTCGAACGGATTACAGCTACGCCCAAGCTTATCGCGCGTCTCGACGAATGTATTTTGTACGCCAGCGGAGACGACAAAGCGCAGGCATTTGCCGACATGCAAAAACCGGGAGATGAGAACGTAGTGCCATCTCGTATATTACAAAACGCGCGGAAGCTAACAATTTTGAGTGATTTAAAACAGGAGGAAATAAAATGAAAATCGGATTTATCGGGCTCGGCAAAATGGGCGGCAACATGACCAAACGACTTATAGCCGCTGGGCACGAGGTGGTGGCTCTCGACCCAAATGAGGCAGCACAAACTGATGCCAAAACCGCTGGCGCAACCGTCGTTGCCGATCGCCAAGAACTCATCACGAACTTAGAAAAACAAATCATCTGGCTCATGATCCCATCCCAGCTTGTCGATGCTGAGATCGACGCACTCTTAGGGCTCGTACAGCCTGGTGCGATCATCATCGACGGAGGAAACTCCGACTTCCGACTTAGCCAAAAACGAGCCGAAACATGTAAGGCCAAAGACGTAGTCTTTTTGGACGTCGGCACCAGTGGTGGCATATTGGGCCTCGAAAACGGCTACGCCATCATGGTGGGTGGGGACCAAGCAGCAGTAGCTGAACTGTCACCAATATTCGACGCACTTGCACCAAAGGACGGTTGGAGCGCATTTGGCGAAAGTGGCAGTGGCCATTATGTGAAGATGGTTCATAACGCCATCGAATACGGCCTGATGGAGGCATACGCCGAAGGCTACCGCATGCTCAAAGACGGACCATTCAAGAATATCGACCTCGCCAAAGCCGGTGGTGTTTGGCAACACGGCAGCATCATCGAATCCAAGCTCAATGAGCTCACCACCCAGGCGCTCATCGAAAACCCTCAGCTCGACGGCATCGACGGCTTCGTCAAAGAATCGGGAGAGGCTCGCTGGGCACTCGAAATGGCCAAAGATAATGGCCTCGATGCGCCAGCCATTTCGGCATCCTTCGACGTCCGACTGCAAAGCCAAAAAGGTCAGGTCAACTTCGCCACCAAGCTACTGGCTGCCATGCGTAACAAATTTGGTGGGCATGCCATCAATAAGGAGCAATCATAGTGAATAAAGGGCAGCCGCTCGAGCCAGCCATTCTGACGATCTTCGGCATCACCGGCGATCTAGCTCGGCGAAAACTGTTGCCGGCGCTGTATCAATTGGCTCACCAAAAACATCTTCCAGCCTCTTTCAAAATTGTTGGAATTAGCCGACGGGGAACCAAAGTCAGTGACGTCATTGAAGTCATAAAAGACAGCGTCCATGCATCCGGCAAACGCTGCGACGATACCACCATCACGTGGCTCGAGCAAGCTATCAGCATCGTCGATATGGATATCACTAATCCTGACGATTATGCCAAGCTCAAAACCGAGCTCGATACCCTCGAGGATTCAGTCGGCGTCTGCTTGAACCGTTTATTCTACCTAGCTATCCCAGCATCACTGTTTAGCTCGGTCATCGATCGGCTTGGCAAAAAAGATCTCAACACCGGCTGCCAACATGGCATCACCGAAAGCCGTTTGCTTATCGAAAAACCTTTTGGCTACGACTTGAGCTCCGCCAAAGAACTCATCAACACTCTTGGTAAATCATTCAGCGAGGATCACATCTACCGTATCGATCACTACCTTGCCAAAGAAGTATCCCAAAACATTTTGACCCTCCGTTTCGAGAACCCACTGTTTAGCACATCGTGGAACAAAGACCACATCAGCCACATCGTCATCACCTCATCCGAAACTATCGGCATAGAGGGCAGGGTGGCATTTTATGAACAAATGGGAGCCTTTAAAGATCTGATCCAGAGCCATCTATTCCAGATCCTAGCACTGGTCACCATGGACCGGCCGACCAAAATGGAAGCACCTGAAATTCACAAAGCTAAAGTAGCAGTCATGCACAAAATGCTGCCTCCACACGAAAACGACATGGCCACCCAAACGGCTCGGGGCCAATACCAAACATATAAAGAAGAGGTGAGTAGCCACCACAGCACGGTAGAAACCTATGCTGCTGTACGCGTGACCATCGACGACCCAAAGTGGCAGGGCGTGCCCATGTATATCCGCACCGGTAAAGCATTATCCGACAAAGTCATCGAGGTGACCGTGGTCTTTAAAGATCCCGTAGCGCCAGAATGCACCAACCACCTGACCATTCGCATCCAACCCAACGAAGGCATCGTGCTCAACCTCCGCATCAAGAAGCCCGGCTTCGAACATGTGATCCAAGATGTGAATATGGACTATTGCTACAACCAAACGGCCGATACCGCCCACCCAGACGCCTACGAACGAGTCCTGGTAGACGTTATGCGGGGCGACAAAACCCTCTTCGCCACCAACGACGAAGTCCTGGCCAGCTGGCAGATCACCGAACCCATCATGCAAGCCTGGCAAGCCAACCAAGTCCCACTCCACATCTACCAAAACGGCACCTTCGGCCCCAAAGAAGCCGACGACTTCCTCTCAGAAGTGCAGGGCACCTGGCCAAAGAGCGGCCCAAACATCTGCCACATCCCAGAAAAATCCTCAGTCAATTAAAGATGATATGATGTAAGACATGAATAATCAAACACGCGAAGCTATGACAGAGATAAATCCAATTGATAAAAAATCGTTTCGACGGCCAAGAATATTTCGTAGGTCTGTTGCAGCTGCAGGATTTGTAGGAGTTTTATTGAGTGGGGCATGCACGCCTAGCACTGGAGAGCCAGGACCGACAACATCGACAACAGAAGTGACTACAACTACAGAGTTAGCTACCACGACTACAACTGAATTACCGACAACTACAACAACCACCGAAGTACCTCGATTAAAATTATTCGATGGAAATAATGATTTAATTGGCATAGAACCGGTATTCGTAGGGCCAAACAATCAAGCGTTCAACCAACAATTAGGTAGACTGGTAATTTTTGATAATCTTGGAAGGATAAAAACTTCTGATGTAACTTTCGATAGGCCAAATTGCAGCGGTAATGCATACTATTCAACTCGAGATAATTCACCTATTAGCCCGCAATTAAGTTTAGGCGTAATTAAAAACACACTAAACTTTAATCATTATTACATTACCGACAATAGCGTAGCACCTGTATATACAGCGCTCCCAAGTTACCGAGATGATAATAATGTTTGCAATAATTCAACATTCATTGGAAACGTATACAGACTCGATGAAGTTACTTTGCCGTTTCAAGAACCAATAGTTCAACCACTTCGACTTAGCGTTGAATAGAAATATTGAAGTAACTGTCGATAAATTTTGCAGATCCCATCTGTTTCTTTGTGACTGCCATAGCGCCAACGTCTAGGCCAGCATTGAGAGTCGTCTCGCCAAGACTAGGGCTTCCAGCGCGAAGTGGATTATAGTTTCTGACATTAGAATACAAATCAAAGACCAAACCTACCAAAGCTATTCTAGGCAACCATATATACAATATTTTATTGAAGGTTCGATAATAACTCTTCGGGGTAGGGTAGTTATAGAAGTTTACGATCGACAGAACAGTGAAAAACACCACAAACGCAGCCATAATGAGCGCAAACATTACTTTGTTATCTATATCTTTCAGGCTATAGACACCCACGACCATCACTAGCCCAATACCAACCAACGGCCCAACAATTCTACTTTTTATGATCGATGCTATCTCGTTTTCCATACTTAGCATAAGTATAGCTGAATATTTTAGTTGTGATAATCGCCTCTTAACTAGTGTTTACTGCTTGGCTAAAGTAGAATGAAATTATTATTTAAGCATTTGTTAAAAATAAGGACGATACATGGCAACAGAGCATCAACTTAATTCGCTAAAAGAATCAATCAAGTTATACAAGAGAAAGTATCTACGAAAAGAATTTTCCCAGCTTGATGAATCGGCAACAAGAATCATGACAAACAATTTCTTGACTGAAATTCTTGGCTACAAAGAACTTGAAGAAATAAAAACAGAATACAGAATTAGGACCGAATATGCCGATTATGTAATTCAACTCAAACGGAAAAAGCATTTTGTAGTCGAAGTTAAATCTATTGATATTGATATAAGTGAAAAACATCTTCGTCAAAGTTTAAGTTATGCAGCGAACGAAGGTATTGACTGGATTTTATTATTAAATGGACGTGAAATTCAACTCTACAGAGTAAATTTTGGAAAACCTGTAACAACCACACTCATTTTTAAATTAGATCTAACAGTTGATGAAGACTTGAAAAAAGCCCCATCACTAGTTTGGAACCTTACTAAAAAAGCTGTAGAAAAAGGGGACTTAGAAGATTTCTGGAAGCGTACGAACGCACTTAACACTCAAAACCTTTCTAGACTACTGTATTCAGAAGAAGTGATTAAAAGACTCAGGAATGACCTCAAAGAACAGACCGGCATATATTTTCAAATGGAAGATATTGCAGAATCATTATGCCAAATTATCAAAGAGCCGATTGATTTTCCTAAACCAAGAATAAGAACTAAACGTAAGAGCTAATAGCAACTTTTATATCATTAATACACGGATAAGTAGGATGTTTGACAAAATTTCACTCCTAAACACTTCTCATGGGAAAATTGCTATAGTCATTCAAACTACTCCATATAGTCGTGCATTTATATGAGGTTATTTTTAGCTACATTAGTACTACTATTTTTCTTTGTTTTAGTCTTATGGCTGGATTATATGAGCGACAAGACTTTTAAGTCTGAGACAGGTGGTAAGCATTACTATCCATCAAAAAAAGAAATTGTAAAACCGACTATAGTTAAAGAGAATAATGGGTTGTATAACTGGAGTTACTGGACAATTGACCATCTTGGTAAGCATGTGGATCCAGATAGTAGTTGGGGTATATTACGACTAAAAGTATTTTCGAGGGATGATCATAAATGCTTAGATTGCGGATCTAGAACCAATCTAACAGTACAGCATAAGGTTGCGCTTTCACTTGGCGGTTCAAATAAAACCGACAATCTAATTACACTTTGCGCAAAATGTCATGAAAAAGCTGATAAAAAGATTATTTTTACTGCGAAAAAAGATTTCGGTGACTTCAGTAATTATGGTGATCAAGATATTTTAACAGATCGCGTCGACCAAATAAGCGAACAGATCTATCTGAACGAAACCATAGAGATAGAGTATACGGACGACAAGGGGACCAAAACAGTGAGACGAATAACGCCAAAGAGACTTTTTTTAGTTGACGAGAAAGCTTATCTCAGAGCATATTGTGATCTAAGAAAAGCAGATAGGACATTTAAAATAGCTAGAATTATTATCCGCTAAACCTGTCAGTGACTTATTTAGCTCTTGGGGTATCGACAACTTGATGACATAAAGTCTGATCATCAGTAAATGCCGACGACTTCCTCATAGAAGTACAGGGCACCTGGCCAAAGAGCGGTCCGAACATCTGCCTTGTCCCTTCAAGTTAACTAGAGAATCTTTTTTGCAGCGTTAACGACATCACTCGTTAATGAGATATTGTAAGCACCCATAGTGCTATGCCACTTTTTAAACTCATTGAATTGATCGAAAGTTAATTCATATATGTTTTTAGGGAGATAATCTTCGAGTACAACGATAATTAAATATTCAAAGTTCTTTATCAAATTTGGGCTATCAGGTTTTCCATGCCCACGAAATACTCCGGTAGTTTTATTTGGATAAGTAATAGTTTTTATAGTGTATCTTTCTCCTTTATCGCTTATAGCATCGATATTTTTAGTACTAGGAGGCGCTAAAAGTAAACGAGGTAGATTTGGGGTTTTTATGTATGTCGAAACAGCTAATTTCTCACCTCTTTCACCAGTGACATTCTTGCTAGAAATCTCACCTTCTTCTTGTAACTGCTTATAGACATCAGAGTAGAGCTGCCATAGTTCATCAACTTTATAATTTTTTAAATTCATTTTATGATTATAGTTTTATTATTTATATCCTACAACTAGTGTTTACAGATTAGCTAAAGTAGAATGTACGTATGAATGATATTACTACACTCCAAAAACGAATCGTTGATTTTAGAGATGCAAGAGATTGGAAACAATTTCATAATCCAAAAGATATGGCTATTTCATTAGTTCTCGAAGCAGCTGAAGTGATTGAACATTTCCAGTTCAAATCACCTGAGGAGATTCAAAGTCACTTAGAAAAGAATAAAGAAGATTTATCAGGAGAGCTTGCAGATGTTCTTTACTGGGTATTACTCATGGCTCATGATTTAGATATAGATATTTCAAAGGCTTTTGATAATAAAATGGCGCAAAACGAAGCCAAATATTCTGTCGAAAAATCAAAAGGGAATAATAAGAAATATACCCAACTCTAAATGGCGCATATTCATACAATTAGTTACGAACCCGAATCATATAACTTACTTCGAAAAATTGAATTTACCTTTAACTGGCCGACCGTTTATCTACTTGAAGATGGTAAAGAGATTTATGTTGGTCAATCCGGTAACGTTGCAAGCAGATTTAAACAGCATAATAAAAATCCATCTAGAAGTAGGCTTAAAAAAGCCCACATTATTACAGATAGGGAATATAACCTATCTGCGACACTGGATATCGAATCTAAACTCATTCAATTTATAGCGGCTGATGAAAAATATGTTTTACAAAATAGTAATGCAGGATTATTAGATCATAACTATTACGATAGAGAAAAGTATCTTACCAAATTCGAAGAACTTTGGATTGAGTTAAAAAAACAGAACATTGCAGTACATGACTTGATTCAGCTGCGAAACAGCGATCTATTTAAATATTCGCCGTACAAATCGCTTACTGAAGAGCAAATTTCTATTGTTTCGAGTATTAAAGAATCTCTAGACACAGGGTTAGACCGATCTTACATCGTAAATGGGGAACCGGGTACAGGTAAGTCAATACTTGGTGTATATCTAGCAAAATATTTGCTTGAAACTTTAAAGAGCGAGGAACCACTAAAAATTTCTCTTGTAATTCCAATGACTTCACTCCGAAAAACACTTAAGAAAGTCTTCGGTAAAGTTAAGGGTCTCAATTCAAGCATGGTTATTGGTCCTTCTGAAGTCGTAGGCAATACTTATGACGTGCTTATCGTCGACGAAGCACATAGATTAAGTCGAAGAATAAACCTTAGTGGCTATGGTCCTTTTGATCAAGCAAACAAATATTATAATCTTGGCAACAACGGTTCCCAACTAGACTGGATTCTATTGTCATCAAAGTCTCAGATTTTTCTCTACGATAGCAGACAGTCAATTACACCAAGAGATGTTAGGGCTGAAAAATTCAGCGAGCTGCCCGCAATTCATTACAACCTTACAAGTCAGTTAAGAGTTACTGCAGGTGATGACTATCTGAAATTTATTGATCAGTTGCTTGCGGCAAACGTTGGAGTTAAGCCTGACTTTAAAGCCTATGATCTTGAGTATTTTGAAAATCTAAAACCAATGATTGAAAAAGTTAAGGCAATGGATAAAAAGCATGGGCTTGCACGACTCGTTGCTGGATATGCATGGACATGGGAAACGAAGAAGAAAGATTCACAAGATTACGATATTGAACTAGACGGCCTGAAACTAAAATGGAATAGCGAAAACATTGATTGGGTCAATTCACAGAATGCAATTAATGAAGTCGGCTGCATACATACAGTTCAGGGTTATGATCTGAACTATGTTGGAGTGATTATCGGACCAGAAGTAGGGTACAACCCAGATACCAAGAAGATAATTATCGATAAAGAAAAATATAAGGACATTAACGGCAAGAGAACACTTGAATCTCTTGAAGAACTTGAGCTATATATTAAAAATATCTATAAAACTTTATTGTCGCGCGGTATCAAAGGAACTTATATACACGCTGTCGACAAAGGCCTGTCTGACTTTATGTACAAAATGTTCAATAATTCTAACTGATTTGGTTGTCGCAACGAAAGAGAATGATTAGCGGAGATATCTAAGTTTGCTTCTTTTCCTTCAAAACAACTGGTGACTTGGATTAGATTTCAAAAATGATCAATAGTCACATATAGACCATGCAGGGTAGTCAGTTAATTGCAATGCATTAACTTTTGAGGCATGCGATGCATTAAGAAATCAGGTGTCATCAAGTAAGTCAAAGAGTATGATCGATGAATTTAATAATAAAAAATATTCTATGTGAATTAGTAATAATTCTTTTTACGAAAAGAGCATGAACACCGCTAAAATGCGTGATATGAGATACCTCAAATTATGTGCAATGAGTAATAATAAGCGTTGCTAAAGCTTATGTTTTAAATACAAGTATTCATCATATTCAACAGGGATAAATGTAGTAAAATATATTATATAAGTAGCTGAACACAAAATTAGGTATACTGGTCATTTTTCAAATAATATTAATATGAATCATTATCATTTCTCCAATGTCGCATATTAAAGAATTTCTAAGCAACTAATACTTTATATAAGCTATAACATTTGTATTATATTCAAATTAGTTGTTAAAATATTAAAGATGAACAAAAGGTCAAAGAATTTATTTAGCATTCTAGTATTTCTGTCCCTAATGCTAATAGGAGTATTTGCTATTTGGTGGTTCAACCCATCTCATATACCAGCGAACTTCTCAGGATACTTTCACTTATTTGATTTACTACTATTTATTTGTATCTCATATGTAATTTGGCATCCGATTGTAATGCAGGTATTCTCTTGGGCCATTACATCTAATATAAAAGAAAGAGCTTACATAAAGCCTCAAAAAGGTTATAAAGTTGCTTTTATTACTAACTTCGTCCCAGCATCGGAGTCTATTGAGCTTCTCCACAAAACACTTCCCGCAATGGTTCGAGCAAATTACGCACATGATACTTGGCTCCTTGATGAAGGCGACGACCCAGAAGTAAAGAAATTGTGTGAGAAATTAGGGGTATTACATTTCAGTAGATTTGGTAAAGAAAACTATAATACTCAAGGTGGAAAGTTTGCGATAAAGACTAAGGGCGGCAACCACAATGCATGGTATGACAGCTTTGGAGATTCGTATGACTTTGTTGCTCAGATTGATACTGATTTTATCCCTAAAAAAAACTTCCTTATAAAAACCCTGGGTTATTTTAGAGATTCAAATGTCGCCTTTGTAGGAACTCCTCAAATATACGGGAATATTGATGAATCATTAATATCACGTGGCGCTGCTCAGCAGACATATAACTTTTATGGGAACATTCTTCGTGGTTTCGACGGGATGAATATGAATATGCTCATAGGAGCAAATCATGTGATTCGTGTTGGTGCTTTGAAGGATGTTGATCACTATAGTGCTCACATCACCGAGGATCTGTTAACCGGTATGAAGCTTCACTCGAAGGGTTGGAAGAGTGTTTACGTACCAGAAGCCCTTGCAGTAGGAGAAGGACCAACTTCATGGCAAGCTTATTTTAATCAGCAGATGAGATGGGCCTACGGGTGTATTCATATTCTTTTTAATCATAGCCCTGGGCTTTTTAAGAAAATGGATCGTAGACAAAAGATTTATTATTTCTTTCTTCAACAACATTACTTTTCAGGGTTTGCTATGTCCCTCGGGGTATTAGGCCTAGGAATATACTTTATTTTAGGAGTAAACGCTGCAGATATGTCACTTGCACCGTTCCTCTCATTTTATTTACCTGCGCTTATAGCTTGTGGACTAATGGCCTTGTGGATTCAAAGATTCAACGTGCGACCAAAGGAAGAGAGCGGGATGTTATGGGCAGGAAAAATTATTAGTATCGCATCTTGGCCTATATTTTTTCTTGCATTTTTTAGTGTTCTTCGAGGCAAACGACTCACCTATAAGGTAACGCCTAAAGGCGAAGGACAGGATATAGAACTTTCAAAATCGAGAACTATGAAACTGTTTAATATTCACCTAGTGATTGGATTAATATGTTTATTAAGTTTACTCACAAGTTTAATCACCGGCAGGTCATCAATTATCATGGTTTTTTGGGCTACTTGTACGACCCTTCTTATGTTCTTCGTCCCTATTTCTGAACCTATAATTAGGGTAACGACACAACTGTACGACGTTATTAGGACCAATATTTTGATAATAAATAGCCGATACAGAATTTTTGAATTTAGAACTGAAATAAATAACTTAGTACCATCTAGAGTGTCTAATTTAGAAAAATATATGTACAGTAAAAGAAATTATTTAATTCTTCTTATATTTTCATTTATTAGTTTTTCAACTGCGACTTTCAGTATGTTTAGGTTTTTAAAAGCGAATCCACTCTTATGGCCAATGTATATCTTACTTATATTCAGTATTTCATACTACATAGTCTCAATTGCAGTAAATCTGTTTACACGCAATTTCGATACTGATAAACACAATTTGCTAGTTAGTAAATGGAAGCCGCCTGATCCTCCTAATGTTGATATTTTCTTACCAATAGCAGGAGAACAAATCCATGTATTAAAAAATACATGGAATGGAGTTATTGAATTAATTCACCATTATAAAGGGCATATAAAAGTATACTGCCTTGATGATAGTAATAGTGAAGAAATAAAAAGCGCTGCCAATTTATACGGCTTTAACTATGTAGTTAGACCAAACCGTGGTGAATTTAAAAAAGCTGGGAATCTTAGACACGGGTATAAAATTTCCAAAGGAGAGTTTATTGCCATATTTGATGCCGATTTTAGACCGCGAAAAGATTTCTTAAACGAGCTCTTGCCATATATGTATAATCAAATTGATATTGGGATAGTTCAAAGTCCACAATACTTTGATGTAAGTCCTAGCCAGAATTGGCTTGAAAGAGGTGCAGGAGCCGTGCAAGAGCTTTTTTATAGATTTTCACAAGTATCCCGGCAAAATCATCAAGCTGCCATCTGCGTGGGCAGTAATGCGCTCTACAGGCGTAAAGCGCTGGAATCTACTGGTGGCACGGCGTTAATAGAACACTCGGAAGATGTTCATACAGGATTTAATCTAAAGATGCACGGCTGGAATGTAAAATACATTCCAATTATTCTTGCTAAAGGATTATGTCCTGAATCTATGCCAGCGTTCTTTAAGCAGCAATATAGGTGGTGCATGGGCTCGATGAGTCTGCTTAGATCTAGTAAGTTTTGGCAGACAAAACTGCCTGTTCGCACACGCCTGTCCTACATTTCTGGTTTTCTGTATTACATAAATACAGCAATTCTTTCAATAATCACACCTTTCATTCCTCTAATTCTTCTAGCTTTTATGCCCGAAAAGATAGAAATAAAATATACTTTTCTTGTTCTTCCTTCGTTACTATTTGCATATATTATTTTTCCTTTATGGCATAAGTCAATCTATGGACTTGAATCATGGTCAGTAAGACAAGTCTACGGCTGGGCTCATCTTTTCGCTATTTCGGATGCGATTAGTAATCGATCTATGCAATGGACTCCTACGGGTGTAGTTAAGGGAAATGACTTTAGATATAAAAGTTTTCGAATACTGCAAGTAGTATTTAATTTCATACCCTCAGTTCTTTGGGTAGGCCTATCAATTTGGCATTTATTTAAAAGTGAATCATTTGCCTATGTACCTATTCTTATTAGCGGAATTCTCTATCTTCTTATATCCATGAAAGTTACTTTCTATACATCACGAGCTCCCATTTTAACGAAAAATGAGACTTTTCCAGTTGTTAATCTCGGCATAGTTAATAGCCCTACTAAATAAATTGGTTACGGATAAATTAGTGCATATTAAATACTGACACAAATAAGTATTTAAATACATACGTTTGCAATGGTATAATACAGCTTATGATTTTTCAGAATATAACTGCAGGATTTTCAAAGAAGCGCTCAAAGCTTAGGCCATAGCGTATTTTTCTGCATATATTCACACCTCTCGCTATGGCCGAGAGGTGTTTTTTATGTACCGTAAATTTGAAATAAGGAAAAACTATGACAACCCTAACTACAGAAATAATGCCGGAGCTCTTTAGCCGGTCTGAAATACTCATCTGGAACTTTAGCGATATCACACCCGGTGATGCCCATAAAGATATCCAAAGATACATGGATGAACAAGAACAAAACGGTCATGATCCGCGTGACGCGTTCCACCGGCAAGCATTCAATGAGCAGGTCTTTGATCGAATCGAAAGCAGATATTTAATTGGCAGATATGCCGAAGATAGAAGCGACATCCTCCGCGGCAGCCATATGGCCGAGGAGGGCAGGACATACCATTTGGCCATGGATATATTCTCTCGAGATTTCGAGCCGGTGTTTGCACCGTGCGATGGAGAAATAGTCCGCAGCGAGTATGAGCCGGGGCTCAATAACTACGGCAACTATGTGATCATCCGGCCAGACGATGCATCGCTGCCCTATATATTTATGGGGCACCTAGATAGCACGAGGCTGCCGGTGGGCAGAGTCTCGGCCAGGCAGACCATTGCCCATCTGGGAACATTCGAGAATTTAGAAAACGGTGGTTGGAGCGTGCATGTGCATTTGCAATTACTAACCGTACTCCCGCCAGAAGGCGAGTCGCCGATCGGCTATTCCAGCCTGGCTGATCTGGAAGCAAACAAACAGCGGTTTCCAGACCCACAGGCACTATTCCCGCAGTGGAATATTACTCGCTGAGGCTGTCGTCGAGCATATGTAGTGTTTGCAAGAATTCTGCTCGCATGGCGGCAGCGTATGGATTGTGCCGTTGGATGGTTTCAAATAATTCTTGGCTGTGGTGTCGCTCGGTTTCGACGAGCGCCATGAGTTTGTCGAAGTATCCGGTGACCAGCAGAGATGGCTGAATATCCATGGTCAGCAGAGCTCGTCCAATGAAGAAGGTCAGGGCATGAACCCGGGCCATTTCTTGGTCGTGGGCGTCGGCGGTCATGTGCATGATGTTGAGCCCTTTGCTTTGCCAATCTTCGAGGAGCAGTTTGCTGGTTGGGCCTTTTTGTTCAGTCACCACAATAGACTTGCCAGCCACACCCGTCTCAATCGATTGTGGCCCAAACATCGGATGCGCCATCAGGACCGACAGTCTATCCAGGAGTCCATGCTCCTGGAATAGTTCTGTCGGGCGGACCTTGACTGAACAGATGTCGACGATTAGGGTGTCTTTGGGTGTCAACGCGACTACTTCGGGCACTAACGCTTCGAATGACGGGAAGGGGACGGCAAGCACGACTACGTCCGCTTGGGTGACAGCCTCGAGCCCCACCCGGCGGACCGATTCAGGGAAGGTGGCATTGGGGTTTACATCAAACCCCAATACTTCGCTGCCCGCAGGTGCCAGGTGCATGGCCACCACATTACCGAATTCACCTCCGCCAATTACACCAAAAGTTTTTATGTTATTCATTGTATTCTCCCAAAATGGTATTAAAAAAACCGCCTGTGTGGCGGTTTGGTGTGTTCGATTTGATTGTGTTTTAAAACATAGGTAATTAGTCCGCCAAATAATAGGGGACTAGATATGATTGGGCTACGTTTAGATTAATCATGTTTGAAAGCATACAAGCGTAATAATTATTTGTCAAATATTTTATTTTGTACCCCTGGCGTTCCTGCGTTACACTAGATTAATATGATTTCACTCTTTAGTTCGCTCGAGGCAGCAGCCGTTCATAGCTATCACGTGCCATGGTTCATGTACGGATTAGTGGTTTTAGCTCTCATCGTTTACGCCGTCATCGAAGCCCGTCACACCAAGCGCGATCACGAGATCAAGTTCAACGAAGCAGTCCGCTGGTCGGTTATTTACATCTCTGCAGCGTTGCTGTTCTCGATTCCGATTTATTTCTTCATCGGCCGTCAGGCATCGGGTGAATACCTGGCCGCCTGGGCCATAGAGAAGGCCCTAAGCCTCGACAACCTCTTTGTAATGGGCTTGATATTCAGTAGCTTCAAAGTCAGTCGTAGCCTAGAGCGCAGAATGCTCAACTACGGAATTGCCGGGGCGATTATCTTTCGTTTGGTTTTCATCCTTGCTGGGCTCGAGCTTCTCAAGCGATTTGAATGGGTGAGCATCATCTTTGGATTGATCCTAATGCGGGCTGCCTGGAAAGCCTTCCAGGAAGCGCGGGGCGGGGATGAGCTGGAAGAAGATATTGAGATTACCGATAAAACTCTCTGGAAAGCTCTCACTCGGATCTTGCCCGTGCATCATGAATTTGTCGGCCACAAACTGACGGTCAAGATCGATGGCAAACGGATGCTGACGCTCATGGCGGCCGTCATCATTCTGATTGAACTAACTGATGTGATCTTTGCGGTCGACAGTGTCCCAGCCGTCTTGGCCGTTAGCCCAGACCGGTTTGTAGCCTATGCTAGTAACGTCTTTGCAATCCTTGGGCTCCGGGCATTGTTCTTTGTCTACCAATCAGTTGCTAACAAATTCTGGGCTTTGGCATGGGCACTATCGGGCATCTTGGCCTGGATCAGTTTCAAAATGATCGCCGCGCCGCTCGGCCTCCATGTGCCAGTGTCTATCAGCTTACTCGTCTTGGCAGTATTCTTATTTGGTAGCATTTTTGTGTCACTCCAGTGGCCTAAGAAAGTCAAAGAACACCCAATCCACATCGACGAATAGTCGTTTCTCCTCAATCACATTTTCTTCATCTGTTAGAGGAGAAACCTCAAGTTATAAATAGCGTGAAATGGTTGTAAAAACTATCCTTGAATTGGGTTAAACATAAGGCGTATAGTTGAGGGTAGCAATATGGGTGCTGATTGGTGGGCGACTTTGTGGCCTCCTAAACTTCCTACTCATAGGCTGAAACCTACTTCCCGAAAAGGGTCGTAAAAATCTCGGGGATCATACACACTAGTCGCCTGCGACGAAGCGTCACTGTAAACCACAATTTATGCTCATGAGCCACAATATTAGCACTCGAACGGTTGCGAACTATTAGCTCTGACAGCTCCAAAAATTTATCCGTTCGACTCCTGTAGCATCTGTTGCAATGCGAGTATCTCTTATTATTTATAAAAACCCTGGAGCAAAACTTATGTCAATCACTCATTATCAAGACACAATCAACCGTGAACAATCTATCAAAAAAGAAGTCGTCGTCAACTCGATGTCCTTCAGCGGCCGCGGCAAACTACGCAGCTTCCCAAAGCAGATCACCATCGATTCAGAAGAAATCACCTTTGTGGAAACTGGCATGCGCTACCTCCTCCAAAAAGGCCACAGCGTGGTACAACTCTTCGACATGAGCGACGGCACCAAGAACTACCGACTCGAATTCGACTCGCAAAATTTCTCTTGGACCTTACTCAAAGTATCAGCCCTCCCACGATAGGGGAGGTTTGAGCTCAGTAAAAACTCCAACAAGGCGTATACTATATACAAGAATCCCGTATAAACGGGCCTCGAAAAATTGTAAAAGGTGCGAATTATTAAACAAGATCAACCAAGTGTATTCAACGCGCTGAAGCCGTATCGTAAAATGATAGCGCTCTTGACGGTACTTTCTGTATCGGCGAACGGCTTGACGCTCTGGATACCCAAAATTTTATCTCATGCCATTGACGCCTATGCCAAACACACCTTTGTAGTGGCTGACGTAGTTCGACTTTTTGGTGGCGTAAGCTTGGCGATTTTTATCCTGACGTATCTACTCAGCATCGTGCAGACCTTTGCATCTGAGCGGGTTGCAAAAGATATCCGTAATGAACTAGCTTCCAAAATTTCCAAGCAGTCGTATTCGTACGTCCAAAATAATGATCCTTCCAAACTGCTGACTAACCTTACCTCAGACATGGACGCCGTGAAATTATTTGTGGCCCAGGCAATCGTTTCGATCATTTCATCGATCGTACTGATTACCGGTGGAGCAACCTTGCTGATCAATATCGACTGGCGGCTTGGCTTGGCCGTGCTCGGTATTTTGCCGCTCATTGGCGTAACCTTTTTTTTGACGCTCCGAAAAGTGCGACTGCTTTTTGTCAAAAGCCGAACCGTTATCGACCGACTGAATAGGGTAATCAACGAGAGCATCCTAGGTGCAGCGCTGGTGCGGGTGATCAACTCTCGAACGTATGAAGCTAAAAAGTTCGAAGATGCCAATGCTGCCTCACGAGATATTGGCTACGGGATCGTCAAAATATTTGCTGCGCTTATCCCGCTCATCACGTTCGTGGCAAATGGCGCTACACTTATCATTTTGATGCTGGGCGGACATTATGTGATCAACAACACCCTGAGCCTAGGGAACTTCGCGGCGTTTAGTAGCTACATGGCGATCTTGATTTTCCCGATTTTAATTCTTGGATTTTTGTCGAACATTGTGGCGCAAGCGAATGCATCATATGGCCGTATCGCATTAGTCCTAAACGCGCCAGACGAGAAAGAAGGTGGTTCATACGCTGAGCCGATTCATGGTGACATCCAAGCCAAAAAAATCAGTCTGTCGTATTCGGGCAAAAAAGTGTTGGATAATATTTCCTTTAGCATCAAGGCAGGGAGCCGGACGGCTATCATCGGCCCAACCGCGGCAGGCAAAAGCCAATTGCTTTACGTAATGTCCGGGCTGGTACATTCAGATTCAGGTAGTATGGAAATCGACGGGCATCCACTTGCTGAATTCGACACGGATTCTTTGCACGAACAAATGGGAATCGTGTTTCAAGACAGCATCATTTTCAACTTATCGCTCCGAGAAAACATTGCCTTTAGCCCAACTGCCCGAAGTGACGATCTGGATAGGGCGATCACCACAGCCGAGCTAGACGACTTAGTGAAGAGCCTACCAAAAGGCTTAGAAACGATTATTTCTGAGCGCGGTACTAGCTTATCGGGTGGTCAGAAACAGCGCTTAATGCTCGCACGGGCGCTGGCAATCAACCCCAAGATTTTACTGCTCGACGATTTCACCGCACGAGTCGATGCCGTGACTGAAGCAAAGATTCTGGCCAATATTTCCAAGAATTATCCTGGCATTACGCTGGTATCGGTTACTCAAAAGATTGGTGCCATCGAAGAATACGATGAGATAATTCTGCTGATGGAGGGCGAACTACTGGGTACTGGCACGCATAAGCAACTACTGAAAAGCTCGCCTGAATATATGCAAATTTGTAATTCTCAGCGAAGTACGGAGGCATATGAAATACGCACTAAATAATACCTCCGAGACCGCTGGAGAGAAAAAGATATCGTTATGGAAGGGTATCAAAAAGCTTTCACCACTGGTGGATGGTGAGCAAACCAGTTTGCTCACGGCACTCGTTAGTGTGCTTATAAATTCAGGGTTAACGATTGCGGCACCGATCCTTGTTGGTCACGCAGTCGACAACTACATCGTCACTCGTCGCTACCATGGAGTGATTGTCTATTCCGCCATACTTCTGGCCATATACGCCGGCATGCTCATATCTGGTTTTATCCAAACTAGGATCATGGGTGGCGTGGGGCAGCGAATCTTGTTCCGCCTTCGCGGGAAGTTATTCGATCGCATACAGGGGCTACCGGTAGCATTTTTCAATCAAAACAAAGCCGGTGACTTAATTTCTCGTATCAATAACGATACCGACAAACTCAATCAATTCTTCTCTCGTTCGCTCGTCCAGTTTGTAGGAAACATATTTATCATTATTGGAGCTGGAATAGCTATGCTGGTAGTGAACCACCGGCTTGGAATTGGTGCACTCTTGCCAGCGCTCGGACTGTTGGTTTTGACTCGACTGACGTCGGCGTGGATCAAGCGCAAAAACAAACACAGCCTGCAAACACTCGGGGCGCTCAGTGGAGAGATCCAAGAAAGCCTCGAGAACTTTAGAGTGATCGTGGCCTTCAACCGCCGCAATTATTTCAGAGAACGATTCATCGAAGTAAACGAGAAAAACTATTCCGCTGCCATTTGGGCCGGGATTGCCAACAATACCTATGTGCCAATATTCGGCTTTGTCTCGAATCTCGGAACGTTAATCGTTATCACCTATGGTTTGACGCTAATTTCTCGGGGCGAATTGACCATCGGAATTATGATCAGCTACCTCGCGTATGTCAGTCGTTTTTACGATCCGCTTCGCCAGATGGCATCCATTTGGTCTGACCTTCAGACAGCCCTGGCTGCTTGGGAGCGAATTTCTCAGATCCTCGAAATGAAAAGTAACCTTGTCATCATCGAAGACAAAACTGAGCGTGATGAGTCAAAACTAATGTCATTTCACAATGTAAACTTTAGCTACGAAACCGGCAAGAATATTCTCAAAGATGTGTCCTTTGAGCTTGAGCAAAGTAAAATCTATGCGCTCGTCGGGCCAACGGGAGGAGGCAAGTCGACCACAGCCTCGTTGATGGCTCGTCTCTATGATCCAACAACCGGGAAGGTACTCTTGCATGGCAAGGATATACGGTCATTCACGCCAGATGAACTCGCATCAAAGATCGGCTTCATCCTCCAAGATCCGTTCTTATTTTCAGGAACCGTTCGTGACAATATCGTCTACGGAAACGAAAAGTACCAAAAGATTAAAAGTAAAGACCTAGCAGCGGTGCTCGAAGAAGAAGGGCTGTCGACATTACTCGAACGATTCGACCAAGGGCTTGACACAAAAGTGTCAGCTTCTGCAAGTAGCATTAGTCTCGGGCAAAAACAGCTTATCGCATTTATTCGTGCCGTCTTGCGCCATCCAGAACTAATCATTCTTGACGAGGCAACAGCCAACATCGATACCATTACCGAAAAACTACTCGATGATATTCTAGGAAGCCTGCCAAAAGCAACCACCATTGTTGTCATCGCTCACCGACTCAACACTATCGAAAGTGCCGATCAGATTTTGTTCATCAACGATGGACTCATCACGCCAGCCGGGTCACTCAAAGATGCCATCTCAATGCTTGAGCACAATGCTCGCAATAGCTAAGACTAAGCTTGTGAAATGAGAGGCAAGGAAATCGTAAAGGATGAGCCTTTGCCTGGTTTGCTGAGTACGGTAATGGTGCCGTCGTGGCGTTCGATGATGTCACGAGCGAGCGACAAGCCGAGGCCATGGCCCTCAGGTTTTGCTGATTCTGATTCTGCGCCGCGGTAGAATCGTTCGAAGATTCTATCGAGATCACGCGGCTGGATACCAACGCCTTTGTCGGAAATGGTGAGCAAGACTTCATCTTCAGATTGCTTAAGCACCACGTTGACTGCAGAGACATCCACTCCCGAGTAAGCGAAGGCATTATCGACAATAATATTCAGCACCTGACGGAGCAGGGCGGCGTCACCCGAGACCATGACATCTTTGGCAATGTCGCTAGTTATAGGTTGCTTATATCGTTTAGTGAGTTGCTTGAGTTCAGCTTGGACTACGGCATCGAATTTAATGGATTTTCGTTTCAGTTCATCGCTCGATCGTGTAAGACTCAGCAGGCGATCACTGAGCGTGCGCAAGCGTTCGACTTCCTCGAGGTTGCTAGCCAAAATCTCACGGGCATCGGCAATGGACATCTTTTTGTCACGCAAAGCCACATCGATCTCCGTTTGCATGACTGCCAGTGGGGTGCGAAGTTCATGGCTGGCGTTAGCAGTAAATTTCACCTGAGCAGCGTGAGCTTGTTCGATAGGACGCAAAGTACGTCGAGCAAATAAGTAGCTGGCGATGGCGCCGGCACTAATGATTACGAGATTAATCAAAACAATATTGTTGATCAAATCATGCCTGTCATCGTCAAGTTGGCGCTCTCTTTGCCGCTCCAGCATCGGGACAATTGAGTTGGGTATAAATCGCTCGGGGAGTTTGCGGACCACTTCTGTTTGTCGCTCGGCGCCCCGGCGAAGTCGCATGCTGGCAATGTTATACAGTGGAAAGCTAAATACTAGACACACAAGAAAGAGCGCGCCCACGTACCAGGCGGTCAGTTTGAGTACGGCGGATCGGAACATGGTTACGCGCCTACCCGCAGACGATAGCCAAAGCCACGAACCGTCTCTATCAGTGAATCTTTTTTGGGGTCGTCTATTTTGGTTCGGATGCCACGGATAAATACTTCGACAGTATTGGGCAAAACATCAGCTTCAAAATTCCAGACGTGTTCGATGAGATGATCTTTGCTGCTAATTTGCTTTGGGTGATGCGCCAAATATTCGAGTAATGCGTATTCCTTTTTACTTAAACGCACTTCTTTACCCCGAACGCTCACGCGTTTCAGTGCAGTATCGATACGAATTGGACCAGCTACAACCACAAGAGGTACGGCCTCAGGGGGCCGCCGCGCCAAAGCACGAACGCGGGCGAGTAGTTCTTCAAAGTTAAATGGCTTGACTAAATAATCGTCGGCGCCACTATCGAGCCCGTCGACTCTGTCTTCGATCTCACCGCGAGCCGTCAGCATCAGCGTGGGAGTAGTATTTCCTTTTTTGCGAAGGGCTTTACAAATATCAAGTCCATCGGCGCCACCAGGAAGCATCCGGTCGAGTAAGATCACGTCATAAGTTTCGGTTTCGGCATACGCCAAGCCATCTTCTGCAGTAGCCAGCAGGTCAACGGCGTAGCCATCTTGCTCAAGCCCGCGCTTGATTGCTCGTCCGAGCTTTGCTTCATCTTCGACTAAGAGAATCTTCATGGGTGATATTATAACGATAAATACTGAATTATACCTGAGAGATAATAGTCGGTAATTGTATTAAGTATTGACTTTTTATAATATTTGTAGTATTATATGTATATTATGAGTGAAATTACCGCTAATTTCGAAAAATACCGCGACCGAATCAACCCAGAAATAGTTGAGTTCTTTGCTGATTTTGGTGATGATTTTTTAGATACGTACGGCGCTCTCGACGTGCTTCACAATACCTCAAGCGATAATGTAGATTCCATATTATCGGATGGTTTACGAACAAGCGCTGAACCAATTGATGAACAAGATGCTGAATTCGCGCAGCAACTTTTTCAGGACCAAGCTGGTGTTGATGAAGGAACAAAAAGACAGTTTGAACGTTATGTCATGGGTACTCCTCAAGGTCGAACGAGAGGCATCTTCCTATATCCTCGTGAAAAATACGGAAACGGATACAACGAAGGCTATGGTATCCCCGAACGGGCGCACATACTCGCCCAAGAAATGTCATATGTTTCTAGACAAGACAGATTTTCCGATACCGATCGATCTCGCGCTAACGATATAGCCGAGCGATTGACACAAACACTATTCGGTGAACATGTGAGTATTACGGTACTTCGCGTAGATCCGTTTGTGCCCGAAGTAATCAATAACAGACTACCGACTGAGCTCGTAGAAAATTTTAGGGACGCCGGCAAAGAAGCTCTATCCTTTGGATTTGGAGCATTCATTCGTGGTCCATTTGAAGGAATCTATATACCCCAGGATATTCCATCTGAAGCACTAGCTGTAGAAGCTTTACTCCCTCTAGATAAACCACGATCTATAGAATCTATTCGGAAGTTTGACTTGAGCCGATTCTTTGCACCGCGACCTAGCTAGAACCAACGGTTGCGCTTGAAAAAGTTTGCGGCGAAACCGATAAATACGGTAGTGATGCCGAGGATGATCCAAAAGGCATTTGGGTTATGAGCGGCTGGCAAGTTGATGTTCATACTGTAAACACCAGTAATAAGGGTGAAAATACCCATCAAGATGGTGATGCTGGTCATCAATTTGAAGACTTTATTGAGGTTGTTGGCGGTAATGGTGCTATAGGCTTCGCGAATGTTGCGAAGGGTAGACAAGCGCGATTGGGCAAGTTGAGTGAGCTCTTTGTTTCCAAGGGAGAGATCTTCGATGAGGTCTTTATCTTCTTCATATAATCGCATAAAACGACCATTCATCAGTGAGTTGAGCACGGCAGCCATTGGTTCAAGCACCAGCAAGAAGTCATTAAGGTCTTCTTCGATATCGATGAAAGCGATGAAATCTTCGTTGGCGATCTGCGCTTTGTCGAGCTGTGCACGCGTTTGCCAAATACGTCGACTCACACTGTTGATACGTCGCTTATAGCCACTGTTTACGGCGTTCAGAATCTCCAGAACCAATTGTGCACGCTTGCTTGTGATAATTTCGTCAGGACCACTAATTACTTGCTCGAGATTCGTGAACGGTGCCTGACAAATAGTCAGGATGATGCCTTTGCCATACATGATAAGCAGGGGAGCGGTGGTCATTTTTTCAGCCTCGGGCAGGCAGAAACGAGTGAATATATAGACTGCGTCGCCGTCGCGTTCGATACGCGGAGATTCATTTGGATCGACACCGTCCATCAGCAGGTCAATATCTAGCCCTTGTTGTTCAGCGAGTAGTTCGAGTTCAGCTTCAGTTGGTGCTTCCATATGGAGCCAAGCACCATCCACTAGAGTAGGGATCTCTTGGAGTTTTGGTGCTTTGGCAGAGCTATAAAAAATTCGTGTCATGTTTGTTTCCTTATGCTTTTCGTATCTACTCACTCAAGTATACGTGGTTTTAGCATGCACCACCACCGAACCTGTTAAACTTAATACATGACTCGGCAACACTTTAGCGACAAATTTGAGTTGTGGCTCAATGCAAACCAAAAGAAAAATATTGGTGATTTGCTTAAATTTTTTGGTAGCAAAAGTTTTGCGATTCTTTTTCTAGTCTTTATGTTTGTGCCTTCGCTTCCTATCCCAACAGGAGGTATTACGCATTTTGTATTACTTCCAGCAGTTTGGATCGTCTCGCTTCAAATGATATTTGGGCGAAAAACTTTTTGGTTACCAAAATCGATTCTAATTAGACCGCTCGGAACAGGTTTTCTCAAAAAAGCACTGCCGTTTATGATTCGCCGCATTAAGACACTCGAAAAAATATCACGCCCCCGCAACAAAGCAGTCTTCCATAATCAAATCTTTAAATCGTTTGCTGGAATTTGTGTATTGATATTGGCCATAGTTTGCTTTATCTCACCGCCATTCTCGGGGCTCGATACCGTACCGGCTATGGGAGCAGTCATTATCGCGCTTTCAATCATAGTAGAGGATAGTGTATTGTTTGGACTTGGCTTTATCGTAGGTTCGATTGGCATTGGCATCATAGCGGCAGCCGCCCACATCGTTGTGACGTTCTTCAAAGCGCTATTTTAGTTTTAAAACTGATAGACATGCCAGCTTTTGTGTTTTTTGCCATTTTTACTAAACGGGAGAGGGAAGATATAGGAAATAAGCGTTGAGCCTTTTTTCATTTCTTTTTCGACCTTAATTTCGAGGCGCCGCATTGTCCGCGGCACCAAAAAGGCCAACACTACATCGGCCTTAGATAGATCGATCTTCCAAAGATTCGCCAGTTTTATATGCGCGTTCGTCGTACGGATGCTCAACAGCCATGCTATGAACCAAATGACAGGATTAAGCTCATAACCAGTCGCAATTGCACCACGCTTGGCGGCAGCCCGGACAAGTCGGCCATCGCCGCAGCCCAGCTCCAAGAACACGTCACCTTTGGATAGTTTGGCATCATCAAGGATGTCAGCAATGTCAAAAGAGCGGGCAGGGACCCACGGGGCGCCCGAAATACTGGCGATCATGAAGCCAAGTGACCCGACAAAAAATACAATATATATAACATCCATTCGTAGTACACTATACTCAGAAAACAGTAACTTAAGCAAAGTTAAAATTAGGTAACTACTCGATGAAATTCAGAAAACAACTCCCCACGCTCAACCTAAATCCCGTAGCCCTCGCCGACGTCTTATTCCGCAAAGACAATCGAACCTCATTGTTCCTAAGCTTAGACGCCGACAAGCGAGTGGACATGCTCCGTTCCGTCACCAAGAGCGTCCGCCGTGAGCTCCTGATGAAATCGCCAGAAGAAGAATTAGTCACCATACTGCAATCGCTCGACCCGGATGAAGCAACCGACATGTTGCAGTCGATCACCAAAAATAAACGTGAAAAAGTCTTGGCATTGCTCAGCCAAGAACTCAAAGACTCGCTGTCAACGCTGCTTGCGTTCGACCCTGATACTGCGGCCGGTCTGATGACCCTCGACTACATCCAAGCAGACGTATCTGACAACATTGAATCTGTCGCCAAAAAATTCATGAACCATGAAAAACGAACGGGGCGACCACCGGTCATCTTGGTGCTTACAGACAATAGACTGTCTGGATTCTTGCCAGGGCACGCACTTGGGCTGGCTGCCAAAAGTGAACTTATCGGAAAATTCGTTAAGCGATTGCCAAGCATTTCCTATGCAGCCCGCCATCGTGAGGTTATCGATTTGTTTCAGCGCCACCCGCATAGTAAAGTGGCCGTGCTGAATGATTCTGGCGAAGTAGTCGGTATCATTTATTCAGATGATATTCTGCAGATCATTCAATCAGACCAAGCCTCGTCACTGTATAACTTCGCTGGTATCCGCCAAGAAGAAAGCGTCACCGACTCTGCAAAGAGCAAGGTTAAAAACCGTTACCGTTGGCTGATCATCAACCTTGGTACTGCGTTCTTGGCTTCATTCACCGTCAGTTTATTTGATAAAACGATTAGTAAATACGTTCTGTTGGCCGTATACATGCCAATTGTAGCCGGGATGGGTGGAAACGCCGCTACCCAAACTCTGGCGGTTCAAGTTCGTGGTATATCGCTGCGCCAAATTGAGCTCAAGAATGCTTGGGGGACACTCAAGAACGAACTCGGCGCCAGCCTGGTGAACGGACTAATCAATGGAATAATCGTGGCTGCTGTTGTCATCTTCGTCAATCATGACGTCAAGATTGCCATCGTCCTTGGATTTGCCATGATCATCAACCTACTAGTAGCAGGTCTCTTCGGAACCATGGTCCCACTCATCATGAAAAAGCTTGGCAAAGACCCGGCGACATCCGCCACCATCTTCATCACCACAGCCACCGACATCCTCGGCTTTATGGCATTTCTCGGCCTCGCCACCCTCATCCTCGCCTAAAACTTATTGCTGTTTTATTTACCGCCCCTTAATGCGTCTATGGGATCCTTGCGGGCGGCTTTGACGGCTGGGATAGTTCCGAATACAACACCCACGCCAAACGCAACACCAAACGCGATCGCCACTACAGGCCAAGTGATATATGGAGTTAGGTTGGTGGTCACTCGTATAACAAAGTTCAGGGCGAAGGAGATAGCGATTCCCAAGATCCCACCGACTGCGCTGAGCATGATGGCCTCGGCCATAAACTGATTTCGAATTTGTCGATTGGTGGCGCCGACTGCTTTTCGAATCCCAATTTCATAGGTTCGTTCACTTACCGACACAAGCATGATATTCATGATCCCGATCCCACCGACGAGCAGGGAAATACCCGCAATAGCAGCGATAAAGCCAGTAAGAATATCAAGTATTCCACCGGTTACTTCAAGGTTCTCGCTTTGGCGCAACACGGTTACGTCATTTTGACCGCCGTGGGAATCGCGAAGTTCTTTGCTAATCGATACCGCTGCTTCGTTCGATACGCTTGGGGTTTTTGGTCGAGCGAGTACTCGGACCACGGGAGCTGCATTGCCAACTACTTCTTTAATGCTTGAATTCGGCACGAATATTGCTTTGTTGAGATCAATACCTTGGCCGAGTGACCCTGGTTTGAATTCTTCGAATACTCCACGCACGATGAAATCCTGACCGCGAAGAGAAAATGATTGCCCGACTGGAATATTCTCTTGGAATAATTGTTCTGCAACCCGCTTACCGATAACCGCAACGAGTCGATTATCTTCACCGTCAGTAAAGTAATTTCCGAATTCAACTTTCTGCTGCAGTAAGCTCGGGAGGGCGGGGCTTGATCCGAGGATAAAGCCGTCTTGATATTCACGATTTTCTACTTTGGCGCTGCCCGAATACATGCGGATCGGCGATGATTCTTTGATAAATTTCGAGCCTTGGATAATAGCAACATCTTGGTCGCTCAGGCTGCCGGACCCAAATCCGTACATATATTCTGGGTTAATCTTAGTGATTCTACCGTCGTTGTCACGGACCACCCCTCGACCGGCACGAACGGTAATGAGGTCGCTCCCTAAATGGGTTATCTCACCG
>JAPLYT010000012.1:37564-68258 GCA_026395435.1 Candidatus Saccharimonadota bacterium
CCGAGTACTTGCCGTTTAATCCCTTGGCCCAAACTGACCGTCGTGATCACCGATACAATCCCGACAATAATACCAAACATCGTAAGCGCGCTTTGCCACTTCGAAGATCGAAGTGTTTTAAATGCCAGTTTGAAGTTGCCGCTATGCACGAGGGACCTTCTTTTTTCTAGTGGTAGATCGAGATTTTTTAGCAGATTTGGTGGCTCGTCGCTTTTTAGGTTTGGTCTCTGTTTCTTCAGGTCTAAAATTCATCATTGTTGAGACGCCAATCAGATCATCCTCTTCGGATTTACGAGGGAATAAGTACATCGCTTTTTTGGCCAGCGCAGGGACTTCACCGAGCGGGGTCCGTTGGTCATGAACAATACTGCCGTCGTGCATATATACCACGCGGTCGGCATAGCGCGTGAGTTCGGGGTTATGGGTAACCATCAGGATGGTATTGCCGGTGCGGTGCAATTCACTCAGTAACTCCATGATTATCAGGCTCGCCGTACTGTCAAGGTTACCGGTCGGTTCATCGGCAATAATAATTTGAGGGTCACACACCAACGCTCGAGCGATAGCTACGCGCTGAATCTGACCACCACTAAGGGCTTTGGGCATGAAGTATTGCCTGTCGGCCAAACCCACGCGGTCAAGGACGTCAGCAGCTCGACGAAGCCTTTTTGTCGTAGACATACCTTTATATAAAAGGGGAAGGGAGACGTTATCGATAACGGTCAGTTTAGGAAGCAAGTTGAAGGATTGAAAGACATAACCAATTTTGTCGCGTCGCATTTTGGCGCGTTGGTTCGGGCGAAGTTTTTCTACCGAACGATTGCTGAGAGAATATGTACCATGGGTCGGCCTGTCGAGTAGTCCGATAATGTTCATGAGCGTAGATTTGCCAGAGCCACTGGGACCCATTATAGCAACAAACTCTCCGGCTTCAACGTCTAAATTGACCTCGTCGAGCGCTACGGTAGTGGCGTCGCCGAAGCCGTACAGTTTACTGACGTCTTTTATAGATATGAGTGGCATGTGTGAGGCTATCGTTACATTTAGTATTGGTGATACTTGCTTCTATCTTACGCTTGAATTCGCCTTACTCGCAAGAAAGTAATGTAGTAAAAAAGTCCCTAGCGTAAAATAGGGCACAAAACGCTATAATTCGCTATACTTAACAGGTTATTGCATCATTGGAGGGGTCGCATAGTGGCCTAGTGCGCCATCTTGGAAAGGTGGTATATCCGCAAGGGTATCGAGGGTTCAAATCCCTCTCCCTCCGCCAAGGAGAGGCAGTCACGTCCTGAAAGGGCGTGGCTGTTTCTCTTTAGAGAAAGATTTGAAACCGGGTTCGTCGACAAAATCACGCGCAGAAGTTTACTTCGAGCATGATTGTAGTCGTGCGGTTATCCCTCTCCCTCCGCCACGTCGCAATTAATTACTACCCTGCATAAATTTTAGCGATCAAGTAGCTAAAATTTCGCAGGGTTTCTCATTATTACTCCTTTTCCCCTAAAAATCTTACGATTTTTGGGGACCCCACATTATTTAGAGAAAGATTTGAACCCGTTATCACACGAAAAATCTAATCCCTCAACACCGTCACTGTATCGTTCTGTAGACTAATCACTTTGGACGGCTTGCCATCTACATCGCCGCCATCCATATAAAAATCAACGTCGTCCCCAAACTGTTCTCGTGCTTCAGCAACGTTCCGGGCGGGTGTATTACCCTCGATATTAGCACTTGGTGCGATCAAAGGTCCTGTTTTGCCAATTAATTCTCTGAGCCACTCTACGTCCGGCATACGAAAACAGAGACTATTCGTGCCACGATGGAGATAGTCGAACTCGGAGGCAGGGCACGGCACAACAATGCTCACAGGTCCTGGCCAATACGACGCAAGTGTTGATTCAAATTGCGTTACTTCAATCCCAAATTTCTTGATGTCAGATATTGAACTAATAAGAATAATACATGGCTTAGATGGATTCCGCTGCCGGACTGAATATACTCTTTCTACTGCATTTTGATCTTCAGCTCGAGCCACGATGCCATAAATTGTATCAGTAGGAATCACGGCAATGGCCGATTTTTGGAGAATGAGTTCGAGAGTATTAGCCATATAACGTAGTCTATCGACATACTCCCGCAGATTAGATATAGCCCTTGCTATGCTTTAGACGCTCTATCATGCGATCAGCGTGCCGACTTGTTCGCCATTGGCGACGCGGAGTAAGTTGTCTTCTACCATGGCATCAAAAACCGTGATTGGCATTGTGTGCTCCATCGCAAGCCCAAGAGCCGCCTTGTCCATGACAGAAATGTGCTTATTTTCTACTGCTTCTTGGAAACTCATGTGTTCCAGGCGTTCGGCATCATCATGCTTTGCAGGGTCTTTAGTGTATACGCCATCTACTTTGGTGGCTTTGAGCACTACATTACAGTCCAGCTCAAGCGCTAAAACCACCGCTGCTGTATCTGTAGTGACATACGGTCGTCCACTTCCACCGGCAACAATTACTACTCTGTTTTTCTGAAGATGCTTATTTGCGAGGCGGAAGACGAATGGTTCGGCTACCTGTTCGGCAAATATATTACTTAGACATCTTGTTTCAACTTCATTTGCTTCAAAGATATCCGTTAAAGCGAGAGCATTAATCATCGTTGCAAGCATTCCCATGTGGTCACCAGTAACACGCTGAATTCCATGCCCGGCAATCTGCGCGCCTCGCACAATATTGCCACCACCTACCATAATGACGACCTGGCGACCTGTATCTACTACTTTCTTAACTTCGCCAGCAATCCATCCAACAAGCTCAGGATCGATACCATTATCAAATTTCCCAGACAACTGTTCACCAGATAGTTTGAGAAGGATTCGACTGTATTTTTTGCTCATTGGATACTAGTCTAGCAGACAAGGGGTTAGCAAGCTATACTTGAAGTATATGAAACTATATTCTTGGAACGTCAATGGCATACGGGCAGTACTCAACAAAGGGGCATTTCAAAAGTTCCTAGGCGAGCATGACCCGGATATTATTTGCTTGCAAGAAACCAAAGCCCAGCGTGACCAAGTGGAAATAGATCTGCCAGACTATCATGAATATTGGAATAGCGCCGTCAAAAAAGGCTATTCCGGCACTGCTATATTCAGCAAAGTAAAACCGCTTAAAGTCGTCAACGGATTCCCGGAAGATATTATCAAGCAATATAGCGTCACCGGTGGTGATACCTATGGTAATCCAAACGACGAGGGCAGGGTGATGGCCGCAGAATTTGAATCATTCTGGGTAGTCACCGTTTATACCCCCAACAGTAAGGGAGATCTCAGCCGTCTCGAGCTCCGGCACAAATATTGGGACCCCGCTTTTTTGGCTTATATAAAACAGCTTGAAGCATTAAAACCAGTATTGTTTAGTGGCGATCTAAACGTCGCGCACGGCGAACTCGATCTCGCCAATCCAAAGTCAAATGTCGGCAAGCACGGGTACACCGTTGAGGAGCGAGAAGGTTTCCAGAATTTTGTCGACGCCGGCCTCATCGATACATTCCGCACACTGCACCCCGACCAGAAAGATGCATACAGCTGGTGGACGCATTGGGCCAACGCACGAGCTCGTAATGTTGGCTGGCGTATAGACTACTGGTTGGCATCGAAATCGCTCAAAGACTCAATCATATCTGCCACCATCCATCCCGATGTATTAGGCTCCGACCATTGCCCGGTAAGCGTAGAAATAGACGCATGAGATGAACGACTACTGGCAAAAACAAACGACCGAACCGCTATTCCCGGATCTACTGTGGAGTCGGCCGGAGAACAAAATGCAGGCTGGGAAACTGCTGATCATTGGCGGTAACGCCCATGGATTCTCGGCACCAGCTACTGCCTATACCGAAGCCGAGCAAGCCGGCATAGGCACCACAAGAGTCCTCTTGCCAGACCATATCCGTCGGCAACTGCTTCATTTTCATGGTGCAAGTTTAGAACTCGAATATGCCCCCAGTACGCCGAGTGGTAGTTTTGCCAGCAAGGCACTGGCAGAAATGCTTGATCATGCAGTGTGGGCAGACGTTGTGCTTCTCGCAGGTGATTTAGGTCGCAACAGCGAGACGGCGATTGCCATGGAATCATTTACCAAAAAATACACCCGTAAACTCGTCATCACTAAAGATGCAGTCGATTATTTCTATGCTGCACCGACTGCAATTCTCAATAGAGAGAATACTGTGTTGGTACTCACGGTTGCACAACTACAAAGACTGGTGACAGAAGCACATTTCACGCAGGCAATTACCTTCAAGATGGATATGCTTCATATGGTTGACTGGCTTCATGCATTTACCCAAGAATTCCGTTGCGGGATCGTCGTGCGTCATCTCGATACCATTTTTGTGGCACTAAATGGACGAGTCAGCTCAACCCATTCACCGCAAGATCTTGAAGATTCATGGCGCGTCGCCACTGCAGCTCACGCCAGCACCTGGTGGTGTCAAAATGATTCCAAACCTTTTGAAGCACTCACCATGAGCGTGTTCACAAAACCCGAAGAATAGACTGTATTACTTATGGCGAATGTATTTTTCGCGGACCGAAAGCCAGTAGAGCAGGGCGAGACTAAAGCGAACGATTCCAGCACATATGGCAGCTAAGCCCAGTACCGTGAAATATGTTGTAAGGGATTGTTCAAAAGTACCTCCAATAATAATTATGGTACCGCCCGCAAAATACAACAGCGGAACGATGAACTTCGATTTATCAAGCTTGGGAGGGGGAGTGGGGTCTTCGATCTCGTGCTGTACGTTATAGAATTCGCTACCAGGTTTCTTGGTCATTTTCGGTGCTTCAGATAGAATGCTGACGTTGCCAATTTTTTGCTTTGAATTTTTTCCAAACGATATCATATATACATGATACTACGTTCGCGTAAGCGGAATGAAGATTAATTTTTAAACAGCTGGTGCCGCAGGACGGACTTGAACCGTCACGAGGTTGCCCTCACAGGATTTTGAGTCCGGCGTGTCTACCAATTCCACCACTGCGGCTTCAGCTACTTAAAAAGTACGAAGTGATAGATATATATCACTCACGACAGGGGTAATTGTATCATATTTCTATTTCGGGACGTATGGTGCACAATTGGACCCGCTACACTCATCACGCTAGAGTCAAAATCCTGTATACTACCTCCAGTAACCATGACCGATTCTGATAACGATACAAAGCACAAATCCTCGCCTCACTCTGGGAAAAATCCAGCGGCCGATTTGATTCGTAAAAAAATTGATAATTTGTACGGTACTGAGCCTGATGCTATCGATGAGATAGAGGAAGCCCTCGAACCAAACGCAACGTTATCGAAGCATCAATTGTACATGCGACAGTTATCGACTTCTGGCAGATCGCTGGCTGACATTCAAACATCTTGGCACCGATATTACGGATCCCTATCGGACGCCGACAAGCATCAAGTATGGCAAGAATTTTATGACGAACACAACAAACAAACTAGCAACAAAGCCGCACGTTCTATAGAAGATAAAACGTCGAAACCTGAAAACGATCCTGTCGTCATTCCTGATCAGTCGTTATCGCTACCCAATGTCGATGCAACCCCTCAAGTGCATGCAGTAGCAGACACCACACCTGCGCATGCCACCAAAAAACATACACCAAGAACAGTAAATGATGTCAAAACACAGCTCCTATCCAAAGCGTCTTCTAGGGCATCGGTGAAACTCCGGGCAAAGCAGCAATTCCAGTCGCTCCTCTTTGGAGTTGCCTCTGGGCTAGTGGTTGTAGCTATCCTACTATTTGGATTTTTTAATGATCGATTTATCGCACCATTCATCACCCCAAGTAAAAATGTCAGTTCAACGTCAATCATTGTCGACGGTTCATCTGGTGAAAGCGATAAGCTCCCGAAAATTATAATTCCGAAAATCAACGTTGAGATTCCCGTGGTCTACGACGAGCCGTCTATTGAAGAGAAGGCCATGCAAAATGCGCTTGAGCGTGGAGTAGTGCACTATGCCAGCACACCAAATCCCGGAGAGAAGGGGAACGCCGTCATATTTGGGCATAGCAGTAACAATATTCTCAATAAAGGGAAGTATAAGTTTGCATTCGTATTGCTCAGCAAACTCGACGTTGGAGACACGTTTTACGCCACCAAAGATGGTGTCCGTTACGGATATAAGATTTTTGATAAGAAGATAGTCAAGCCAACAGAACTTGGGGTTCTCGACAATACCGCAAAACCATCCACCATCACCTTGATCACCTGCGATCCTCCAGGAACGTCACTCAATCGTCTGATTGTCGTTGGCGAGCAGATTAGCCCCGACCCAGCCACAAACAAAGCCAGCACTGCCACGGCGCCTACCGCAAAGGCAACCATCATTCCGAGCAACTCTCAGAGCCTGTGGCAACGCCTGACCAGCTGGTTCCAGTAGATCAGTTATCTATAGATTAATCTTAAGATCAGACCGAGTGAGCACGGTCTTTGTAGGAGTAGTGGCTGACGGAGCTATTGCATACAAACGTGTATAGTCTCGATCAAACATCGGGACCATAGTATCTGTAGCCTGCGCAAGCTGATGTTGATTGATCCCGTCATAGTCAAAAACGTTGGTTTTATTATTGGCATTTACGACAACACGGTGTCCGTCCATCCAGGAGGCTTTTGTCTCGGTAGGTATCGCAAACGGTGTCTGGTAGGTATATCGCTTATTGAGCTCGGCATCGAAAACCGCAAACTTGTTTCCATTTTGTGTCATAAGAAACCGGGTATTTGCCGAGAACAACACTTGAGTCGGTTTTTCCATTGAAAGTACCGAGTAGATCGATGCAGAAATCTTTGAGTTGGTTGACGGCAATACCTCAGGGTCTCTAAAAATGTATACTTTTTTATCTTCAACGACGCCGACGGCTACGTACCAATGACTGTCATATTCGGCAAGGTCGAGCAGATAGGAGCCATTCTGGACTGAGCGCTTGAGCACCGTGATCTTGTCACCATCTTTTACTATAATATTCGTTTTGGTGGCATCAAGCGGGTCAGTTGCAGCATAAAGTATTTTCTTACTTCCATACGATTTGTACGAAACAACGTCTTTCAAAACTTCTGTCTGTTGTTTTGTCTTTGTGTCTGCACTTCGAAGCACCTTAGTCGGTCCATCATAGACATACAATTTATCGGGTTTTTTATCGCGCAGTGTTACAAGCGTTGGAGTGATTGAAAGTGTCTTGTTGATATTTACGCTCGTTGCGCTATCGGTGATATCGACAATTATAAACTCAAACGCATCGCCGTAAGTGTGTTTAGCCAAGAAATGCTTGTTGTCAGTAGACCACTCGACCAAACTCAGAGATTGCGGGAGGGCAGATGCTGTCATCGTATCGGCGGGGAGCGTGAAGCTGGTTGCTGCTACTTTTGGATCATTTGCGTTAAATACATCAAACTTAGTTATCGCATCTGGCTGCTGTGAAACAATCCATTGTCGATCAAGACTCTGGGTCGTGAAGAGTGGTGCTGCCTTAAAAGTGTGTTGCTCAACGGTCTTAGGTTTTTTTGGAAATAATACAGGGTACACGAGCCGCTCTATACTACTGCCTTCAAGAGTAAACGACCGTTTCCATGTCTCATATCCGTCTCGCTTAAGTTCGAGTGTGTAATCGCCGGCTGGAACGGTGAGGCGTTTATCGGTGGTCCCATTTTCTTTACCATTGAGGTAAATAGTGCTGGATTCAGGAGCCGACGCCGTAAAAATAAGTCCATTCTGAATTACCTCACCAGTTTTGTGATTCACATCAAAACCATATGATTGCAAAACCAATATCGTGGAGCCAAGTAGAATAGCGACGCCAACCAGAAAGTATCCGGCGAAGAGTCGTCTTCGGTGAGCTCGCTTTTTTGCTGGGTCTAGAAAATCCATATATTTTTGTTTCTTTTTATTGCGATAGTTTTGATTATACGCTTGTTGTCATAAAACTTCCATATGCTTGCAGGGAGTGGGCAATATCAGTACAATTATGACCATAAGCGTGTCAAGATTTCACTTGATACAGAAAGAAAAACCTTGGGCGCACGAGCAAATACGATAACAATTAACGGAAAAGTATATGACACCTCTACGGGGTTACCGGTGGATTCTATCCCTGTACGCATTGTCAAAAAACCTGCTGTGGCCGCTCCCCGAAAGACAATCACTATTTCTGTAGACGAGCCAAAACCTGCTGTGGCCGCTAAAAAAACAGCGTCAAAGGCTCAGGTTGTAAAAAGCTCAAACGTCCATGCACGGACCCAAAGTTCGAAGACGTTGATGCGAACCGTTGTTACACGACCAAGTGCAGCTCAGACGGGCAAGGCTGCAATTGTGGCATCGGGCTTATTGCACCAACCAGATCATCTTGTGCTCAATAAATCAGTCAAATCACATCCCAAAAGATCAACCATAACCCGCAATAGCAAAGTACACCGCTTCGGACCCACTGCCAACTCTACGATTCAACGGACCACCAAAGCCCTCCCTGTGCATTCGGCTCCAAATAAAGACCACGCGCCAGCAGCTTCTATTTTTGCACTTAAGCAAGCGCCTCCGATCAAGCCAAGGTCTCAATCGGCAAACACAAACATGCTGCAAAATGCCCTCAATAATGCCAGCAATCATCAGACTAAAACAATCGGCAGGAAGAAAACCCGCACTACTAAGCATCTCGTGGTTCGTATTGGAGCAAGCTTGGCCGTCGTTGGATTGCTCGTCGGGTTCTTTGGCTACAGTGCCATGCCGCAGCTGTCTGTCCGCTCAGCTTCACGCCAAGCGGGCTTCACCGCAAGCTTACCGAGTTATAAACCAACCGGTTTCTCGCTGAATCGTTCCGTTGCTTTCAAAAACGGACAGGTGCGCGTCAGCTACGTCTCAAATACCGACAACCGCTATTACACAGTCTCTCAATCGAAATATCAGGACAATCAAGAAGGTCTTGAAGCTCAAGCACTTGAGTCTGGCTCAACTAATTATCAGATCGAGCAAACGGGCGGCCTAAAGCTATACATCAAAAATGATGGATCTCAAGCATCGTGGTCCAACAAAGGTATCTGGTATACCATTGAGGGCACTGCTAAGCTGTCTAACTTCCAGTTCTCCAAAATCGCTTCCAGCCTCTAGCCCTAGAGGTTTCTCCTCTAACAGATGAGCAAAATGTGATTTAGCTAATTAGCCTCAAAATTCAGTATTTCAGAGGAGCGTGGCATAGGGTGCCATTCGACTATTCAACTGTTTTGCCGTACAATAACAGAGATGAAATCACAAAACGTCCGCACTCGGTATGCACCAAGCCCAACAGGATATCAACACGTCGGTAATATCCGAACCGGCTTATTCGCATGGTTAGTTGCACGTCAAGCGAAGGGAAAGTTCATAGTTCGACTTGAGGACACCGATCGATCAAGATTAGTTGAGGGTGCAGATCAACATTTGCTAGAGTGTATTCGTATCTTGGGTTTAGATCACGATGAGGGCTTTGATATTGGGGGCCCATACGCACCATACCGACAAAGCGAACGACTCGAGACCTACAAGCCATGGGCCCAGAAATTAATCGATGCCGGACGAGCATATGCCGACCCGTACACTCCTGAAGAGGTGAATGCGTTCCGTCAACAAGCTCGCGACAGTAAAAAACCATTTTTGTACCGAAACCACCGACCAGAGAATCCTCCGGTCTGGGACGGCACACAACCACTCCGTTTCAAATCCGATCCTAAACCACAGTCGTGGCATGATGCTGTCATGGGAGACTTATCTACTGGTCCAGAAGTGGTTGATGATATCATCCTCATTAAATCAGATGGATTCCCGACGTATAACTTTGCGCACATCATCGATGATGCCGAGATGCAGATCAGTCACGTCATTCGGGGACAAGAGTTTTTGGCATCCACACCAAACTACATCAACCTATATGAAGCGCTCGGAATCACACCGCCAATTCTGGCCACCATGCCGCACATTCTTGCAACCGAGGGCAACAAAAAACTCAGCAAGCGCGACGGAGCCAAAGATGTCCTCGATTATATTCGAGAAGGGTTCTTGCCCGAGGCACTGGTGAATTTCATTGCATCTCTTGGATGGAACGACGGCACCGAGCAAGAAGAATTTTCGGTTGCAGAACTGATTGAAAAATTCAGTCTCGATCGAGTCCAGAAGAGCGGGGCTCGCTTCGATGAAAAACGACTTTTGTGGCTCAACGGTGCACATATTCGCAAACTTTCCATAGATTCGTTATACGAAAAAGTTGCAGATTTCTGGCAGCCATCAAGCGAGTCGTATGATGAAACTTATAAAAAACAGGTCCTTGGTCTCATCCAAGAGCGGCTCAAGTTCTTCGCCGAAATTCCTGAGCTTACTGAGTTCTTCTTTACGGAGCCAACAGATGCGTCCGTGACTGAACTGCTGCATGACCCCAAGAATAAACAACTCCGCAAACTCGATGATACAGAGTACAGAGATCATAAGCCTCCTCAAGCCCGTCGTTGATTCGCTTGAACAGTCGGATTTTTCACTCCAAGACATCGACTCAAGGCTCAATGATCTACTTGAAACACTTGAGACAAAACCAGGCATACTTTTCAGTATTGTTCGCATTGCTATCAGTGGCAGTCCGTCTTCTCCGGGGCTCTTTGACACGCTCGAACTATTAGGCAAAGAAATCGCCATGCGCCGCCTCAAGCGAACCCTCGCTACCCTTGAATCATCATTATAGAAAAGCTTATGGTTTTGCTACAATAAGTCCATGAACAACGATTTTTTGGTCCCTCAAAATAAAAAGCCTACACCCCAACCAGAACCAATTGATCCTCCAGAGGCACCGGCAGATGAACCTATGGACGCCATCGACGCCTCAGAACCAGCTGCTCCTAAACCTATAAAGATCGATATGTCACTCGATGACAGCAACGACAAGAAGGCACCGAAAAAGAAGCGACGCAACCCAAAGCAGTGGTTTCTTGGCCTTACGAAGAAACAAAAAATTATTACCGTTATCGTGATTATCTTGGTGCTCGCTGGGATCATCGGTGGTCTACTGCTGGCATTCCCAGGCAACACTGCAACAGCACCAAGCGTCAAAAAAGCTGCTAAGGCAAAAGTAGTGAAGCCAACGACAGAGCCAAGCAAACTCTCCGGGCTACAAGTTAAACCAGAGCTCAACAAACGAGGCGTTACTGGCGTCATGATCGAAAACAGCGTATTCGCGCGTCCTCAAGCTGGAATCATTGATGCTGGAGTCGTTTTTGAAGCTATCGCCGAAGGTGGCATCACCAGGTTCCTAGCGCTCTTTCAGGACACCCAGCCAGATTCTATTGGTCCTGTCCGTAGTGTTCGACCATACTACCTCGATTGGCTCCAAGGATTCGGCGCGCCTATTGCGCACGCCGGGGGTAGCGCTGCTGGCCTCAATAAGATCAAAGACGATAACATCAAAGATATTAATGATAATGTCCCCACATTCTTCCGAGTAGACAACCGAGAAGCACCTCATAATCTTTTCACCACTTCAGCAAAACTCGATAGTTACCGCACAAAAAACAATTACCCAGCAGTTGCGTTCAAAGGTTTCCCGCGTAAGAAAGAGCAACCGAGCGCCAAACCAACCGCCAAAACCATCGACTTCGCTATCTCTTCAAGCGATTTTAATGTTCACTATGACTACGACGCCACAACCAATAGCTACAAGCGAAGCGTGGGCGGAGCACCTCATATGGACGAAAAATCAAAAGTCCAAATTTCTCCAAAAGTCGTTATCGCTAATATTATGAGTTACACCATCGTCGATAGCCAAGGGCACAGCGGATACAACACAATAGGTAGTGGACAATCATACATTTTCCAAGATGGTAATGTCACCGTCGGTAGTTGGGAAAAAACCAGCAGCACCGCGCAGATTACATTCAAAGATTCTCGTGGCAACGATGTAAAACTCAACCCCGGTAACACCTGGATCAGCGCCGTCAACAACGCACCAAGCGTCACCTACACCCCAGCCCCCTAAATCACATTTTCTCCATCGTTCGGCGGAGAAACCTCTAGTAGATGTTGTGTCAAGGGATTATACTTAAGCCAGCAGTGCAGGGGCGAGCAAAAGCTTTCACTCTGCAAGCTTTATTTATAATTTTTAGGTGTCCATACTCACTGAGTAGTGACGGGGTAGATGAGCGTATCATTATTATTCCGAACATTATTCACGTCACTGCCCACCTCAAACAATTCTAGTCCATTGTCTTCGTACGGACGCAGTAGGGCCTCTATGGCACCTCGGTCACCATCGTGCGCAGGCGACAGCCAAGAGGACTCATCATCTTGGTGCAAGATCACCGGCATTCGATCGTGGATATGTCTCATCTCTTTATTCGGCTCAGTAGTCATAATACTAAACGTCGGTATCTCTTGGCCTTCTTGGTTCTTCCAGGTATTCCATATTCCCGCAAAAGAGAAGAGATCTTCATTCTTGGGATGAATATAAAACGGCTGCTTGCCGCCCGATAGTTTCTTCCATTCGTAAAATCCACTGGCCGGGATCAAGACTCTTTGGCCCATCGTCAGTTTCTTCCAAGAACCAAACGCCTTATCGGCTCGAGTATTGAAAACATCTTTGACCTTTCCGGGTCCGATAAATCGAGGGGTGCCCCAGCGCATCATAGACAGCCGAAATCCCGCATCACCGTCGGCCAGTATGACTGGCATAGTCTGCGTAGGAGCTACATTGAAGTTATCGCGCAAGCCTTCGGGAGCTTTGGCCAGATTGTATCGTTTTGCCAGTTTTTGAGAAGTAGTAAGCGTGTATCGTCCGCACATAGTAATCATTTTAAACCCTAGGAGCAATAATGAAAGAAAAAATAAACGAAGAAGTCAGTGTGGTCATGTACTACAGCGCCAAACGGCGTCAAGTGTTGCCGCATACCATCAGCTGGCGTAATACCGAATATTTCGTCGGCAAGATCGGTTATCATCACACCGTTCGCGATGGCCAAACACTGCATCACATTTTTGAGTTGGTCAACAAAGAGCAAACGCTGTGGTTCCGGCTCAACCTCGACACGTCTAATTTGCATTGGCTATTGGAGGCAATCCACGATGGAAATTCCAATTAATTATAATGCGCCGATGATCATGCACATCGATCTCAATAGCTGTTTTGCCATCATTGAGCAGCAAGCCAATCCGCTGATCCGCAACAAGCCAGTGGCAGTCGCCGCTTACGACACGCCTCGCGGGGCAGTGATCGCCAGTAGCTACGAAGCCAAGGCTTTGGGGATTAAACTTGGCGTCAACGTCCGCGAAGCCCGCTTGCTGTGCCGAGACGTTATTGTGCTGACACCAGATCCCGAAAAATACTTCGATGCTCACCGGCGTTTCAAAAAAGTCCTCCTCAATTACACCGATCAAGTCACCCCCAAATCGGTCGATGAATTCGTGATCGATTTTCGAGGTTCCCGAGCAGTACAACGAGGTCTCGACCTGCGCGATGTCGGCATGCAGATCAAACAAGATATCAAAGAGTCACTGGGCGAATACGTGACCGTCAATATCGGCATCGGACCCAATCGATTCTTGGCCAAGCTCGCTGCCGGACTCAATAAACCCGACGGACTCGATGTCATTACTGGAGACAACCTACGTGATGTCTACAGCAAGCTCGAGCTGACCGATCTGCCGGGTATCAATGTTCGCTATCAGGCGCGCCTCAATATGGAACGCATTTTCACGCCCTTACAGTTTTTGGATGCTCCAGTGCTCATCCTCCGCAAACGGGTCTTCAAAAGTATCGTTGGCTTTTACTGGCATCTTCGGCTCCACGGTCACGAAGTCGATACCGTCGATTTTGGACGCAAAAGTTTTGGCCAACAATACGCCCTGGGAGACAAAACATCTGACCGAGAGCAACTATCCAGACTCCTGATGAAGCTTTGCGAAAAAACTGGCCGACGACTGCGGGCAGGGGATTATATCGCTTACGGCGTCCATATGTGGCTTAATTTCGAGAACCACACCTACTGGTCGAAGGGCAAGAAAACCCGTAATGGCGTATTTGCCACGCAAGATATTTATTTGGCCGCCCAGCGAATGCTCAACGACATCATCATCCCCGCGCGGGTGACCAATATGGGAGTAACTGTCTTCAACCTCCAGCCGGGCAAGCCCGAACAGCTCGGGCTTTTCGATGACACCCGCATCGACGCTCGCTCACTGGCCAAGGCTGCCGATATGGTCAACGATCGCTACGGCGAGTTCACCGTAGTGCCAGCCATCATGGCCAATATGCACGATACCATCCTCAAACGGGTGGCCTTTGGCAGCATCCGAGACCTCTAGCCCGAAGAAGCTCATGCTTGTAGACAGTGACGTAAGAAGTTAAAATGAGTGGATGAAAACTGGAGAAATCGCGCCCGTCACAGACTATGCAGGAAGGCAGAAAGCAGAGACCCTCGCACAACATAGGGCTCGGGTTGAACAACGTGCCCCCATTGAAGGTCGCGTTTCTGACCCAATCAACATGGTAGGCGGGATGGCCCTGATTGAAGAAGTAGATATGAGCCACCTCTATGCAGAAACTGAAACGACCACAACGAACGAAGAGGAAGTCTGGAAAAAGATTGCCAAGTGTAAAGATATACCAGATGTTAATTTCTTCTTCCCGCTGAGCTATCGCGAAGGTATTCGTGCAAAAGAATTTTGCATAGGCTGTCCGGTCAAAAAAGAATGTTTAGAGTATGCAATTACCATGGGGTTAGATAGCGGAGTATGGGGCGGTGCCTCTGAGCGAGAGCGGCGAAAAATGCGCAGAGAAAGCAAAATGTCTCAAAAGAAAGCTCAATGAAAATTCATATCGTCACTGTCGGAAGTCCCAAATTAGCCTACGCTACACTTGGCTGGGAAGAGTACATAAAGCGCTTGAAGCACTATCACGATGTTCGAATCACCCACATCTCAGACAAACAAAATGACGCCACCCATCTGCTGGAAGCAGCCAAGACGGCTCATCTTGTTGCGCTCGTCATCGACGGCCCGCAAATGAATAGCGAACAGCTTGCCACCTTCCTCGAAAAAAAAGCGTATGAGGCCAGGGAAGTCTGCTTCATGATCGGTGGCCCCGATGGATTACCCGAAGCCGTGATTAAGCAAGCTGATACACTCTGGAGCATGTCCAAGCTGACATTCCCGCACGACCTGGCTATGGTCATCCTGGCAGAAACCTTATATCGATCAAGCACCATCAACGATGGCTTGCCATATCACCACTAAATAACGTTTATACTTAAAATTTTGGTGACCTCAAGGAGAATATCCTGCGGATATATCTGCGTCGCATGCTCGATGCAAGCATCTGCGCGTGCTCCTAGCTATCGATCCTACGGAGTTCGATTCATTTCACTTTGTGAAATAACCAGTAAAAAAGCCCTATCAAAGATGGGGCGCTTTTACTGGTGACCTCACCGGGTATGGAGCGGAACACCCTAAGTTTGCAGGAACTAGATGAGAAACTCGAAGAACTGGGTCTCGTTGAAATAAACGGGAAGATTGTCTTGCTAGACAGCGAGGAGGCTCACGATGCTTAACCTATTACGCCGTGACAAATCGCCGATAGAACTGCTAAGTTCAAAGCTTTTCAACGAAGAAACGTTTTACCCGGTACTTACCAAAGACTTAAACAAGTGCTCGCACGAGGTTATTATTGAGTCGCCATTCGTGACCAACAGACGACTTTCGCAATTATTACCAATCCTGCAGAAACTCAAAGATCGCAAAGTGAGAGTAATCATTAATACTCGTGATCCGATTGAGCACGATGATGAGTATCATCGAGGAGATGCCCATAGAGCTATTGCCGCGTTGCAAAGAATTGGCGTTCAAGTGCTATATACGGCTGGTCATCACAGAAAGCTCGTCATTCTTGATCGACAGATACTTTACGAAGGGTCACTCAATGTATTATCCCAAAACGATAGCTGTGAGGTGATGCGACGGGTTGAATCTTCTCAGTTGGCCTGGCAAATGGCCAGATTTGTGGGAATTGATAAGTTCTTAGGCTGATATACTATGCGTATGCAAGGTTACCGACTAAATGACGAAGATACTGACGCCATGGTGCGCTGGCTCAAGCTTAACCACCCTGAAAACGCTAATCGTGAGTACGCAGAATCTATGTTAATAGCGATTAAACTAGCCTACAGGGAAATCGGCTGGAGTGACCCAGATGCGTTGGAAGATTTTTACCAGGAATATATTAAGAAGTTAGCCGATCAAAACGGTAAGACATCTGAAGAGTGAACACCGAGAGCAGATACTACTTTCTTCAGCATTTTGAGTGACGGGGTAGACACAGCCTGTTCAAGTTTGGCGTAATACTTTTCATGGATACCAGCTTTTTTGGCAACTTGTTGTTGGGTCATGTGCTTATCTTGGCGCGCGTTCTTAAGTGCCTGAGCGATATCAAGGGTCATTTTGTCTGTCATATTGCAGTAATTATAGCACCAGAGGTCATTATTCTGTAAAACAATATTGCTTTACCCGCAATATTAAGCTACTCTTGCACTAGGAATACCTAACAGTGGTGGGTACGGGAGAGCCAATGTTCTTGCTCGCGTCCACTCAACCTAGCTTTATCGAACGATACCTTATCGGCACGTCGCCCGCTGCCCATCTCCTCAATATACCAATTATCGTTATTGGTGGCTCACTCTTCATTTGGTTCATCATCCTGCCTGTCGTTCGGATAATTCTGGATATCCTAGATTACCGGAGACTACGGGAGCGTAAACTAGTGTTTCTAGAGCTAACACCACCACATATCAGTACCAAGTCTCCTCTCGCAACAACAGAGTTATACGATACCATCCATGGGTTGCTGAGTAGCGTTACTCATAAGGAACGTCTACTCAACCGTAAACATGTCTTGCCACTTGAGGTCTATGCTACTCGAGAAGAAGGTATTCGCTTTCGGGCAGCACTAGATCCAGACGATGTAGAGTTGTTCCAACAATTAGTTATTTCTTACCAACCACAGATACAGTTTCGGGAAGTTAAAGATTACATGACGGCTGCACTCAACGGTCAGGATTTTCGTATTCTAGAATTTGCTCAGACAAACCACTTTGCTTACCGACTAGCCGCTCACGATAACCTGAAGCAACACGACCCGATGGCCTATATAACCACCGCTATGACCAAGCTTGGAGCAAACGAGCTACTGGCTATGCAATTGGTGCTTTCCCCAGCTACACCCAGAGCAGCCAACAAGATTCGAAGTCAGTTACTGCACGGTGAAGATAAGGGGTTAAACCGCGAATGGTGGCACTATCCATTTATTATTATCGGGAAGATTATCAAGCTGTTCTTCTCAATCCTGTCGGGCATGTTAGAAATATTTGGCGATGAGATATCCGGTGTCCGGACGTCTCGCCAACAACAAGGATCTGGGTACTACGGCTCGCAGCAAAATATCAGCCCGATCAATAAGCCAGCCATTGATACCATCCACGCCAAACTAGCTGAACAGTTATTCAATGTAGATATTCGTGCGTTAGTTGTCGGGCCTAACAGTGGACAGCGAGCACAAGGTTTGGCCAACGCCCTCTACATGTTCCGTGTACCTGGTTACCAAGGGCTGTACTCTCGAAAAGTGCGGTTGTTTAAATCTAAGCGAGTGGATCATCGTCTGGAAGCCTTTCACAAACGCTTGCCAGCTACGCTAACCCGTAACTCTTCAGTGCTTGGAACTTCCGAGTTAGCTGCGCTGTACCACTTCCCATACGGGGAACACATGCAGTCAGAGGATATGGTTAAGTCAGTGGCGAAAACACTGCCAGCCCCACTATCTATGAAGAATCACGCTAATGCTGCCGATTACGATATTGTTCTAGGAACTAACAACCACCATGGTAGTCGCACTGCTATTGGATTAACGGCCAAGGAACGAGAAAAGCATGTCTATCTTATTGGTGGTACCGGCAACGGTAAGACCACTATGCTGGAATACGCATTACTTCAGGACATCAAGGACGGTAAAGGCGTCGCCTTTATTGATCCACACGGTGATGCAGCTCAGAAACTCCTTAAGTACATCCCCAAAGAGCGTATTAAGGACGTCGTCTACTTAAATCCTCGAGATATTAAGCACCCGATTGGCTTAAACCTTCTGGAACTGCCCGAAGGGTTAGATGAAGATGAACTACTGGTCGAACAAGAACGCGTAACTGAAGCGGTTGTGTCAGTGCTTAGAAAAGTCTTCGCAGATGACGATGCTAATGCTCACCGCATTGAAGGCATGCTCCGTAATACCATTAGAACGGCGTTTAGTACTGAGAACCCAACGTTATTTACCTGCTTGGAGTTACTGCGTAACAGTGAGTTTCGAAATAAGGTGGTTGCGAAGCTCACGGATGCGCACCTAAAAGACTTCTGGCGTGAAGAGTTTGGTAAGGCTGGCGGCATGCAGCGAGTGAGCATGACCAAAGGGCTAACTCACCGCCTAGATCGCTTTGATGGCTCACAATTCGTGAACCGCATGATGAGCCAAACAAAGTCAACGATTAGCTTCGAGGATATTATTGATTCTGGCAAAATCCTTATTTGTAACTTTTCTACTGACATGGGGGAAGACACCGCAACACTGTTCGGTACAACGGTATTGGCTAAGCTCAAAATTGCCGCCGAACGACGCCACAACCAACCCGAAGCAGAGCGTAAACCCTTCTACGTCTATGTTGATGAGTTTCAGAACTTCGCTACCACACCATTTGTGAAGATGCTATCCGCATCACGGAAGTACAAACTATTTCTAACCATTGCCGAACAATCTGCTGCTCAACAGGAAGAACAACGCTTAACGGAGGCAATACTGGCCAATGTCAGTACGATTGTCTGCTTTGGACTGGGTAGCCCATTCGATGAGCGATTGTTATTGGGGCGGTACGAACCCTGGCTTGCAAAGGGCAACTTGCTCAACCAACCAGCTTACAACTTTTACCTGAGAGTAAAGGCTGAGGAACCTATGGAGCCGGTGTCCGGGGAGACGATTGTTCTTACCTCCGAGGAAGGAAGTGAACAGCAAGCCGACGCGGTTATTGCAGCTTCGAGAGAAAACTACGCTGTTGAGTGGGCAAAGTACAAGGCAAAAAGTAAGGCCACTAAAGAAACTAAGTCCGTCACCGAAGCGGGAAAAGTGACAAAACAAACACTAGCAACTAAAGCAGAAGCTCTTGAGGTATAATTACAGATATGAGCGAACAACCCATACCTAAGTCCATCACATCCATACGACCGTATTCACCAGATGATATTGCAGGTATGCACAACTTAACAGTACGTGCAGCCGAACATGACAAAGTAGATCCATTATCAACTCTTGAATCCATACCAACCTTAGAACAACTAGTAGGGTCACTGGAGAGCAATAATGCAGATCCAAATTCAGATGTGTTTGTCGCTGTCGACGAAAAAACAAAAGATATAGTTGGTTATGGTAAAATCGGCTGGTGGCAGGAAGAAGATGGAACATTTGTTTATATCCACCAGGGACAGGTAGACCCAGAATATAGGGGTCAAGGTGCTGGACAAGAGCTCCTGCAAACTCTCCAATCCAGAATTCGTGAAGTGGCCAATGGTCATCCAGACGACAAGCCTAAAACTTTTGGAGCTAACGCTAGCGAATCCGAGAGAGCAGCACTGAAACTTCTTGAAAAAGATGGCTACAAGAAAGTGTGGTCACAAGTTGAGATGGAGTTTACGGACTTTGATAGCCTGGATGCAATTGAAGAGCCTGAAGGTTTTGAATTTAGACCACCTGAAACCTTGGAAGAAAAGCGCAAAGTTTACGAACTCAATGTTCGAGTCTACGAAGGAACACAGGGCGCTTTGCCATCTACAGAAGAGGGTTTTCAAGAATACCTCGAAGACCATGCTGATCTTTCATTATGGAATGTTGCTTGGGACGGCGAGAATGTAGCTGGCTTTGTACTTAGTCGCTCCGATAAGGATAAAGGTGAAGTTTCGGAAGTAGCTACAGCACCAGAATACAGACGCAGAGGTCTTGGTAAGTGGTTAATGGCTGAAAATATTAAGGCACTCCACGACCGTGGCAATGACATTATTAGGCTCCATACCAACTCAGAAGGCGAACAAGGTGGAAGACAGCTATACGAAAGTATGGGCTTCTCGGCACTTAAAGAAAGTCACCGACTGCGTAAACCGTTGCACGAATCAAAGATTAACCCTGAAGAAGTTGTAGTTGGCCAAGTACGTCCAGACGAGATGCAGGCGTTGGCTGACTTAGCAGCAAGATCTTTCAGTGATGCCTTTGGAGACGATATGGATCCAGTAGACTTAGCTCAAAGCCTAGAAGAAAACAGGTCACTTGCTTACTTTGACCGTACTAAAGACTCAAGCACTATTATTGTTGCCAGATACCAAGGCAAACTAGCCGGCTACGCACAGTATGGATCGGTAAAGCTGACCGGCATAGATGCTGCTCCAGAAGATCGTGAGATAGGCAGAGTTTATGTCGATACAGCCTTACATGGTGGTGGCATTGGCCGTCAGCTCATGGATGCGACTTTAGCAGACCCAGATGTAGCTAGCGCTCCAAACGAATACCTACAAGTTTGGGAAGAAAATGAACCGGCAATTGCACTATATAAAAAGTACGGTTTCGAGAACTCTGGTGCAGTAGAAGAGTTCCTACTGGCAGGTAAGCCAGCTAGAGACTTGATTATGGTTCGACATCAATCTAAAAGTAGTGACAAATGACCCAAAGCAAAAATGTAGGGATTCATCGTGAGATCATCCAGAATGATGACGCAGTCCATAGACCAGTTCACTATTGGACACCTGCTGTACATGGTCTGCTTGAGTATCTAAGTTCTACAGGCTTCCAGACGGTGCCGCGCGTACTGGGTTTTGATGAGCAAGGACGTGAGATCCTTAGCTTTATTAAGGGCGAGTCGGGTCCGGCTGGTTGGGCTAAGATAACCAGTGATGAGGGTCTTGCAAGATTTGCTAAGTATCTACGCCAATACCACAACGCAGTTCGAGACTACAAGCCATCGGCTGACAGTAAGTGGGCATATGGCCATGATCGCCTAGAACCAGGTGAAATCATTTGTCATGGAGACTTTGGACCATGGAATATTGTTTGGGAAGGTGATAATCCAGTCGGCATCATTGATTGGGATATGGCACGACCAGCCAAGCCTGAATTCGATATCTTATACGCTTTAGAATTCGCTGCCCCATTTCGTGATGACGAAGAAACAATAAAGTGGCACCATTTTACAAAGGTGCCAGACAGAAAGCATCGTATTGCCGTGTTCCTAGAAGCATATGGCACCGATTCCATTCCTGACATCGCCAAGAAAGTAGCTGACATGGAACGAGAGGTCAATGTTGGGGCTAGAACAATAGCTTCACATGGCATCGAACCCCAGGCAACTTGGCTCAAAGACGGCACACTTGCTAAATTTGACGACCAAGCAAAGTGGTTAGAAGATAATAAAGGTCTCTTTGAATGACAATTAAGGAACAAATACTAAAATCAAATCCAAAAGCCGGAAACATCCATTTTATCGCAGTTGATGGTCATGGTGGTTCAGGTAAATCTACCCTGGCGAAACTGCTGAGTGAACGACTTGAGGCAGAGATTATTCATACAGATGATTTTGCCGGTTGGGATAATCCCACAGACTGGTGGTCGCTCGTAATTGAGCGAGTTTTTGAACCGATCAAGAACGGTTCTACTGTCCTGAACTATCCTCGATCGAAATGGTGGGAAGATCATAAGCCAGAACCAGCAGTAAATCAACCAGTAACCAAGATCATGATACTGGAAGGTGTGAGCTCACTCCGTAAAGAATTTGCTCCATATATTTCTTTTGGAATATTTGTTGATACTCCAAAAGTTACATGCCTTAGCCGTGGCTTTGAAAGAGATAAAGGTAATGATGACAAGACAGATTATGAAATACGTACAATGTGGGAAAATTGGTACAAAGATGAAGAGAAATTCTACAGCTCTGATAGTTCAAAGTCGAAAGCTGACCTAATCGTGGACGGTACGAAGTCATTTACGGAGCAAATATGAAGCAAATTTCTGTACCGTTTATGAATAACCCTAACACCCGTTGTACGCTAGCTTGTTTTGGCATGGGTTTAGCCCACTTTTCTCCTGAAAAGAAGTACAGTATGCAAGACCTTGAAGAGTTTTGTGGCTACAAAGAGGGTCATGGTACCTGGAAGGCCGTTGCCATGCTGAATCTAGCAAAACTGGGCTATCACGTGCATTGGATAGAACAGTTTGACTATGACAAATTTGCTGCTGATCCTAAAGCATACCTCCGTAGTATTCTGGACGATGAAGCCTACGAGAACCAAATTGCTAATACCGACCTTGAACTAGAAGCAAGGCGGATGCAGGAATACATCGAAAAAGGATTGCCTCTTGAGAATCGCCAAGCAACAAATGAAGACATAAAACACTTTATAGACGACGGCTGGCTTGTCCATCTTGAAGTTAATGCCAGACCACTTGCCGGTAAAACGGGATATGACGGTCATTCAATTCTTGTCACGGGATATAACGATGATGAGGTGATTATACAGAACCCAGATGGCGATAGCGGCAATAAGCCAAATCAACATGTTTCGTGGGATCTACTAGACCAAGCCTGGAAAGAATTCGGTGGATCGTACACGCTACATGCTTTTAAGAAATAGTCAGAGTATATTGACAAACTACCACTTTTACGCTAGTTTTATTAAATGCCTTTACCTCGAGAAAAAGCCAGTCACAGAGTTTTTCAGTTATTTGGTAGTGAAGCGCGTACACGGGCTGCAATGTCATTTATCCCGGATCCTGAAACATCCAAAACTACTAGAGAAGTTGCCGAAACTATTGGAAAACCCTCGGCATCTCTTGGAGATGCATTAATACAGCTTGAACAAAATGGGTTGCTTAGGCAACATAATCCCGATATTGGGCCGATTGCATATTCAAGAATAGAACATCCAATGTGGTCGGTCTATGAGGCCGCTAAGACTGCGCTAACTGGAATGGGAATAGAACTACAGTCTTTCGTCGATTGTTCAGAATAAAATAATGAAGCTGCCAAGTACGTCTACCAGGTGGGGCTAGTGGACGTACTTCGAACTTTGTTCTGATATGATAAGATCATGGCTAACAATAACGAAGGACTCACAAGGCATAACCAACAAGAACAGTCAGCACCGGCTGAAGCGTTTATTGCAGCTGATGGTAAATTTACCCCTGAGCATGTAGCTCAACTATTCTTTGAAAGCTATCGTTTTTCTCAGGGAAACCCCGCTATTCAACAGCAAATTTTTCAGTTCCTTAACGAAAGATTTGGTGATCGAATAACTCCTGATCTTATTGAACAAGGGGCAACTCTTGCAACGCCTCGAATATCGGCCTTTGTGACATCTGTTACAAAGCATGCCGATACGCCCCATTCAGTGGTATCGGGCTCAGTTGAAACTGAACAACGTGTCTGGCGATCTATCCTAACAGGAGGGTCAATACCCGCGCAGCCATATAACCCACATGACATGTTGTCTACTATGCTTGTAAGGGAAGCCAAATTCGTGGAGGACGGCGGTAGACCAGACAGGTCAGATGAGACCAACACTTCTTCTAGAAGTTATAGTAAGCATCTGAGTCCCTTCGTATTTTATGGTCTTATGGGCCAAGATACCGGATTGCCTGAATATAACGCAATGTTTGAAGAGCTAGTAGATAACCTACATGATATTCCAGATAGTATTGTTAAACTTGATAGTGGCGGTATAAAAATACTTACGCCTATTCTGCCAGTATTCGAGAGCCACTTCAAAGCGTACCCAGACGATATAGCCAGAATAACCGATCACGGGTTTACAGTTCTTCAAGAGAGATTTGAGCCCGCCGAACTTCAACAGCTCGGAATTGCTACACAAGCTTCTTCTGAAGTCTGAGTGGTGTACTAGAACCGAAGTAAGCCCACTAGCAGCAGTTTTTTCACGGAATAAAAAAGAGGCTTCTGTCCTCTCGCAAATTACTTAAGACACAAGCCTCTATAGCCAATAGTATACACGTCGTCTATGCGATATCTGCTAACGCTACCGCCACAGTTGTCAGTAAATTTGCTATATGTAGTTATTTCTGTATTTTAAAGATTATTCCATCACCTGAACTAAGAACATCCTGAATGCGTCCCCTGTGTCGAGGATTAGTATTAGCAGGAATGTTATCGATAGTAAAATACTCTATCTTATCTGCTTCATTATTTAGTGTGAGTTCACCATCAAGCCTTTTGCAGGTAAAAAGCAACAATATATCATCTTCAAGTGGCTTACTGTATAAACCTGCCAAATTTTCTACTCGAACCCTTAGACCAGTCTCTTCATTAACTTCGCGAACTACAGCATCATCGGGCGACTCTCCTGTTTCCATCGCACCACCCGGTAAGACCCACAGGTCACGGTCGCGGCGATGAACAAGAAGCACTTTATTATCTTCGTCGAAAATAACTGCGAAACACCCAATTGTAAATTTTGGCTTCATAAGTTAATCATAACAAAAATGAGCTTAAACGGCTCAAATGTTTGAAAATGTACTGTTAGAAAACGCTGTGGGTCTGAATGGTGCAGAACAGCTGACGCATTACAAACATCCGCAATAGAGAACGTGGATATCTAAAAACTCAAATACCTAGTCAGTACCTTTAATTTATCCGACCAACTACTGGCTTAGTTATTTAGTCGCAGTTACGATTGGCTGATAATAGCCGCTTTGCTGTGATTCAAGCCACACAATATCCTTATAGCCACTCATTTCCAGTAATTCACTCAGCTCGTTCTTGCGCAATGCCCTGTACGTAGTTGAGGAGGTATTAACTTTCCAACTACCATTTTCAGGCACAAGGATAAAGAGGTTGGTCTGGTATATCGGCAACTTATCGCTCCACTGCCACGTTTGGAAGTACACTCTTTCACCCTCATCTGTTTGTGTGACTTGTGGCATTGTTGCCTTGGGTTTTTCTTTAAGTAGAGCATCATAATCACGAATACTTATAAATAGCTTGCCGCCATCCACTAGCTTAGTTTTCATAGCGTCCAATGCTTTTGTTATATCCTTATTGGTCAAAAGGTGCGGCAGTGAGTTATCAAACGAGATAACTACATCGTATTTGCCGTCTACGTCATCCGCCAAGTTACGAAAATCAGCGACGCCAAAAGTAAGGTCGATGCCCATTTCATCTGCGGCTTCTTTCGCTTTTTCAACTTCTTTGGAGCTTATATCTGTTGCGTGAACTGTATAGCCTAGTTTCGCTAAGCCGATAGCTTGCGTACCGATGCCGCACGAACAATCTAAGACAGTAAGAGGTGGCTCACCAATGAGCTTGCTAATTATGTTCCCTTGTCGCTCAACTGCTGCTTTCCAATCAGGGAAGATAAAAGCATAGCTGTCTGCTAGGTCGTCATAAAACTGCTGTGGGCTATTGCTCATACTTCAATCTTAACAAAACCTCGTCGCAAGCGACAAGGTGACTTGTCATTTTATAAAAATGCCAAGTGCAGTTGGTGAAGTGAGTAGTCACTAGTGGTTTACAGGTAGAAACTCAAATTTTACAATTACCCAGTTGTTGTCTAGCTCTCTTTTTGTCAGGTTCTGTAGTCTTCGCTCAAGTGCTCTTGTTTCACAGGCTATTAGTACGATCGGGAAGCCTCTTTCGGTGGCTTTCTGCCACTTTTCTGACTCAGCATAGGTAATGTAGCGCCTTATGCTGTTTCTAATCCTCCAGTAAGGCGCACTGGCCTCGTAGAAGCTTAGGAAATAGTCTGGGGCAGTTAGGTAGGGCTTGTTTGCGCCATCATTGACATTAATTTCTTCGTTCTTTTGTAGGTATACATCCGTTAGATCTCTGGGGAGTTTGTATTTCAAACTAGGCAGCTCACTCTTGCTGAAGAACTGAAATTGTTTTGGGTAATTTTGTTTGATAAAAACGTAGGATTTAAAGACGTTCAGCCTGTGCTGGATATGACCATCATCTTTATTCTTGTCGTAGTAAATCTGCTTAAGTACTTTTGGATCAGCAAATGGTTGTTGTCTGAGTATCTGTATTCCTTTTGGTAGTAAGTGATAAGTAGCTGGTTTACCAATGATCTTATAGCTACTGTCATAGTTCTGACCTATGTAGCCTTGATCTACTAATATCTTTAGTCTTGTTAGTATTACTCTGGTGTGTTTAGCTCCCTGACTTGAGGCAATGATTTGAGCTGTGCAATAGCGAAATTTATATAGTGTTGTGAGTAGTTGAAGTTGATGAGTGTTTATGGGTCGTCGTTTAGTGTTGGTAGGTAGTGATGTTGTATTCATAGTGAAGTTTATATACGCCTATCTATATTAATAGATTAGTAAGTAAAGATGCAAGCACTTAACTCCTTACGATTTAACTATTGTACATCCTATCGTTGAGATATCCACAGTTGTATTTAATACCTTGATAATATACTTGTAGGTATACTTATTAGTGGTATATACTAAGCTTATAAGTGGGGGTAGTCATGATACAGAAAGAACCTATGCAACCCAGTTCAGAGGACACATCTGAAGCGCTGCTAACTGATAATGAGCGCATCGATCTCATCGCTAATTTACTTTTAGATTACCTGGATGAAGAGCAATCGGGAGAAGAAGGGTCATGCAAGACGACGCAAACAAAAATGCTGTAGCAGCTATCCGGGTCTCGACCACTAAGCAGGGTACTGAGGGTGACTCACCTGAAGCTCAGAAAGAGCAAATTGAGCGCTTTGCTTTATCTCGTGGCATCACTATTAAAAAGTTTTTCGTCTTTTTGGAATCCGCCAGTAAAGAACAGCAACCGATGCAGGAAGCTATTGATTACTGTAAGAATCCTAAGAACGGCATTGAGCTGTTTATCATAAAATCGATTGATCGTTTTACTCGTGGCGGATCACTTTCGTACGACCTACTCAAAAACCAGCTGGAAGCAAATAACGTGTCCTTAGTAGATATTTACGGCGTGATTAGTTCTCGGCAGGTGAATACCCTAGAACATCTAGGCTTTGAATATAAGTGGAGTAAATACTCTCCAAGTAAGAAATCCGAGATATTAGAGGCTGAGCGATCCAAGGATGAGTTACGAGACATTATGAGTCGTATGATTGGAGCTGAAATCCGTTATACCCAACTCGGTTTTTGGATGCGGCAGCCACCGTTTGGCTTTGTTAGTGAAAAAGTCGAAACGAATAACGGTAAACGTTGCATATTACTACCACACCCAACTGAAGCCCAATACATTACTAAGATCTTCGATTTACGAGCCCGTAGCACAATGCGTGATATGGAGATTGTTGAGGAAGTTAATAAACTCGGCTATCGAGGACGGGTGCACTATGTCCGTGATAAGGGCGATCGATCTAAAGTTTTAAAGAAACGTGGCGGCGATCCCTTAACTCTCAAAGCCTTGGATCGCATCGTAACTAATCCAATCTATGCCGGCATTAATGCCGAGAAGTGGACGGACGGTAAGCCAGTGCAGTGCGCTTTTAAGGGCTTAGTATCCATTGACCAGTTCAACCGAGCTAACAAAGGTAAAAAGATCATTACCAAAGACGACCAGGGTGACATTGTCATCGTAAAAAGAGAGCCAGAGCCACGCTATGCGGTCATCAAAGGCTCGCGCAACCCTGATTTCCCGTACCGCAAGTTTGTACTATGCCCAGAATGCCACAGACCGCTTATCGGCAGTGCATCGCGCGGTAAATCCGGTAAGCATTACCCGGCCTATCACTGCGATAAACGTGGCCATTATTTCCGTGTACCTAAAAAGGAATTGGAGGACAGAGTGAATGAGTTTATTAACGGTATTCGTGTGTCGCCAGAGCAGGTTGATAGGGTTCTGAATGTTATTGAGGCCGAGTGGAAGAAACGAGAACAGGCGCTCAAACAAGAGCTTGAGACACTTGATAGCCACATCCAGGGCTTACGTACCGAAATCGACATGACTGGAAGCAAGATTAAGCTCGTGAGTAACGAGACAGCAATTAAATACATAGAGGAGGACATTGTGCGCATAGAACAACAAATTAAAGAGCTGGAGGCTACTAAGATGAAGAAGATCAACCGTAAACCGATAAACTGGCAACGTTTGAAAGCTAGGGTTCGTTACTTAGCGGAACACTTTGACGAACTACTACTACAACAGATTGATCCAGTCAAAAAAGCACAGTTTTTTGCCGCATTATTCAATAAATTTCCAACATTTGAAGATCTAGCCAGCGGAACACCCGGCAAGTCAAACTTTACAGGGGTGAATCCAATATTTTCTCTCGCTAAATTACCTACTACCCATTTGGTGACCTCAAGGAGAATCGAACTCCTATTTCCGGGATGAGAACCCGATTTCCTAACCGTTAGAAGATGAGGCCGTATTAGGACGTGATGCTGATTTTACCATATTAACAGGGGAGAGTCTAGGCTTTGGGCTTATGCGGGATGATCTTACAGACCACTGTTGTGCCGGCTCGAGTAGTCTGCCATAATTGCTTATGGTAATGAACATTTCTCACACGTCTGTTTTCGCACATATGCGATCCGGCGCCAATTCTATATGGGGGCGTGCTTTGTGATCCCCATTATTATTGTAAGTGTCACTGGCCTCATAACTCTCGCTATTATCTGGAAGGTAACCTCAAGACACGATGAAACACCAACAGGCAATAGCCGTCCTAGTGGGCTAGGCTCGCTCATGGGCGGTAGCAAAGATGAATTTGCAACAATTTTTGAGTCTGTCTCAGATGGAATCGTTACGGTCGACAGTAAAGGCGTCATAACCATGATCAATACGGCGGCAGGACTCCTGACAGGATGGGACCCAAAAGATGCTCTTGGCATCGACTATCGATCTGTCTTAAAATTCTGTGACACAAAAGGCGAAGCATACACCGATGATATTAATCCATTCACACAGGTGTTATTGCTCAATAAACCCATGCGCGACAATACCGCCGAGATCATTACGCAAGGCAGTGAAAAACACATTTCTGTCAGTTTGAGCGTATCACCGATCACCGATACTAAAGGCTTGTTGAATGGTGCAGTAGCGATTGTCCGTGACGTCAGTGAAGAGAGAAAAGCCGAGAAACAACGTGGCGAGTTTATCAGTACTGCGAGCCATGAGATGCGGACGCCTATTGCTGCAATAGAAGGATATTTGGCATTGGCTATGAATGACAAGGTGAGTACTATTGATCCGAAAGCACGAAGCTTTTTGACCAAGGCGCACGCTTCTACACAGCACTTAGGGAGCTTGTTTCAAGATCTCCTCACGAGTGCCAAGGCAGAAGATGGTCGGATGGCCAATCACCCTGAACTTCTTGAAATGAGCGACTTCCTTACAAAACTAAGTGAAGACCTGCGATTTAGCGCCGAAGCGAAACATCTGGCAGTCGAGTTTGTTGTGGGGAGCAATGGCGCCGATATGCATGCTACCAGCGAGACATCTGGCAGCGGGCGTGTAGTACAGCCCCTCTATAACGTGCTCGCAGACCCTGAACGCATTCGAGAAGTCATAACCAATCTCTTTGATAATGCCGTCAAATATACCGACAGCGGAAAGATTTCGATTGGCCTCACAGGTGATGACGCCGTAGTCCAAATTTTCGTTAAGGACACTGGTGCAGGTATCGCTGCAGAAGACCTTCCGCATTTATTCCAGAAATTTTATCGAGTCGATAATTCGAGTACCCGAACTGTCGGGGGCACCGGCCTCGGCCTATTCATCTGCCGCAAGATTGTAGAGATGTATAACGGTAAGCTTTGGGTTGAAAGCGAAACAGGAAAGGGCAGTACATTCTTTATAAACTTGCCTCGACTTAGTCGTCAAAAGGTTGCTGAATTAAGCGGTAATTCAAGCGTCAAGGTGATTAGCAACATAATCCAACCTGGGGGCACCACCACCGCTGTATAATCGCTCGTCGTCATGCTACAATAACAACATAAGCATTTCAAAAATCATAGGGGAACGTACAAAATGGCAAAAATAATGTTGGTCGAAGATGACAATAACCTACGAGAGATCTATGGGGCTCGTCTTCTAGCAGAGGGGTATGAGATTGTATCAGCAAAGGATGGCGAAGAAGCGCTCGCTATGGCCGTCAAAGAAAAACCTGATCTCATTATTAGCGATATCATGATGCCGAAAATCAGTGGCTTTGACATGCTCGATATCCTCAGGAGTACTGCAGAGACAAAACACACCAAAGTTATTATGATGACTGCACTTAGTCAAATAGAAGACAAAGAACGCGCAGACCGTCTTGGCGCTGATCGATATCTCGTCAAATCTCAAGTCACTTTAGAAGATGTAGCTACCGCGGCAAGGGAAGTATTGAACGATACTGATGCTGGTCAAATCGACCCATTAGTTCCTGCGCCCGTGGCTGCAGGATCAGATGCGCCAGCAGAGCCTGTTACAGCAGAAGAACCGGCGCCCGCCACAGAAACACCTGCAGAAGAGGTACCAGAACCCACACCCGTTGCAGCTGAGCCAGCCGTTCCTACTCCTACGCCAACTCCAGTACCTGTTTCTGAGCCAGCTCCGGCCGATACTCCGGCTCCAGT
>JAPLYT010000012.1:68296-162374 GCA_026395435.1 Candidatus Saccharimonadota bacterium
TCCTACTCCTACGCCAACTCCAGTACCTGTTTCTGAGCCAGCTCCGGCCGATACTCCGGCTCCAGTTAATCCAGTCACAACGCCAACTTCTGAGCCCGCTGCGACTGTTTCAGTACCTCAATCGTCTACAGAGCCCTCACCAGCACCAGAATCAACTGCTGCGCCTATCGATCAGCCAGCTCCTGTCATTGCACCTGGCGGTCAATCTAAGACGTCTGTACATACTAAAGTAATTACGCCTATAAATGATATGACCGCACCAGGCCCAGACCTCAATGCCTTGCTTGCCGCCGAAGAAGCAAAAACTGCTGCAGCACCGGCACCAGTTGCGCCAGTGGCACCAGCACAGATCATCAACGATATTACACCAGCACCAGCAACAATAGCTCCAGCAGCTCCTGCTGAGCCCGCAGAACCAGTCACTCCTGCAGCACCAACACCGCCAATCACCATCAAACCACTTGTATAGTGGGCAATAACATTACATAGCTGTCATTTTAATGCCTCATAAGGTATACTGAGGTCTATGCGAATTAATAAATATGTAGCTCTCTGCACCGGTATGTCTCGGAGAGGCGCCGACGAAATTATCACCTGGGGTAGAGTACAGGTGAATGGCCAGGTACCAGAATCGGCCGGCTATGATGTCCAACCCACAGACACCGTCACGCTTGATGGCGCTATTATTACGCCAGCAACGACGTTCACGACTATTATCCTTAATAAGCCCGAAGGCTATGTAGTAAGCAGAGATGGACAGGGCAGTAAATCGATTTATGATCTGTTGCCAGAATCTCTTCATCACCTCAAGCCGGTTGGCCGTCTCGACAAAGCTTCTTCCGGACTTCTACTTTTGACCAACAACGGCGATCTGGCCAACGAACTCACGCACCCCAGTTACAAAAAAGAAAAAGTTTACGAAATAGAACTCTACATTCCCCTCAAGCCCGAAGATAAGAAGAAAATAGAGCGGGGAATCGAGCTCGAAGATGGCATTAGTCGGCTGCAACTCCAAGGTGATGATAAAAAATGGACCGTCATCATGAGTGAAGGTCGCAACCGCCAAATCCGCCGGACGTTCGCAGAAGTCGGCTACACCATTGCCAAACTTCATCGCACCGAATTCGGCAACTACATTCTCCGTGGCACCGCGCCTGGTACCCACCGCCTCGTCTAAAGCATTTTCGCTTCATTTTTAGGCTAGCCAACAGGGGTATTTTGTGGTAAAATAGTCATCAATGAGCAAGAAATTACCTATTGTAGCCATTGTTGGCCGTGCAAACGTTGGAAAATCAACGTTGTTTAACAATATCCTCCGTCGTCGCGAGGCAATTGTGGCTGACGAAGCAGGGACCACGCGCGATAGCATTATGGCCAAAGCATCGGTCTTTACTGATATCCCGAAAACGGAAGAAGAAATCAAAGAATTCAAAAAAGCCCGTCGAACTGATGGCAAAGATCGCAAGCATGGCGCACCCGTAGAACGAGAACGTCAAGATTTTTGGCTCGTTGATACCGCTGGTATGAAAGACGCAGAAGATGATTTCGAATTTACTATTCAAGAACAAATTCGCCAAGCTGCAGATAGTGCTGATGTCATCTGGGTAGTCATCGAAGGGCAGACAATTATCACCGAAGAAGATCGCCGCGTCGCCAAAATGGCCCTCAAGAGCAAAAAGCCTGTCATGCTGGTGGTCAACAAAATGGATAAAGCGGCCAACAAATCTCATTCTGATTTCCAACGTCTTGGCATCAAAGAAATTATCCTCATTAGCGCCTCACAAAATGCTGGCATCGATGATTTGCTCGATACGCTCCTGACACACATTCCAAAAGCCAGCATGCAAGAAGACCCAGATCGTCTTCATATCGCCATCCTAGGCCGTCCAAACGTCGGCAAATCGCAGTTATTCAACTCCATGGCCAAGAAGCAGCAGGCAATCGTAGCTGACCGAGCAGGGACCACGCGAGATATCAACCGATCTACCGTCAAATACCAAGGACGTGAAATCGAAATTCTTGACACCGCCGGTATCCGTCGTAATGGCAAAATCGAAGTCGGCATCGAACGCTTTAGTGTCATCCGTACCCTCAGTGCCATTGAGCAAGCTGATGTCTGTATCCTCATGATGGACGTCAATGAACTCAACGTGCAACTCGACCAAAAAATCGCCGGCATGATCAAAGAAGCAGGCAAGGGCCTCATCTTGGTCATTAGCAAATGGGACAGCATCGACGAAGAAAAAACCGCTTTCACCCGCGATGCAATGGCTAGTCAAATCCGTCACAACTTCGCATTCGTGCCTTGGGCTCCACTCGTTATCACTAGCTCCGTAACAGGGCAGAACGTTACCAAACTATTCGAACTTTCGCTCGAGATCGACAAGCGACGCAAGCAAACATTTACCACGAGCGAGCTAAACAGGTGGCTCAGAAAAGTTGTCAGTATGCACCCACCAGCTGGCCTCAAAAACCGGGCACCAAAACTCAACTACATCGTTCATGAAGACGACAACGCTATTCCAAGTTTCAAGATTTTTGGCTCACATACCAAATTCCTCCACTGGAGTTACAAGCGATACTTAGAACGAAATTTCCGCGAAACCTACGAATACGAAGGTTCTGCCATCCATTTCTGGTTCATCGAAAAACACGTCACCCACAAGCACGGCACTCGCCCCGTCGAAGAATAATCCAGTCAGTTATTTAAATTTTTTTCGGCACGACTCTAGAGAATAATTTTTAATGCAGGCGTCATACTGTAGGGCTTTATAGCGTTGTTTGAAATTTGCAGGACGCAGGAATAAGACGTTTAAAATGAGGGAAATCGCGATTAATATAAATCCACTAATCAATAAGAATTTAGCAACCCCTACATGTGATTGTGCTGCTTGCTTATTCTTGGCCATACTGCCTATGCTATAGTATTCTTAATGCTCAAACAAGAACAACTTAAGAAATTAATTGGTCTGGCTATGTACGCCGTGGCATTCATTATGCCGGCCACAAACATCCCCCAAATTACCAAACTTTTTTCGAGCCAGAATGCTACTGGGCTTTCCATCCAAACGTGGATTATGTATCTTTTGTTTGGAGCAATACCATTGTTTTATGCGTTCGTAAATAACATCAAACCGCTTATCATTTCTAATATCCTCTGGACACTTGTCGAACTTGTGATGATCTATGGCATCATTCGATTTGGTGTTTTGTCAGATAAAAATGATCTTGGTTTTCTTATCACCATAAATACTATCGGCAAGACATTGACTGGCTTTGGCCTTATTTGTCTCAGTAGCGCTTTAGCTTTGTTCGGCGAAGATCTTGTTTCGTCTTCGCACAAAAAGGGCACCGCGTGAAAACAAGACAATCATCTCGGTTCCGAAGCGATTCTCTATTAATATCTATTGCGATTTTCGGAATTTTTGGTGGTATTGTGGTGTTCAGAAGTTTTGCAAATCCTAAATATGACACGACCAAGCCAGGCATTATTGCCCTGAGAGATATACGGAAAAACAATCTCAATAACGAGTTTTTAGTTCATATTAAGCCTCAGCTTAAATACTGTCTCAAGGGTATTGCACCTGTCAGTTATGCAACTTCTGACTATAAATTTTCAATTAATGGTGCGGAAATTGCTTCGTCAATCCGGCAAACCCCGCAGATAGATTCAATGACCCCTGTATGCTTTAGCTCAAATCTAGAACAAGCTGATCTTGTCGTTATAATCAATCCAAACGTGGCATCACTCCTGACCGCTCTAGATATAACACGGCAAAACTAAAGGCAACAAATCAACTATCCGTTACAGTTGAGCCATCTTCTAAGGTATACTTACAGGCATGGGATTATTTCAGAAAAAATTTACCAACACAGCGTCGCATGCACCGCTGTATACACTGGGAGATCAAAAATCTATTCTAATCGTTGGGCTTGGTAATCCGGGCAAAGAGTACGATGGTACGCGTCATAATATTGGCTATGCCTGCGTAGAAAGCCTAGTGTCGTCACATTCCGACTTTGACGCGTGGATCACCAAGAAAGATCTCAAATGCCAGCAGACAAGCGCAACCATTGGTGGCACTAAAGTAATCGTCATAAAACCCACCACTTTCATGAATCTCAGCGGAGAAGCAGTTCAGGCTGTTCAAAATTTTTATAAAATTAGCTCATCAAACACTGTAGTCGTGGCCGACGAACTTGATATCCCATTTGGTCAGATTAAAACCAAAGTTGGTGGCGGCAGTGCAGGGCACAACGGCATCAAATCAATCATCCAGCATAGTGGCGAAAATTTCGGCCGCGTCCGAATTGGCATCAACAGCGAACACCGAACCAAGAATGACGAAAAAGATTTCGTCCTCAAGAAGTTTTCAAACGATGAGCAGGCAAACCTCTCCGACCTTACAGGCGAAGTTACCAGTATACTTACCGAATATATCTACAGCATGCAGCTGGCCACCGAAACCCGTAACGTTATACTCTAATTTTTTGGAAACAAAAAGAGCCTACAGAGGGTGAGAACTGCCGGTGGCAGTTTGCAAGGCCAGAAGCCTGGCCGCAAAGCGCCAAGCTGAGGCGTGACCGGAGGATGTATCTGGAAGATACATACCGGAGGTTGGGCGCCGCTGAAAAACAAAAAGAGCCTACAGAGGGGGTGGGCACCGCTGTAGGCTCATTACACCCTTCAACCCACCCGAGCGAAGCATCAGAGCCTAATTATATATAATGGCCTGTGCCGTCCCATGCAAGCATGGGATCATCTTATCGACTCACTTTGAAATCGGGACCTAAGTAGGTGGTCGAAACCATCTACAAGGGTGCTAGTTAAAGGGGTTAGTCTGTTTTAGAGCGCTGCAACGGTAAACCGCGCAACGAAAGATAAGTGGAGGGTAACAACTTATGGCTCGAACGCTCTAAAACAATCTAACAATTGTTAGAATTTTGGGTAGAAGGTACGTACAACCTAAAATTTAGGAAGTACAAGTTGCTATTCTACCAAATGAGTTGCATAATGTCAATACTTAAGTATGAGTTTGTATGAAAATCAATAAAGTGGTAATTGATAAGAATAAGCAGTTTACATCTGTTAATCAGCTCGCTCAGGGGGTGAAAGCACTCTATTTTCTTGGTGATTCATTTCTCGAATTACTCGATAAACCCTGCGTCGCAATCGTCGGAAGTCGTAAAGTGAGCCCCTATGGCAGTTTTGTTACCACCCAACTGGCCACAGAGCTCGCCAGAGCGGGGGTAGTGATCATTAGTGGGCTCGCGCTAGGGGTGGATTCGATCGCCCATCAGGCAGCTGTAAAGGCAGGTGGCAAGACGATCGCCGTCCTTCCGTGCGGACTCGACACCATCTACCCAGCGTCTCATCGCAATCTTGCCAAACAGATACTACAAAGCGGGGGAGCGCTAGTCAGTGAATATGATATTGGTGGCGGTACGCCCCAGAAATATCAGTTCATTGCCCGAAATCGGATTATAGCCGCACTATCGCAAGTCGTACTGCTTACCGAAGCGGCGGCCAAAAGCGGAAGTTTGCATACTGCTCACTTTGCGTTAGAGCTGGGCATCGACGTCGTTGCTGTTCCGGGCAATATCACCAGCCCAACGTCTGCAGGGACTAACGGTCTTCTCAAAATTGGGGCTCATCCTGTCACTGACGTTTCCGATATTTTAGAACTTCTTGGTATACGAGAAGTCACTCAAACTAGCCGATATCAGCCAGCGAATGATGCCGAGCGATTAATCTTGGAGTGTCTCGATACCCATCCGGCTACAACCACGGAGATACTTATATATAGCAATCTCACGCCGCCTGAAATAAATAGAGCCCTCACCATGCTCGAAATCAACGGAGTGATTGCATCTTCTGCAGACCGCTGGCAACGCACATAGCAGATTACCACAGGGCTGCACTTGCAATGTTTGTTGTAATGACGTAACCTTACGCTTTGTAATTGAATAAGAACCGGTATACTGAAAGCTTAAGCACTTATGTCAAAAAATTTAGTCATCGTCGAGTCACCAGCCAAAGCCAAAACAATCGAGAAATATCTCGGTTCTGATTTTCATGTCTTGTCTTCTGTTGGGCATATCCGTGGCATTGCTAAAAAGACCAAAGACGGTACCGAGGCAATTGATGTCAAAGCTGGCTTCAAAACTACCTACGAAATTGACCCGGACAAGAAAAAGACCGTGGCTGAGCTCAAAAAAGCCGTCAAAACAGCCGAATCAGTCTGGCTGGCAACTGATGAAGACCGCGAAGGAGAAGCCATAGCGTGGCATCTCTGTGAAGTGTTAGGACTTGATACCAAGACCACCAAACGAATTGTGTTTCATGAAATCACCAAGGGCGCCATCGAAGAAGCCGTCAAGAATCCTCGAACCGTCGATATGAAACTAGTAGAGGCCCAACAAGCCCGCCAAATTCTTGACCGTATCGTAGGCTTTGAATTATCTCCGGTAGTTTGGCAAAAAGTCCCTGGCGGTAAATCCGCTGGGCGAGTGCAGTCCCCAGCAGTTCGACTTCTTGTTGAGCGTGAGCGCGAAATTCGGGCTTTCGAAGGTTCAGCCAGTTATAAAGTAACGGTGGAGCTAAACGTCAAGGGTGCCATTATGAAGGCCGAACTCCCCAAGAAATTCGATACCGAAGCCAAAGCTCAGGCATTCCTGGAAAGCCTCATCGGCGCCAAATTTACCATAAGTAATGTTGTCACCAGCCCGGGCACGCGCAATCCTGCTCCTCCGTTTACCACCAGTACCTTACAGCAGGAGGCCAACAGTCGACTCGGTTTTAGCGCCAAGTCCACTATGGGTTCAGCTCAGAAACTGTACCAAGAAGGTAAAATCACCTACATGCGTACCGACTCTGTCAATTTGAGTGGCCAAGCATTGTCTCAGATCACCGAGTACGTCACCAATACCTACGGCAAAGAATACCACCAGTTCCGGACATTCAAGACCAAGTCGAGCGGCGCACAAGAAGCTCACGAGGCCATTCGCCCAACAGACGTCGCAACCACCAATGCCAGCAGTGACTCATACAACCAAAAACTGTACGATCTCATCCGTAACCGGACGCTTGCCAGCCAAATGGCTCCTGCAAAGCTCGAGAAGACCACCATCACCATTGCCATTTCCACTTCAAAAGAAGTGCTCGAGGCTAAAGGCGAAGTAATTTTGTTTGACGGTTTCCTCAAGGTATATGGCACCAACAAAAAAGAAGATGACATACTGCCGGCTGTGGCCTCAGGCGACGAACTTGCGCGCGAGACCGCAATAGCTAAGCAAGTATTCGCGCGACCACCAGCTCGCTACTCAGAGGGCGCGCTGGTTAAAAAACTCGAAGATCTCGGCATTGGCCGACCGAGCACCTACGCCACCATTATTAATACCGTACAAGTCCGTGGGTACGCGCTCAAGGGCGAATCCGAAGGCGAACCACGCGATGTAATCGTCCTTTCACTCAAGAAAGATGCTGTCGAGCGCGAAGTAGTCCAGGAAAAGACCGGTTCTGACCGAGGTAAATTAGTACCAACTCCGGGTGGAGAAGTACTGACCGATTTCTTGAGTGAGCATTTCGACCAAGTCGTCGACTATGACTTCACCAAAGAAGTTGAGCAAGAATTTGACGATATTGCCGAAGGAAAGCTGGTCCGCAACAAAATGCTCCAGGAATTCTACGATCCATTCCATAAGCTCATCGAAAATTCAGGGGTCATCAAGCGTAGCGACGTAGCCCAGGCGAGGGAAATTGGTAACGATCCTAAATCAGGCAAGATGATCATCGCACGATTTGGACGATTCGGCCCGATGCTCCAAATGGGTGACATCGAAGATAAAGAAGATAAACCACGATTCGCACCACTCCCTACGGGAGCCAGACTCGATACCGTTACGCTCGACCAAGCGCTGGAAATGTTCAAACTTCCTCGCACAGTAGGGCAAACCGATGACGGCCAAGACATCAAAGCCAATATTGGCCGTTTTGGGCCTTATATTCAGGTCGGCAAGCTCTTTGTCAGCATCAAACCACTTGATCCTCATGATATTACCCACGAACAGGCTGTAGAGCTTTACAAAGCCAAACTTAAAGCCGAAGCAGAGAAGAACATCGCCGAGTTCGAAGACGGCGTCAAAGTCCTTAATGGCCGTTATGGCCCGTACATTACCGATGGCAAAAAGAATGCCAAAATCCCTAAAGATACCGATCCCAAGAAAATCTCCCACAAACAAGCCCTCAAAATCCTCAAAGAAGCACCGGTCGCCAAAGGCCGCTTCGCCCGCAAACCCAAGAAATAGATGAACCAAATACAAAAAATATACCTTAGTAATTTCCTCACCGGAATAGTTTTTTGGTATGGGATAGAGAAACTCTTCATGCAGAGTATCGGCATTACACCTGTTGGTATTGGGATTGCTTCAGCGTCATTAACAATATTTTTAGTTGTGTTTAATATCCCCGCCGGCATTCTTGCCGACCGCTGGAGTAGAAAGGGAATGCTCTTAGTTTCAGCGGTGGTGCTTGCAATTAGCTCGTTCATTTTAGGAAGTAGCGATAGTTTATCTGTATATATTTTAGGGTTTCTGTTCTATGGCATATACCTTGTTTCGACCGATGGGACATATCAAGCGATTACCTATGATTCTCTCCATGAAAGAGGCAAATCGCAAGAATACAGCAGGATTCAGGGCAGGGCTTTTGGGCTTTTTCTGGTAGGGGCAGGTATCGGTAATACAGCGGGAGGATTTTTGGCAGGTCACCTAGGCTACAGAGCTGTCTTTTACATTAGTATCGTTTCTTGTTTTTTAAACTTTCTCACGATTCTCACGATAAAAGAACCGAAATTTCACAAGGAACAATCAAGCGCTAACATTGCAGATCAACTTGGCGAGGCCTCAAAAGTGATTATCAAAATGAGAGTACTCCGAACGTTGACGATCATTCTATCTCTCCTTGCTATAACGGAGCTTTTTAAGCTCGAGTTTGGTCAACTCTATATGCTCCGATATTTTAATACACCCCAGATAATTGGCTTGTTATGGGCGATCTATGCGTTCGCAATGGCATTTGGGAGCTTCATATCTCACCGACTACACAACAAGCTACATACACTCATAGTTCTTACCCTCGTTCCATTTATGATTATGTCATTTGTGGATAGCTGGATCAGTATAGTCCTATTCATGATCCAAGCAATCGCGGCGTCAGCATTAATAATCCAAATAGAGACACAGATCCAAAATGCAACTAAATCCTCAGTTCGAGCCTCTGTTCTCTCTGTAGTAATGACTGCAGGGCGTGTAATGGCGATTCCCGCAAGTTTTATCCTCGGGTGGCTATTTCGTGACTACAACGCTCTCGTAGCAGTACGATTCGTTGGAGCAGTTTGTGTTCTGATCTTACTACTTTGGCTATACGCAAGCCGCGAGACTCTTCAAACTCAAACCGACACTTAAAAGTAATCCTTGCCGGCGTGGGATTCGTGGCTCGGATTCAGACATAACGCTACCTCTTTCGATCCACGGATTCCACGCTCGAGCTCATTTCAATATAATTTTGCGGAGCGTTAGGTAGACGTACTAAAAGTACGTCGACTGCGCACCGTATAGAAATTAGATTGGAAGGAGCCGAGAGGCAAGCAAAGATTTTGGCTTTGCCAAATCTAATGCTTGCTGGCGTGGGGTGCGTGGGAGTTTATCCACATATTTGTATCTTAAGCTAGTTAGTATTGCAGTAATATTGACATATACTTTTTGTGCTAACTTCGCCATAAGCTGATACAATAAACTCATAAAACTATATGTTTGACTTATTTGTTTATTAGTTTTATAATCATATATGAATAAGTCACCACATTTTAAAAGACGAGGAGACAGAAATGTCAGATACGCCCGAAACTACCCCAGTTACAATCGAAACAATGGTCAAAGAAATTCTTGGAACTATCGATCGTGAACGCGAACGAGAAATTGTCTCTCGTCGCTTCGGTTTATACGACCGCAAGGAAACTTTGGAGCAAATCGGAGAACTTCTTGGCATCACCAGGGAACGCGTACGACAGCTCGAAAAGTCTGTTGTGATCCGACTCAAGACTTCATCTGACAAAGATCTCCCGCATGTTGCAGACATCGAGAAAAAGCTCATTGCTAAACTCAATGAAACAGGTGGTGTAGCACGTATCAATCAACTTACTGGTAGTTTTGTAGACACAAACGACCGAATCGCACAATCTCGCGTGTCATTTATCGCGCACCTCTGTCCACGACTCATTGTTATCGATGATAACGATCATTTTTATCACTCAGTTGCTATCAAGTCTGCACACGACGATAAAGCCCTCCGAGATCGCGTCGCCAAGATTATCGCAGCTATCAAGACACTTGGTGCCCCTGTAAAAATCGAAGTTATCGCCGAAGCAGTAGGAGACAAAGATGTTACCCACGTCGCTGCTCTAGCAAGCACGAGCAAGCACCTTGCTACGCTCAACGGCGTCTGGGGACTTGTAAAGTGGCCAATGGTCAACCCTAAGAACATTCGTGACAAAATCTACGTTATCCTCCACGTGCAGGGTAAGCCACTTCACTTCAACGAAATCTCAAAAGCTATCAAAGGCTCAGAATTTAAGCGTAAAGACGTCACTACTCAGGCTATTCACAATGAACTTATCAAAGATGGTCGTTTTGTGCTGATAGGGCGGGGGATCTATGCTCTTAAAGAGTGGGGATACGCTAAGGGCACTGTAGCCGATATCATCAGCGAAGTCCTCAAAGCGGCGCATGAACCGCTCCACCGCGATGAAATCGTCAAGCGCGTCCTCAAAAGCCGTCAGGTGAAAGAAACAACCATCCTTCTTAACCTGCAGGGTAAAGCGCAATTCAAACGCGTCGCCAAAGCCACATACGCACTAGCCGAATAATCTATCGCGTGCCAAATAGTGCGCATTAATATAATACGAACAATTTACGAACATTTTTTAGGCATGCATGTTTAGGGTATACACAGACACGCCAGCAAGATTGTCAATGACGCTCGATTAGAGCGAGGGTAGTGAACTATAAAAAATAAAAATACATGTAGAGGATAGAAAAGATCCAAGAATCAACGCGTGCAGAGCAATCAAAGTACAGACATACTCAACGTCGCACAATGTATATTTTGCGACACGTATATGCTCGATAAAGAGGTCTTCGTATACCTCTTCTGCAGGGCACTTCAACGATTGATACCCGTCATGGCTTAACATTTACGTTTTTAAAATATATAAGTATGTATATGATGTCTGCTATATCACTCACGCTATACATATCGTAAATTTCTCCACAGCCATAACATTATCCACACACAAGTTTTCCACAGCATATTTGCATTTTGGCTCTTTTGTTTCGTTCTATATGTTTTTTACAATTTCCCCACTATCTGCCTATTTTACGAATATTTGACATTGTGCCCTTTTGTTATTGTGATATATGTTTTTTCTACGTTATGAATACTTTTTATATATGAACATTTTACGAACATGCGGGGAGGGGCGACGGGGGATTTTGCGCCGTTGCACGTCTATTTGTAGAAGACTTTTTCTTCGACTCGTACATCAATATATTCTTTAACGGTGATGTTTTCGCGCTCCAGTTTTGAACGGACCGCAAGGTACTGCCCTACTGCCGTACGTGGGTCAGTCAGAAGATTAAACTTGATTGTATATGTGCTTCCATTCACGACGACATCGAGGGCCTCTGCCCTGGCAGGGAGTGTGATAGATTGTATTGAAATATTTTTACTTGCTAACTGTTTTGAAATCGTTGTAATAAATGTAACATCCTGTGAAGGAACGACTCCCTTCCCTATCTTGAAGTCAAGATTAGATGAATCTTTTATTGTAGGGATGTCGAATTTTGATGCACCTTGAATCTCTGAAGTTTTTGCTAGTACGCGCCCAGAATCACCAATGAGATAGATTCCCTTATTGCTCGAGAAGAAGAACGCAGGTGGTTCTGCCGTTAACCCAAGAACCGGTTTTTTACCGACCAGGGGAATTATTAGTGATATATCTTGCAGTTCCGGAAATGCATTTTTCATTTTTAAAGAAAACTCATTGGTATTTATCGTTAGCTTGTTGCGATTTAAAATAGATGAACCAAGGATTTCACCTGCGGTTTTCTTATAGGTTTCTTGATCGCGTAGTAGAAGCTTTGCGTTTGTTGGCCTCATGCCTACTTCAGTCTGCAATACGGTGGAGTACAGACCGCCACAGATTAGTACCAGAATAAAAAAAACAATCGGAATGTGCTGAAGTTCTATTCGTGGTCGTTCTGCTCGTGCTGTTTCAGCTGATGGCCGTCTTGTGCCTGCTCCGTTTGGAGTAGCTTGTGATTGGCGATTGCCGTGATATGTTACAAAATTTTGATGAGGTTCGGGCGCTCTCGTAGCCCGTGATCTGCGCGGTGTGTCACTTAATTTAGTTTTTTTCTTAAACAACATCTACTTTGTACCTGGTCCAGCATTTTCAAATAACATGGTTGCGATTTTTTTTGATGCATCAAAATCGGCAAATGTGTGTAAATTATCCGATAATTCAGCACGATTCTTTGCCGAATCCAAGAGCATATCTACTTCTTTCAATAAAACCTCAGGGTTCTTTTCTACGACTGCATCGCTCAGTTTGATGATGGCACTAGATTTCATCAAAATATCGGCATTCTTGAGTTGATGTCCACCAGTAAGTTGGGGATTTGGGATAATAATACATGCCTTTCCTTGAGCTGCAAATTCAGCCAAACTGCTTGCGCCCGCGCGTGCAACAATCACATCGGCAGCGCCACTGTAGAGATGCATATTTTTCAAAAAGTCACGAATAATCACCCGCATCATGTCTTGCTCATCTAGAAGATGATTATACATTTCGGTGATACGGCTTGAATGTCCTGGGCCTGTTACATGAATAATATGCAGTTTAGGATGACGATACAATAATGCTTGGGCAATTTTAGTGGTGGCTTCATTGAGTCGATTGGCGCCTAAACCGCCTCCCGTTATGAGCAAGACTGGACTTGAAGCAGCTACTTTAATTTCTTGTTTGTATTTCTTTTGAAGTAACTCAGTCACCCGGACATACTCAGCAGTAAATGGTACGCCCACTTGCACGGTCTTTGACGCTTCGTATGTATAATTTTCAATAGGCATAGCAACCGCATGGATGCGCGCCCAACGAGATATAATTCGATTTGCCAAGCCCGGAACAGCATCTGAATCATGAGTAATGAATGGAATCTTGAGGAGCGCTGCTGCAAGTCCGATCGGAACAGCAACGAATCCGCCTTTTATAAAAATGATGTCTGGTTTCTGACGCTTGAGAAGTTTCAAAGATTGGATGAACCCTGCGCAGACATAGAAAAAATCACGGATATTCTTAAGAAGTGTTCCAAAATCTAAAATTTGGCGAAGGCCTTCTCCGTGATACCGCCTAAACTTCCCTGCCCGAATAGTAAAAACCGCATCAATAGTTGTGTCGGACTTTGGCAAATGCGCAAGCTTATCGCCCTTACCGATTGCATATATCAAATGAGTGGCTGGATGTTGTTTCTTTAGCTCATGAGCTACTGCGAGAACCGGGGCGATATGCCCCCCTGAACCGCCGCCCGTCAGTAATATTTTCACGATGTTTTTCCTCTGCATCTTGAATGTTTGAAATGCTATAGCTAGTATACCTCGAAATCTGGAACACAACGCCAATAGCCGCAGTAATAAATACTAAACTGGTGCCTCCATAGCTAATAAACGGTAATGTTATGCCTTTAAGTGGCAATAAGCCAATCATGGCGCCAATATTAATGAGTGTTTGAGTACTCATCCAGGCAAGCACTCCTACAACCAAAAAACGACTATACGAGTCTGGAGCGCGCTCTATGATGTTCTTAAGACGGGTAAAGAATGCGAGGAACAAACCAAGTAAGATAGTTACACCAATAAAGCCAAATTTCTCAGCAAATATAGCAAAGATAGAGTCATTCGCGGCTTCTGGCAAATAGCCATAGGCTTGGACGCCCTTGCCGAGTCCCAACCCTACAACACCGCCAGAGCCAACGGCAATCAATGCCTGGCAAGCCTGGTACCCCGTAGTTTGGCAATCACGACTCGGGTTCATAAAGGTCGCGAATCGATCTCGTCGATAGCTTGTAGAGCTTATGAGTAGCGTAGTACCAATAGCAATAATGCCACCTATCATTGCTATCCGCTTCAAAGGTAACCCTGCGACATACACCATGCTAGCCATAATGGCTACCATAACGCCGGTTGAACCGAGATCACTCTGTACTTTGGCGACAACAACTCCAATGATCGCCAGCGCAATAAGAAGCGGCTTAAGTGTCTTTTCAAAATTAGCAATTTGACCTTCACGTATGCGATTCGACAGAAACCCTGCGAGCCAAATTAAAAGAGCAAACTTAATGAGTTCTGCAGCCTGAAACGACAATCCACCTACTTGAATCCATCGATACGCCCCATTCACCCGCTCTCCAAAAAGTCGCACTGCCACCGATGCGGCACCTGCAATATAGAGCAATGGTTTTTCCATTTTTCGCCAAAGTTGCGTCGGAATTTGTGATGTAATAGTAAACGCAATTATACCGAGTGCAATTGCGGTTAGTTGTTTACCGACGAAGTAATTCTCGGAAACATTTCGCTGCTTACTCAAGCCAGGGCTAATGGCATACACCACGATGAGACCTATCGATAGAAGCAATATGCATAGCAATAGCAACACATAATCTGGCTTGTGCTTTCTATTATTGTTTTCAACCGCAGCCACCCGCCGCCGGCTTGTTTGCATTACAAATATTTACCAATTATAAAGAGCATTAGGCCAGTTACCGCAGCCACTTGGCCGATGACCCAGAATCGCATCGTCACTTTTGCCTCAGGCCAGCCACTTGCCTCAAAGTGATGATGAATCGGAGATATCTTGAATATTTTCTTGCCGTTTCTCAGTTTCTTAGACGTAATTTGCAGAATGACCGAACCAGCTTCGGCAACGAACACGATACCAATAATTGGCAATAGTGCCACGGTATCGGTAAGCATCGCTACAACACCCAATCCCATTCCTAATGAGAAAGAGCCCACGTCACCCATGAAGAAACGCGCTGGGAAGATATTAAACCAGGTGTAAGATAACAAACTTCCTACTACGGTCAAACAAAATGCGGCTACGCCGTATCTTCCTTCCATAAGGGCTATGATGGTATATACGCCATATGCGCTCGATACGAGCCCTCCAGCAAGACCGTCAAGCCCGTCGGTAATGTTTACCGCGTTAGCGGTAGCAACGACTACCAGCATAAAGAGCGGGATCATTGCCCAACCTATCTGGATTGATCCAATGACCGGAATAAATACACTACTCACATCCAATTTATAGTAAAAGAATAATCCGCCAACCAGCGCTATCATCAAAACTAGAAGTAATTTAATTTTACTTGGGAGTCCGGCCTTTCCGCCACCGCCGCCACTAATATTGATAAAATCATCAATAAGCCCGACAAATCCGGCTCCTACGAATGCTGCCAGTGGCAGCCATGTCTCTGCCCTACTAAGGTTTGCGGCAATAGTTATGATCGCCACGGTAACGACAAAAATTATACCTGCCATAGTCGGGATGTGCCTCTGGTGCTTTTCGGCATGCAACTTCTTGAAAACAGTGGCTACTTCACCGGTTACCGTGGTTGTTCGAGGTTTCTTCCACCAGGTGTATTTGTAGGCCAAAGTCGTATAGATCGGTGTGAGGAGCATGCTCAGACAAAAGCCGGAAAATCCTAAAAGTAATATTCGAATGAGCGTATGGGTTTCTACTGCGAGCTGGAAAGTTTCAGACATTTTGTTCCTTTATGTTTCTATTAGTATACTCGACAAACTCAGACGTCGGAAGGCTTTTTTGCTTAATTCCTCGGGGTAACATTGAAGCTTGATATCAACATTCTTGTAATAGAACTGAAGATTGGAGCTGCCGCTTTTGCACCTGCGTAGCCCTTAATGCCCGGCTCATTAACGCGAACAATAATCACGTACTCAGGTGAGTCGCCACCCACAAAGCCCATGAATGTACCATTAAATTTGTCTTCATAATAGCCACCTCCTTGCTTGGTGATTTCAGCAGTACCGGTCTTGCCACCGATACTATATGATCCATCTGGTTTATCGAGTCCATACAATGCGTAATTTTTCTTTACTACGCCTTCCATGAGTGTAATCATTTCGCCACTAACTTTACTACTGACGACACTTCGGCTTACGACCTCAGGTTTCTTGATTGATTCTTTACTATCGCTTGAAGTAGCCCTATCGACGAGATGTGGCCGATAGTAAGTGCCGCCATTTATGACCGCACTGAGAGCTGACGCCATTTGGATTGGCGTAGCAGTCATACCTTGTCCAAATGCCGTGTTAGCATATTGAATATTCAACCCAAAGCCTTTTATTGGGTCCGGGATAGTCCCCTCAGATTCATAACCTTGTTCTATGCCAGTCTGCTTTCCGAATTGAAAGTGATTAACCATGTACTCGTGCCACGCTACTCGAGCCTTCTGATTCACTTCTCCACCGCCCATTTGCATCAGAAGCCACGTTGCACCCGTATTCAATGATAATTCTAAAATGTCAGCCACACTTCTCGTCCCTGCTCCACCATCTTCTTCAATATTCGTCACAGTCGCGTCACCAATTTTATATCTACTCGGATCAAAATAGGTGGTATTAGTGCCGACTACACCTTGATCGAGCGCCGCAGCCGCAGTCAATGGCTTCATTATCGACCCAACCTCGAGTGGCGAGCTGACACTGGCGTTATTAAACGTGTTGCCGTCTTCTACCTTATAAAATTCACTCGGATTATACGTTGGGTAGTTTGCCATCGCCTTTACGGCTCCCGTCTTAGGATCCATTACGATGACACTACCTGATTTTGACTTTGCCGCATCAAGACCCGACTTCAATATATCTTCGACTTGTCTTTGCATCGCGAGATCAATCGTCAAACGAATACGATCACCACTTTTTGGTGACTGAACGATATTATCTTTATTGGCCACCAATGGGACTCCTTGAGCATCGGTAATAGCTCTCAATTGACCCGGTTGACCTTGTAGTTGCTTATTTAGAGCTTGTTCGAGCCCATACTTACCCACTCCCTCATTATCAACAAAACCCAGAAGTTGTGCTGCCAAATCTCCTTGAGGATAGATTCTAGTTGGCTCCTCTCGCGTTCCTATTCCTTTTGAATCAAGTTTATCAAGTGCTTCTTTTTGTTTCTTTTCGATTTTTTTTGCGAGAATCGAATATCGTGTATCGAGCTTCATTTTAGCTTCGTACGTATTGGCATCCCCCCCTATTATGCGTGCGACTTCATCCGCTACTTTGCGCGGGTCTTTGATGTATTTAGGATCTGCAAAAAGTGTATATCGCTTTTCATTAAGGACAAGGGGTACGATTGATGAACCATCATACGCTTCAATAACTCCCCGTTCGGACGGAATTTCATACTGCTTTAATTGTCCTGCCCTGGCAGCTTTAGAATAATATTCATGTTGGATAATTTGAAGGTAAAATAGTCTAGTTCCAAATATTATTACTACAAATATAAGCAGCGCATACCAGATTTGTATGCGCAATATGGGATTAGATTTTGAGGTGTCGCCTGAATTATTCGGAGTCATATATGCTTACGCTAGTATACCAGATTTGTATCTGTTGCCTGGGTAATACGATAGTCAAAAGTTAATTGGTTAAAGTCGCCGATGGAGCTACAGAAACGAGATTTTTCGTCACAGCGCTATTCTTGACACGGTCAAGAGCTTGCAGACGCGCAGAAGCTACTTCTAGTTCGTCATGTTCTTGCTTCAGTTCTGTTGCCTGTGTTGTAAGAGCGTTAATTTTATAGCCATAGGCATTGGTTTTAGTGACTTGCGTTAAATACAGCAAGCCCAAGACGCATGCTAGGACAATGAGAATAACTGAGTTACTGATCGGACCGAGAGTACGCTCGTTCGATCGAAATGATGTTGTGTTTTGGTTACGACCAGCAAATTTCTGACGATTTGCTGCTAACCCGCTTGAATAAGTCATAATATTTTACTTTTTTTATTTATTTTTGTTTTTTGTATGAAACCTTCTGTTCGTTAATTGCTCTCCACACTTGAGTCATTTTGGTCAGATGTATTGCGGAACGGAAGAAGGCGTATCTAAATACGTCGACTGAGTACCGTAAAATACTAGGGCCAAAATGGCCAAGAGGCGACAGCGTTTGCGAGCAAAGCTCGCAAACAACTGTTGCCGCTGTGGTGAGCGATTTAGAGTACTTTTACTCGTACTTTATAGGCTCGGGAAGAACTTTTAACCTGGATAGGCATGTATTTCCCCTCTCTTTTGTTTTTTTATTTTTTTACTGCGACTCGTAATTTTGCACTACGAGCACGCGGATTGGAAACGATTTCAAATTTGTCGGCAACACTCGGACGTTTGGTCAGGACAGTAAGTTCCGAGTCATAGACACTACCAGACCTATCGGCAAATGCTTTCTTCACTATTCGGTCTTCTAAACTATGGAAGCTAATGATTCCAAGTCTACCGCCTGGTTTTAGCAGACTCAACCAGATAGGAATAGCACGTTCGACTTGCCCAAGTTCATCATTCACGGCGATGCGGATACCTTGGAAGGTACGCGTTGCGGGATGAACTTTATGGTAGCCCCTAAACTGTTGGGCGACAATTTCTGCAAGCTGGTGAGTAGTTCGAATAGGTCGTCCGTGCATTATTGCTCGGGCGATTCGAAAAGCTCTTGGCTCTTCTCCGTACTCACGTAATATTCGAACAAGATCTGACTCGCTATAGGTGTTAACTATTTTTTCGGCGGTAAGCGTCTGCGATTGATCCATTCGCATATCGAGAGGTCCATCTTGCTTGATGGCGAATCCCCTGCTTGCGATATTAAGGTGCGGTGACGACACTCCTAGATCAGCCAAGATCATATCAAATTTTCGATTATTCTCGGCAAGCTCTTGGCTTGCGTGCAGAAAATCATCATGAATGATATCGACATGCTGACCCTCAAATCGCGATTCAAGAAATTCTACTGAATTACTATCGCGGTCGACGAGTACCATCGGCCATCCATTAGTACGCGACTGTATTGCACTGGCATGTCCACCGTACCCCGCTGTCACATCCAAGTATGTTTCCTTGGGTTGTGGGTCGAGATACTGGAGTACTTGACCCAGTAATACGGGCGTATGTTCTGTTTGGCTTTTTGTTTTTGTCATTTTGGTGTTTTTGTTTTATTCCGTTACACATATTGTAACAGGTATTTTTCAAGATCACCTAATCAGCAGTCAACATTTTTGTTTTTTTGGTTGTTTTTGTTTTTGTTGTCAATGGCTAGAAGTTCTAAGGGAGCTGATGTTATGTGTAGGTTGCCCTATATAACGCTCCTTTGATTTTTAGCCACTTTGAGAGACTTATGTGTGAGGTGGAGTTTTGGGAGGTGTTTTTTTGAGTAAAGTGCAAAGGTTTTTTGAGTGGTGCCTTCTACCCACTTGTTGACTGCCGAATAGCTAACCTCGAATATTTTCTTGTAACGCTTCGATACAAAAAAATTAGGATTTTGTATTCTTTTGTTGCTGATTGATCTGTTAATTGTTAAAGGACGGTTTGCCTGGGTTACACAGCCATAATTCGCCAGTATCGCCCTGCCCTTACAGCAGTGACTGCTCGGTCAATGCCGGCATAGTCTATGAGCGCCGATTCAAGTGTGATTCTTCCCTGTTTTTGATCCAGAGGACTTTCGCACTTGCCCATTCGGAATTTCACGTTTAGATCCGCAGTGTTTTCATCAAGGATATTTCCCTGAAGAAGCGGTTCTACCTGTTCATCCCAAACAGATTTCGGATACACGTGTAGATATTTACCAAAGCCACGAGTCACTACTACTCCCGATTCAAACTCATTACGAATCTCCACAGGTATAGTTAACCTGCGCTTGTCGTCGAGTTTGCGTTCGAAATAGTCGACTGTAGCCATTGTCCCTTTCTACGATGTAACTGGTTTTTTTGTTTTATGTGCCGCGGTTTGTCGATGTATAGGCTTTTTGCCTACCCACGATTACCCACTGAATTGAGCATACTACCCACGGTTACCCACTGCAAGTACTTTCCATGTAAAATGACCTGTTTGTACAACAGTTATCCACAGGTATACAAAATAGGACTTATCCACACGATATATGGTGGATAAGTCCTATTGTCAGACACTATTGTGAGTTGAACTAATGTTTACTGATCCCTTAGTGTTCCACTATGATCAACGCAAGCCATCTGTCCAATTTTTTGAGCACCGCTAACTGTAATCTTGTCACCTTCATGGAGATCTGGAAATACGCCATTTGAATCTATGAGAGCATCTCCTAAGTCTGTGTGTAAATCTCTACGTAAAGTGCTTATGTCTCTACCCTGAGCATCAGTTATAGTTATCTCGTTCGCTCGGACGTTAAAATCTCGAAGTAGTTCGCCCTCGCCTTGGCGTGCGTCATCCTTAGTAGCTATAAAATTACATACTTTTGCAGGTGCAGAAGCCGGAGCTTCAGACGGTTCGAGTGCAAGTCCTGTCAATGCAATTACTGTTCCGGCAGTCAGACCGGCAATCTTACGACGTTTTACGTATTTTGGATCTGAATCAATGCGAATCTTTTTCATGATAACACTATAGCAAGCATTAGCTCTTTTGTCAAGTATAGGTTAAGCTGTTTACAGTTCTCGCGTTGGCAAATCGCCCCTCTTGAGAGATTTAATCTTTCTGGCGTACCAGATAGCACTTGGGCGAATCGTTCGCTTCATGCCATGTTCACGATCTACATGTACCAATCCAAATTTTGGCCACCAGCCAAACTTCCATTCAAAATTGTCCAGTAAACTCCAATGGAAGTACCCTCGGACATCTACTCCTTCACTCATCGCCCGCTCCATTGCTACAATAGTTTCTTCTATCCACCATTGCCGGTATTGGTCGGTGCTGTCGGCTACGCCATTTTCGGTGATGATAATTGGAGTCTTGTAGTGAGCCCATACTCGCACCAGAAGTGGGTACAAACCTTCTGGTTCCATATACCAACCAAGGTCGTTTTTTGGTGCCCCAGGGTTATCTGGCTTAAACCCTTTGTAGTAATCGGTAAAATAATAGTTGAAGCCCACAAAATCTTGTTGTTTACGGATTCGGTTCAAGAACCACCAATTCCAAGCAAATCGCATCCAAGCAGTTGCAAATTCATCAAGCACGTTGTGAGGGCGCTTCGCCTGTATATTGGCCAGCTGAGCAGCAATACCAATCTGAATACTAGGCTTGGTTTTTTTAAAAATCTTATACGCTTGGCGATGGGCGTATACCAAATTAATATACACTTTCATACAAGTATAAAAACTCTTTTTCTCGGGCACCCATTCTCCAGTCACATAGCCGAACACTGCATAGACATTTGGCTCGTTGAGAGTGATGACATATTTGAGTTCTGAGCCGTATTCATCGCCAATCTTCTGGACAAATCGTCGCCAATGGACCAAATTTTTTCGCTTTTCAAGCCCACCTAGTTCTGTAAACCATGTAGGCATTGTCCAATGCCATAGATTCAAAAAAGGCTCAATGCCCCGCTCCTTGAGTTCGGCAATATAAGTATGGTAATGAGCGATAGCATCCTCGTCCCATACTCCCTGTTCTGGTTCAATACGAGACCATTCAATGCCAAATCGAAATGCATTAAGTTGCAGTTTTCGTGCAATATCAAAATCTTCTTCAAATCGCCTATAGTGGTCGACACCTTTGCCAGATACGTAGTTATTGGGGTCGCTGGCTTGAGCCTTGACTGACGGCCAATCAGGCGTACTTTTCGATAACCGTTCTGTGGAGGTCTTGGCAAGGTCTGATGCGTGCGCAAGCTCCCATTCACTCCACTGATTAACCGTGCCACCTTCTACCTGGTGACTGGCAGTACTCGCTCCCCAAAAAAACCCAGCTGGAAATATCTTTTTAGTCATTACACCCAGTATACGCTAAGAACCTAGGCGGGCGTTAGATCTTTTATGGTGGGTTCGATCTTGTTTTCTTTTAGTCAGCTGTCTATTTACTTGGTGTGCTCATTGGTTTTACTTGGAGCACTACTTTTCGGCTTGGACGCTCGACCGTTGACCCTGTATGCGAGTGCGGCACGCTGTTTGTCGAGACGGTCGATGTATCGCTCGTAGGCATTATATAAGTTGGAATAATGTCCGTTAGGCGTGAGGAGATTCTCGAGTTTATTTTCACTGGCCAAATACTCAACGAGGCTATAAAAGTCACCATCGCCACTGACGATGACCGCTTTATCGTACTGTTTCATTTCTTTGACAGCCCACAGCACAAGTTCTGCGTCGACATTGCCTTTGACGGGCTTTTTTTCTTCCACTTTTGGCTCTTCATTTGGCTTCAGCGCAGCTTCTGGTTTATGCACCCGCGTCATATCGAATGTCGGCTTCAGTACCACGAGATACCCAAGTTCATGCATTTTTAAATACATTTCTTCGTGCTCAGGCATATGACCAATGAACATAAATGCTTTTTCTACTCCGTACTTATCGCTCAGAAAGGTCCGAAATTTACGCCAGTCCATTTTCCAGCCCATCTTCTGAACACCGAGATTAAGGTTTTGATTATCAATAAATGCGTAGTTATGCGGTTTTGGTTGTTTTGCCATTTGATTCAATAATACCAGAGTTTACTCGACTTTACTCAGATGCGCCGAAAGCCATATCCTCAGAAGCGCCCTCAGTGACCCGCAGCGGCTTCTTGCTCCTTATCTCGTAGCGACGTCCTGTCAGTGGTGATTCGATGTAATCGTCGTTCAGTAGGTTGATGAATTTGGTCAGATCTTTGACATCCATAATGATAATTGCCCCGTCATTGTCAGTCATCAGGTTGATCCCAAGATCTTCAGCGTGATCCATAAGATCAGATTGTTTAATAGCACTAGCATCAATTTTTTGCAGTTTGTTTACGAGGCTCTTCTGCCCTTGCACCAAATTCTCCCAGCTGAGTCCAATGTCGAAATTAAACGTGAAGTTAGCCTGAATTTCTTGCATTTTCTTGAGCGCAATTCCGTACTTCTTGGCATTATAGCCAAATAGCTGTTCCAGACGGGTTTGGCTAAAAGCATAGATATCTTGATCGAGCACAAGCAGTTGATTGTCTCCGGGCATGCGCATACTACCTTCTGCGTCGAATGGTACGAACTTACCGTCTCGAAGCATCCACGAAGTTGCACCTTTCATGACCATACTTCCAGGTAAAAGTTTGATGATATAAAACGGATACGGAATATCTTTATGACGGCAGCGTGCAAGTACACCCTTTACGCGCTTGAGGTCATGCTCTTCTTCGACAAAATTCTCGATGACACTTTCCTGCGTCTTTACCCAATTAAGTAGCTCTTGAGCTTTCTGTACGTTTGCCAATCTAGTACGTTGCAAAACGTTTTCTTCTGCTTCCCCGTCTTCAAAATCTCGAACTTGCAATCCTTCTGCTGCGCCTTGGAGGACATATTCCAGTAGGCCATCGATGAGCAACGGCTGGAAAGATCGAACCAAATCTTTACTCACTTTTGTACGGTATACAACGTAATTTTTATTGAAAAGAAAGAGGTCGATATCTAATTCTTCTTTGATGGGCACCAGGTTGTTGGCCCACAAAAATACGTCAGTTCGCTCTGTGCTTGGTTCTTGATCCGCTATAGCAGATACTGCTTCTTCATCCATAATTACTCCGTTATTTATATCAATTTAAGCAGCAGTTGTATGCCGGCATTATGGTATTCTAGCGCATTGATGCATGAATGAATGGTGTAAAATTTTCAGTCCTCAAGATTATAGACTAAGGTGCCAATGGCCCATTGTCAGCGATCAAGCTAGATCTTCGCACCAGCACGAGCTTTGTTTGCCCAAACGTCAGCCAACTCATTGCCTTCATCATTATTATGCCCACGGACCCATATCAGCTCAGCTTTCGATGTTCTGTAGAGCGGGCAGACTTCTTGGACGATATCCAAATTTTTAATTACACCGCCCTTTTTCTTCCAGCCATTTGCCTCCCAAGCGAGGGACCATTTGGTAATTACATTTATCCAAAATTCACTATCGGTGTGTATTTTGCATGGCTCTCCATTGGCATCTTGAAGTGCGGCAATAATTGCTTTACCTTCCATCCGAATATTGGTCGAGTCTTCCTCGCTACCCAGAATTGCTGGCTTCATGTGTTTAATTACAGAAAAACCGCCAGGTCCTGGGTTGGGGCTACAACTTCCATCGGTATAGTAAATTATCATTAGACGGCTGTCTCGGCTTCGATTGCTGCCTTAAAATGATCAATTTCATTCTGCAGTTGTTCGCCCATATAAATACTATTTCGAGTTAGGAATGCGTCCATAAATCTACTTAATATTCCGCCGGGTCTTCCGCCGATACTTACCACCACTTTTGTGGCATTTAACCCAGCAAATTGAAAATTATAACGAGTCTTAAAAACGAGGCCTTTAGAGTGCGTAGTGAACGTTAGAGCACGCGGTTTATTGTATCCGGTGATCTCGATCGTTCCCTTTCGAACTACCCCATCTTCTGTGCGCTCTTCGTACCACTTCACCCCTTTGCCTTCTGCGAGTAGTGATTTAACTTTAAGATCGGTGATCGTTGGAAGATATTTCTTTCGATTTGGAATATCCGAAAATATTGCAAATGTGTCTGCAACTGACAATTTTATGAGCGTGCTGGCTGATGCCTTCATGTTTTGAATTCTCGTTTATTCTATACCCTCAATAGTATCATGAGCAGTACAAGAATAGACCACTAAAGATCAGCTATTGCGACCCGAATTTGTTCGGTGGTATCCCGGTCGCGGACAGTGACAGTGTCATCTTCTAGAGTCTGGAAATCAATTACGACACACTTTGGCGTTCCAATTTCGTCTTGCCGTCGATATCGTTTACCGATGTTGCCATTATCATCCCACATCACTGTACCGTATTTCTTCTTCATGGCTTTGTAGACTTCTTGTGCTTTTTCGATAAGTTCTGGTTTATTCTTCAATAGCGGCGATACAGCCATTTTGATTGGCGCTAAGTCAGGGTGAAGTTTAAGTACCGTACGACTTTCACCGTTTTCAAGTTTTTCGATTGTATATGCATCGCTTACTACGGCTAAGAACATTCTTCCTAGACCAACTGAAGTTTCAATAATCCAAGGAACATATTTCTCATGAGTAATAGGGTCTTGATAGTTTAAATCTACGCCGGAAAATTTCATATGCTGCGTCAAATCATAGTCTGTTCGATCATGAAGACCTTCGAGCTCGTCAAATCCAAGAGATGGAAAATTGTATTCAATATCCCATGCGTCTGCAGCATAGAAAACGAGATTTTCATGTTGCTTCCATCGTAAATTATTTTCATTGATCCCAATATCTAAGTACCACTGCCATCGATTATTCTTTGCTTTCTCATAAGCTTCTTTATTTTCGTTTGGCTTAACAAAAAATTGAGTATCAGCTTGCTCCATTTCTCGAGTGCGAAACAAGAAATTACGAGGGCTAATTTCATTTCTAAATGCCTTACCAATTTGAGCTATTCCAAATGGAATCTTCATAGGTGTAGTATCGACTACATTCTTAAAGTTAAGATAGATTCCTTGGCACGCTTCACCCGGGAGATATACGGGTCGATCGTTGTCTCCAGTGAAATCTCCAAGATTAGATTTTACAAGTAGATTAAAAGCCTTTGATTCCGTAAAGTCTTTTGAACCGCATTTAGGGCATTTTATATTGCTACGATTTTCGTCAAAAAGTGTATTTATTTCCGTATCACTCATTTTTTCATCAGCAGTGACGCCAATTGCCTCGAGTTCTTTGTCGACTCGAATACGCGTATGACATACTTTACATTCTGCTAGCGGGTCAGAAAAACCAGTCGCATGCCCAGAGGCATCCCATACTGTTGGATGCTTAAATATCGCAGAATCAATACCAACGAAATCGTCCCTATCCCTTACGTTTGCTTTCCACCATGCTGCTTTTAAATTGTTTAGTAGTTCGACGCCATATGGCCCAAAATCGTATAATCCTGCTTCGCCACCATAGATAGCAGAACCCTGGTACACAAATCCACGGCGTTTACATAGGCTAACAATATCTTCTAGTTTTACATCACTCATGCCACGCAGTATAACAGATTGACGGCCGGTGCGTAAGAACAGCCGTGCCTATGTGATCCTGGCATGCTCCTGAAGCATCGTTTTACTAAGCTGTATTAGTGGTAAAATTATAGATTCAGTGCCCTGAATCTGAACTAATTTTTTGGGCGTTTCGAGCGACAACGCAAGCCGGAGAACTTTGATATGACGCGCATCAAATGGGCCCGAGGTATGCTCCGCAAATGTCATTTCATCAAAACTAAGTGTGTAGTGCGTATCAATAGTTAGTGGTTTACCTTTGGTATCAGTCTGCATATTTGGCACATGGCCGCCCAATTTAAGTAACTGCATATTATTCCATAATCGGATGTAATTGAGATCTATAGAAACGTCGTTTAGTGCTACAAATAGAATACGCAGTAATTCAAAATATTCTGGCTCGGGCGAATCTTCAGTTATTCGATTAAACATTTTTAGGATATCGTATGCGTACATCGTCCTGTCAATGTCTTTCACGATGGTCCCGAAGTTTACCTGCAATCGTGCCGATACAAGCGTATGCAAATCGCCTTTTCCGACAATATAGGCAATGTCGTTCACGCTAAAAAGCTCGATGCCTCCTGCAAGACGACTTTTAATTTTTCTGACGCCTTTTGCCAGCAGCCGTATCTTGCCCTGGTATGGCGTAAGGACCGTTAAAATCCGATCGGCCTCACCATATGAAGTTCGAGCGAGAACGATAGCCTCTGTTGCCTGCTGTTTCACGAGGCGTGTGCCAAGAGTTCGGACTCTACAGCGTTTGTTAATTTTTCTAATGACGTTGTAGGTTTATATAAATGTACCTGTACATGCAGTTCCTTAGAAAGGACGTCGCCTTGATTGAGGGCACGAAACGGAACGCTCGTATGAAGGATTACAGGAATGCGCTGCCATTCAGGGTATGATCGCATTTCGTACAAAAATTCTATCCCATTATGTAGGGCTATCTGAAGTTCAAGGACTATGAGGTCAATCTGGTGTTCATCTAATGTTTGTATCGCGTCACGAATATCGACAGAATGATGTACGGTATGATTGGCGTGTTGAAGGGCGCGTTTATATGTTGAGGCAAGTGATTCATCCGGCTCGATCAATAACAACGTAGCCACAATTTATACCAACGCTAATTGCTGACTCGGTGCAAATGTCGCAGCAAGTCCCGTTAACTTATTATGCCGCGCCACCCGTAAGCCTGATGACATCGAAACGAGTAACGAATCGGCCACGAACACCCCTGCTCCGTTTTGAGCAGTAAGCTGCGCAAGCGGTTGCCGTGCGGCTCCATACATCTTATGGGCACGCTTAAACATATCAACATTGAGGCCTTCTATGTCAGAGAACATCCCTGCTACAATCCCCTTGCTTGTTCGGTGAGCAGCAAGCGTTATGACTGGTCGCTTTGTATGAGTGCGTTCATGCTGGACGTCGATGAATACTTTACCGAGGTTCAATAGTGCCGCCTGCAAGCCTGCAGGGTGAGCCATAATGGGTCCATATCTACCGGCTATATGCAGCTCTAGGTCACACCTGTTTTCGTGAGCTATTTTTTCCATTTTATGGGCAATATCATCTAGCGTTGCAGACAACGAAACTGGTTCTAGTACGAGTGCGTCACCTGCTGCAGACAGACGTGTGCTGAGCAAATAGCTATCTAGTAGTTGTAGGGCATTATCTGCTACTTTTTCAATCATAGCAAGACGCGTGATGTCGCCGGTCATTGATGCCAGTTCGGACGCGCGAGCAATCTGAAGAAACGGTAGCTTCATCTGTTCTGTGAGAGCAAAAAACAGACGTTGTTCATCACTTTCAGCGTGCGTGCTTGGTGTCTTACCGTCATGCATCTCGTATAAATCCCTCACTTACCTAGGGTTAGTATAGCGTATTCGGTAATTATTTATGGTACAAAAACGAGATTTGGCAAAATTATTGTATTGAAGTCGTTTGCGTTTTGAGCAGCTTCAGTCCACACTTGCAGTGTTTTATCGCGAATTGGAAATACGACCAGTGAACCCTGCTTACCTGCCTGTACTTCACCGTCTACCCGCAATCCAACAACACCAGGAACTTTTGGCGCACTGAATGGTGATACTTTGACTTTTCCGGCCTTAACACGTTGGTCAAATGTTTTAACTACATTGGAATATTGCGTTGCTAATACCTGAACTTTGAGAGCAATACTTGCATTACTGGTGAGCCCTGGCACAAATCCTGGATTCAAGGATCCATCGAGTGGTGCATTACCCGTTCCGGATTCGTCTACGTATAAACTCCATGTCTTTGGATAACTAATTCCAACACTTCCATACGCCGCTGGCCCAGTATATGTGCGAAGCGGGTTCTTTTCTTTTTCAGCAAATTCAGCATCTTTTTTAAGATTGTTTGCAGCGTCCGATGCAGTGACTGCTTCGGCAATTTTTGCATCAACATTATTTTTATAATCTTGCTTACCAGCAAAAGCCCACACTCCAAAACCGGTTGATCCGAGAAACAGTAGCAACACGACGATAAAAGCAATCATCCAGGTATCGACGAGGCCTGATTGATCTAATTTTTGAATATTTGCCATAATGCTTATGGTACCATATTGGCTTGTTCGTAGCCACTATTTACCCCTGCTTTTAGCAGTTTATTGAGAAAGTTTTTTAATTTCGTTCTCGGCTTTCTCAAGATATTCTTCGAGCTCAGTTACTAGCTTTATAGCATGCTTGTAACGAACAATTGCCTCGTCTATGTCAATATTGTCACCTTCAAACCACGCGAGGGCGGTATTGAGTTCTTCTTTTCGTTCAGAGAACGTTTTCTGATCTTTTTTTGTAGCTGTCATATGCTTCTAGTATACTCCCGTCACTTTGTTTACGATTTACTAATTACCTTTTTCACACGAGCCTCAACGATTCCATCGTCAAACCGCATCGTGATGTCAGAATCTTTTTGAATATTTTTTACGGATAAGACGATATCTCCGTTCGATTGGCGCACTTGGGCATAGCCTAACCGTAATATTCGACGCGGATCATAACTTTCAAGAAGTGTCCTCGCTTGAATCAAATCCTTCCCCCGAGAATCAAGTGCCGATTGTATATTCAGTAGCGCAATGCGACTATCATGCTTGAACGCCTGTACATTGGTAATCACGGACTGATGAACCAATGCTGAACAAGAGGACAAAGCCTGACGATAAAAGACTTTTACTTCTTTTTTGTCAGGAGTCAGCAATTCAGCCGCGTTACTGGGGGTACTGGCCCGCTTGTCAGCCGCTAACTCAGCGAGACTCTCATCACGTTCGTGACCAATTGCAACAAGTGTAGGAATTCTACTGGCGGCGATCTCTCGAACGACTTGTTCGACATTAAAAGCGATAAGATCGTCGGCACTTCCTCCTCCCCGAGTTATCACAATAACATCGAGGTTCGATTCAGTATTTAATCGTTTGATAGCATCAATGATTTGATTCGGCGCAGATTCTCCCTGAACTTGGACATCAAGGTGATATATTTCGATACCTCCCCACCTGGCATTGAGAATCTTCATGAAATCTATATATGCTGCTGACTCACCTGACGCAATAAGCCCAATACGTGCCGGCGGATAGAGTAATGATCGCTTACGCTCTATTGCAAAAAGACCTTCATTGGTGAGTTTGGCCTTTAGTAGTGCAGCGGCTTTTTTTATCGATCCTTCCCCGATTGGAGTGATAGACTGGGCAGTTACCGAAAATCCATACGCCGGGTGCATTTTGGGGGTTCCTGTGACCTGAACGATCATTCCGTCCTCTAAAGGTCCGGGCATCATATACACCGTGCCAAAGAACTTTACGCTTGCCCCCGCGTCTTTTAGGTCAAAATATACCCATTTACCTTTACTGACTCGAAGATTAGACAGCTCACCAACAATCACAACAGAGCTATAGGCATATTCGAACGTCTGGTTAATTGACGCCACAAAATCACTGACACTAAATGTTGGGCTCATGATGATGTTGTCTTAGACCGTATATTTTTGTTGTAAAAATAGAATCCTGGTGGAATTTGTACCGATATAGCGAGCACTCGATACATAACCGTCACGGGGATACTCACACCCGGGCTGACACCGCTCGCGGCAAGCACGGCGGTCATAAGTGCTTCGTAGATACCAATTCCTCCCGGTAACACCGAGAAGAATCCAGCGATGGTCGCAACTGCATATGCCAAGATAACTGCCCCTGGATTTACCCAGGCGCCAAATGCAACATAAACTACATAGATTGTTGCGATCTCTGCAGAAAGTGCCAGTAACGACCAGATAAGTGGCATTTTGAGTGCACTAAAGTCATTTTTAATAAGCAAGTAATCTTCATGGAGTTCATTAAACAGATTACGAACCTTTTCTATATTAATTGTTTCAGGGTGCCTAGGACGAACAACATAGATAACCTTATTTAAGGCCTGGCTTACTGCCACAAAGAATCGATTAATTCGATACTTACTGCCGATTATAAAAACGATACCCGCCGTACCAACCAGGATAAGCGTAGACAGAGACCCTCCCACCAACAGTACAAAACGACTGGCCTTTCCATCAAGGGCTAGTAGGAGCAATCCTGTTCCTAATAGGATCTGGAATGAAATAAATACCATAATGTAACGCATGAGGTATACCAGAGACGTTTTAGCAGTGCTCACGTCGGCATCTTTCATACGAATACCGAAGTAGGAAAGTCCCGTCACACCTCCACTCGGAAAAACAAGCCCAACAAAGTTCATTTCTAGCATCAATCTAAACATCGGCCTGTAGCGAAGTTTTTCGCCAAGTATGCTAAATAACGATCGAGATTGGTTGGTATAGGCGTGATAGTTTAGCAATTGAAGTGGAATAACCAAAAAAAGTGCCCAGGTGTCTACCTTACCAAGGTTATTGAGAGAGTCGACAATCTGATGTCGCAATGCGTATATCGCCCCAAAGAGCGCGATGATCGTGACAATATTGAGGACTACTTTCCACTTTGCTTTCGATTTTTTACTCATTGAAATACAGTATAAAGTAGAAAGTAGAAAGTAGAAAGTTAAGGCATAAGCGTTAGGTATGACCTTCAAGAGGCGATATACTACTATTATGCAATCATCACTGTTTATTCTTGGCCGTCAACCAGCGCTTGGTATAGCCGAACTCGAATCATTATTTGGACCTGAATTAATCACGCCCATCGATACTCACGCCGCAATCGTAGCCGTAGATCCTGACGATATTCCCTTCAATCGCATCGGCGGGAGCATTAAGTTGGCAGGCGTACTTACTGAAATTCAGTCAACCGACTGGACTGCGCTCGCAAAATACATCGAAGATACACTTCCGAAGCATCTTAGCGGCATCCCGGAAGGAAAATTAAAACTAGGATTTAGCACATTCGGAATACACGTTGATGCAAATACGATAAACAAAAGTGCCCTGCAGATTAAAAAAGCAGTAAAGTCTGCCGGACGATCAGTGAGGATAATTCCTAATAATGATGTCGCCCTCAATAGTGCCCAAGTAATTCATAACCAACTCACTTCCCCGCTTGGAATGGAATTAATTTTCTTACGCAACGGCAGTTCAACACTCATAGCGCAAACGATTAGCGAACAAGACATCGAGTCGTATGCTGCCCGTGACCAACAGCGACCCATGAGAGACGCTCGCGTTGGGATGCTACCACCCAAACTTGCTCAAATTATCGTCAACCTAGCAACTGGAGCCAAAGCACCCGACAGAGACTTCACCGTATTAGACCCCTTCTGTGGTACCGGTGTTGTACTCCAAGAAGCCGGATTGATGGGATTTTCTCCTCTCGGGTCAGATCTTGAACCTCGAATGACAGAATATTCAAAAAAGAACCTTGAGTGGCTGCAAGAAAAATGGGACACATCCTTTGACATCACACTAATCACGGGTGACGCAACAAATCTCGAATGGCAAGAAAACATCGATGCAATTGCTTGCGAGACATACCTTGGAAGACCATTTTCATCCTTGCCGGATACCGAAACACTTACAGAAGTCATGCAAGATGTAAACCTCATCCACAAACGATTCCTGCAAAATGTCGCACGTCAAACAAAACCAGGGCTCACCCTATGTCTTGCCGTCCCTGCCTGGAAAACTCCGGATGGATTTAAACACCTAAAACTCCTTGATTCTCTCGAGGTATTGGGGTATACTAGACGAAGTTTTGTTCACGCTCGGGAGTCTGATTTAATCTACTACCGCGAAGGCCAAGTGGTCGCCCGTGAACTAGTATCACTAATAAGGAAGTAATATGTCACACGTAAAAGCTGGTGGAACAAGTAAGAATAACAGAGATAGTCCTGGGCAACGGCTCGGTGTAAAACTATTTGGTGGCGAAAAAGTTTCTCTTGGTCAAATCATCGTTCGACAAGTTGGCCTCACCAAGCGTTCTGGCGTTGGCACGACTCTCAGCCGTAACTTCACTATTCATGCAGCCAAAGACGGCGTTGTAGCTTTCAAAAGCCGAAAAGTCCGCACCTTCAGCGGCAAATCAGTCCGACGCACTGAAGTCACCGTCATCTAAATCTACTATTTAGTATTACGCTCTGCTCTAATAGCTTCAACTCTATCAAATAGAGTATCCGTAAAATGGTCTGAGCCAAAGCTTTTTCTGTAGCTTCTTACAAATTCAAAATCTGAAACGGTAGAATTAGCTAATTTTTGTGCATATTGCTCTACTCGTTTATCAATTTCTGCGACTAAAGCGGGATCGGTCTTCGACTTTTCCAAAATTCTTCCTATTACACCGCTGAAGCCACCTGTATAATCAGCGATTTCGTTATGGATACTGCCAGACTGGTTGCTGAGATAGACACCTGGTGCTGCTGTTAATATATCAGGTAACAAATCTAATCCTACAACGGAAGCAATGTCTGCATAAATGTCTTCTTTGACGCCTCCCTTTACATGCGAATCAAAGTATTCGAGTACATCAAATCCTGTCGCAAGCTTTAGGTCATTAAAGAAAAATTTAACATCCTGATATCCTTGCATATCACCAGCAAAATATTCTGCTCTTCGTTCTTCTAGATTAATACCAAAGAATACTCCTTCTGTAGCCAATCCACCCTGTGTGTGGACATATTCATGCAATGCGATCGAACTATCCCGTATTAGGTCGTTTTCTGAATAATATTCGTGTCGGTTTTCTAGATCATTATCATATGCTATCTTTTCAGCATATCCAGCTGACACATTCAAAAGTGTCCTGTTCTTACTTTTTACGACAAATGCTGCGGCGACTGCATTAGAGCCAGTCTCATTAATGAAGGATTCTGTACGCTTTTCTAGACCTTTTAGCCATGATCTTGATGCGTCAAGATCATAGGTGCTATCATCATATTTTAAATTTGCAGCCACAGGGTCATCTCGGTACTCTTCAGCAGTTGGCCAACGGTCTTCGGATATCTTTCTACCAACACCGTGAGTGTCAGAACCGTCAGTAATACTAAGCACATGTACTTCATAAGGGTCTTCATTATCGTTTGTGATGCCCATTCTACTCTTTACACCGTCAAACATTCCATTTTTTATTTTTTCAGTTAGATCATGCGTTAAATCAGGCTGAGTATACCTATCTATTACGGCAGTTGTATTTCCTTCCGATCTGCTATGACCAGCCTCTACCTCGGTTTGCTTTTTTAAATCATCAAAAGCATCTGTATAATCTTTTGCTAAAGCATATACTCCGTTAGCTATAAATTCTTTTTCACGAACGTTAGAAGCCTTTGGATCGGTTTTGTCTAACGTTGCATAACGAAACGCAAAAGAACTCAATATGACTAACCTTGCTTGGGCATCCTCACCTTCAAAAAAAGTAGGGTTTATGCTAAATTCATTGACTAATTCAGAAATTGCCGGTGCGAGTTCTGGATGACTGAACTCTTCAACGGAAGGATAACTTTGAGCCATAATATCTACTTGTGCATTAATATCAACGAGGGGAATGCCCAACTCGGGTTTGCTGACAACTTCTGTCGTTGGTATTGGTTGATATTGTAACTGTTCTGTCATGTTTTTATTTTATACTTACAATAATAACATTAGCATAAAATATACAAAAAAGCAATAGCGTTATTTACTATTGCTTTTTTGATGTTCAAATGAAATCTAGGCTGCGAGGTGGTGCTTGATGCGTTCTACGACATCAGCGATTACAACTTGTGATTTGACGAGGTAGTCGTCTGCTCCGAGGCTCATAGCGCGTTCTTTGTCGCTGTCTTGGCTAAGTGCAGTCAGCATGACAATCTTTACCTTTGCGGTTTCTGGAGTGTTTCTGAGGATGTCGAGAACATCGAAACCACTCACTTTAGGCATCATGACATCAAGAACAATTAAGTTTGGTCGGTATTCAAGAGCACCTGCGAGTGCATCTTCCCCGTTTGGTACTCGCTTAACATCGAATCCTTCTGCCTGCAGACGTGTTTGATATACACTCGCCAGTGCGTCGTCGTCTTCAACGAGCATAATTTTGAACTGTTTTGTTGCTGCTTGAGTTGTTTGTTGTTCTTCCATAATGCTTATACTAATATAATAAACTGTCTAGAGCAACATTTAGGCCTAAATTACAGCAGTGGTTACACTATTTTTTTAAAAGGCTTTCGATAAATCCACTGAACATTGGATGCGGCACATTAGGTCGAGACAGGAATTCTGGGTGAAATTGGCTCGCCACGAAGTAAGGATGATCGATCGCTTCAATCATTTCTACGAGCGACCCATCTGGTGATGTACCAACAGCGCGGATTCCCCAAGATTCATACTGATCTAGATAATCATTATTTGCTTCATAGCGGTGACGATGGCGCTCAGTTATGTTCGTTCTTTTATATAATCGAGCGGAAATACTATCTTTTGCTATGACACACGGATAATCGCCAAGTCGCATAGTCCCGCCAGTATTCTCCTTGCCTGCTTGATCATGCATCGTATCAATCACTTTATCAGGGCTAGAGGCATCAAATTCAGCAGAGTTAGCTTGCTTGAGGCCACTCAATCGAGCAGCAGCAATTACACCTACTTGCATACCTAAGCAAAGTCCAAGATATGGCAACTTATTCATGAGCGCGTACTGTGCTGCCAAGATCTTGCCTTCAACTCCCCTAGCACCAAATCCACCAGGTACCACAATGCCATCGAGCTTTTGTAAATATTTTTTGGCATCAGCTGGGCTTTTAATGTTTTCAGCATCAACCCATTGAATATCAATACCGGTATCGTGCGCCCATGAGGCAGCCTTTATAGCTTCAAACACTGACATATACGTATCCTGGTTATCCATATATTTAGCCACGACGCCAATTTTCTTCGTTACTTTTGGAATAGCGACGATCGAATCAACCATTTTTTCCCATTCCTTGAGATTTGGTTTTTTGGTTTTGAGATCAAGTTTTTTGACGATAAATTCGGCAATTCCTTGTTCCTCTAATGTCAAAGGAACTTCATATACCGTGCGGGCATTGGGTAGAATCGCAATCCCTGCTTCTGGAACGCCACAAAATGCACTCAGTTTTGTCCGTGTAGAGCCATTTGTTGGAACTTCGCTTCGAGCTACAAGTACATTCGGCAAAATCCCCATACTCCGTAGGTCTCGCACGGCATTTTGGGCAGGTTTAGTTTTAATTTCCTTACTCGTTGAAAGATATGGCATATACACTACATGCACGTAAAGACAATTTTCAAGGCCTACAACCGCACCGAGCTCTCGAATAGCTTCAAAGAATGCAGGACTCTCGTAATCGCCAACTGTCCCGCCAATTTCTACGATGTGAACATCAAACCCTTTACCGGCAGATATCACGGCGTCCATAATTGCATTGGTGAAATGAGGTACTAACTGAACAGTCTGACCCAAGAACTTACCTGCTCGTTCATCGTCAATAAGTTTACGGATGATACGACCGCTCATAACTGAACTATTTCTCGTAAGTTGGACGTCTAAGAATCGTTCATAATGACCAAGGTCTAGATCAGTCTCGGCTCCGTCGCGTGTAACAAAACATTCACCATGTTCTGCGGGGTTAAGTGTACCGGCGTCGACGTTGAGATATGGGTCGAGTTTCTGAATGTTTACCGAGAGACCGCGGGCCTTTAAAGTATTGCCGATGGAGGCGGCTGTAATGCCCTTGCCTAATCCGGAAAGAACACCACCTGTAACAAACACATACTTAACTGGCTTTGCCAACGCGTTCACCTCTCTTTAATCCTTTGATACTAGCAGATTGAACGCTAACAATAAAGCTTTTATTGTAACTTCGTGATCGCTGCGTCAAGTTGCGGGTCACGACCGGCTTTGTAATCGTCTTCGCTTCTCTCGACTTTTTGATCGGGTTGGATACCTTCTTTGTCTATATTCTTGCCATTAGGTGTATACCACCTGGCGACCGTGATCTTGAGCAGTCCACCATTTTTAAGCGTCTGCGGCTCTTGTACGCTACCCTTACCAAAGCTTTTCACACCTAGAAGTGTCGCAGCCTTATTGTCATGTAATGCACCGGCTGTTATTTCACTGGCACTTGCGCTGCCCTCATCTATTAACACTGTTGTTTGTATTCCTTCCAGTGGCGCTGTCCCCCGAGAAGAATAGGTTTTTATAATTTTACCATCTCGCTTCTCTTGCAGGACTGTCTTATTGTTTAGCCACAAACTTGAGACATCTACAGCTGCCTCGAGATAACCCCCGGGGTTACCCCGTAGGTCTAAAATTACCTTTGAAACGCCATCGTTCTTGAATTTTTCTGCTGCAGTTCTACTCAACTCTGCTGTGTCATCGCCGAATCGTGAAATCTTGATATAACCGATGCCACTGTCGAGAACTTTTGATTCTACACTCGGTATATTGATTTCTTCTCGAGTAATTTCAAAGGTCAGGTCTTCTTTCTCATCGCGTATAATGCGTAGTTTCACTTTCGTGCCTTTTGGACCACGAATTTTCTCTACTGCTTTATCTACTGCCAACGTCGATGCATCTTTGCCATCAATTTCGGCGATCACATCTCTTGGCTGCAACCCTGCTTTTTTAGCGGGGAATCCATCAATTGGTGAGATTACTATGACGTTACCTTTATCATTCTTTCCAAGAAGCGCTCCAATACCTTCAAAAGTACCGCTTAGCTGGCCCTTAAAATCATTTGCTTTCTCTGGCGGCATATATTCGGTATATGGGTCGCCACTTGCTGCAACGAGCCCTGTCTTTAAGCCATCGAGCAACTTAGCATTATCAAGTTTACCGTCGAAATTCTGTCGTAACTCATCGTAAATCTGCTCAACACTCGAGTAATCAAGATTGTTTGGTGCATTAGTTTGAACCGAAGCGTTTTGTTGAATTAGGTTTATTTTCCCGCTGCCGAGAGACCACCCGGCACCAAAAATTAATAGCCCAACGAGTAGCACGCCGTAATATTTTACAATATTGTTTGATTGTTTTTTATCATTAATTAACACCAAAACCCCCCAAGTTTTATATACCGTTATGCGACTCTCATAGTACCTGTTTACTTTGTAATTTACTATACGTTTTGGATACTTAAGGAATCCTGAGGATCTAGAAATTTCTTGTCTGGTATGTCAGCCTACCGTCAAGATAGGTATTGTACTCTGAAGTCGTAAAGGTACTGCCGGAAACTCCTTCAACATACATTGCGTGCCCCCAATATCCACTCGTACTGATGGCGACGTCTCCTGGTTGTGGCGAGCGTGTTACTTCTACACCCCGTGCATATGCTGCAGCAACCCAATCTCGTGCGTTTCCATAGTACATCGGAGCAGAGCGTCCTGAGGCGGCTACGGCCCACGCTGCATAGGATACACATTGTCTCGTACAATAGCCCCAAGCATCAGGACCATCGTTATCGACACATCCCGGCCCTGGGCTCATACCAAATCCAGCATTTGCATATGGGTAACTACTCGGACTAAATGACCCGACAGTCCCAGCAAATCGTAGGAAATAATAGCCACCATCAGGGTTAAAGTTCGCACGACGCTGCGATGCGATCAATCCATCGATTTTTGATTGATTGTCTTTGGTCTTCTGATTAAATTCGTTTTGTTGACCTTCATTGTAGGCGAGTAAATTGCCTTGTTCGCTCCTACTTTCATTCAATTGCGTCTGTTGCTCATTCTGGACCTTAAGTAATGCTTCTACGCTTTCTTTTTTGCCAGTAAGTTCTAATTTTATAGCGGTGATTTTCTCTAGCGTTACCCTGATTTTATCTTTAACTGAGTTCCGATATTGCTCTTTATCGACAAACTCGCTAAGATCTTTGCTCGATGCAAGCATTTCAATCGTCGAGATTTTACCTTCAAGATAAATTGCCTTAATATTTTCACCAAGTAAGGCTTTTTGCTTCGCAAGTTCTGCTTCTGCCGTCGTTATATCAGCCTGAAGCTTTTGCTGCTCCGCGGTATTTGCATCGATTTGACCTTGCAATGCATCAATGGCTGCTTTTAGCTGTGCGATAGCGTCCTGATAGCTGGTAGCCTCCCCTTGCAAACGAGCAATAGTACTTTTATATTCAGCATTCTGTTGCTGTAAACTTGTTATTTGCTCTTGGACGCTTGCAGCTTTCACAAATCTGTCTTTTGGTACAACAGCAAATACCGTCAAAAGCACTGCGATAAAAACAGTCAGTGTTTTGTATAGAATTTTTTTATGTAGGATTTTTTGTGTTAGCATAAGCTTTTTAATATTACCACAAAGCATAGGTTTCGGCAATATCTAGGGCTACCCTATTTGCTCGTTTTAAATTTTAAGTAACGTCTGGTAGCGATTATGGACGAGACAGCCCCAATCAAGATCCCAACGCCGAGCTGCAAGCCAAGAAACATAAGGAATCGGCTGCTGAAATAGTTGCTTGAATATTTGATATCAAGGATGCCCAGGCTACTTGCCTCAAACGCCCTGGCTGATACGGTAAATATCGTCTTGATAATTACAATCGATAAAATTCCCGAGACAACGCCATACAGAATACTCTCTACAATAAACGGTCCCCGAATGAAATTAGTACTAGCCCCGAGTAATCGCATGATCGTTAATTCGTCTCTTCTATTAAAGATGGCCATCTGAATGGTATTGAAAATAATCAACATAGAGATGAACGCAAAGATGATAATTCCAGCGATACCGGCTTTCTTGAAGAAACTCGTTGCACTGGTAATTTTATCAATGGCGTCCTTACGGTCACCAGAGTATGACGTTTTATCAGATTGTAATATCGTAATTTCTTTTTTTTCAAGGAATTGCTTGATCGATTCTATTTTGTTCGGATCACGTGGTTTAATCTGAATTGTTGCAGGAAGTGGATTATCTGTCTGAGATATCGCCTGCTGGAGACTGGCATCGTTTTCGTTCTGCTTTTTATACGCAGCGAGCGCTTGGTCTTTACTTATAAACGTAACGTCCCGTACATTATCAAGATTTTTAATTTGAGTGATTAATTTGTCGCGAGAGCTTACCGAAACTGAGTCCTTCAGGTATACCGATACATCGATTTTATCGGTGAATTGCTGAATGGTGTTGCTAAATGTTGCGTTTGCAATAATTGAAAACAAAATAATGGTTAGTGTGATCACCATTACAGCCATCGCCGCTACACCGAGCCACGCATTACGAGCAAAGTTGGTTAACCCGGTCTTAAAAATTCTTCGCCCCATTATCATGCTGCGCGTAATATTCATGAACGATACTCCGCATTTGCTCGGTCGCTCACAATCTGACCATCTTGCATGGTAATCACGCGACGTTTAAGTTTATTGACGATTTCTTGGTTGTGGGTGGTTAAGATTACTGTAGTACCAAAGCGATTTATCTTCTCGAGCACCCGTATAACGTCCCAGGCATGCTTAGGATCAAGGTTACCGGTTGGCTCATCAGCGATGAGAATTCGCGGCTGTCTCACAATTGCTCGGGCAATCGCAACTCTTTGACGCTCTCCTCCAGAAAGTTCACGCGGCATGCGCTTTTCTTTGCCCTTCAGACCTACTATGTCGAGAACCCGAGGGACCGTATGGTGAATTTCCTTGTTCCCCATGCCAACTATTTCAAGAGCAAAGGCAACATTTTCAAATACTGTTTTATTGGGAAGTAGTTTAAAATCCTGGAATACGACGCCAATTTTACGTCGAAGGAGTGGAATCTCTTTGTCCTTAAGCGTCTCGTAATCTATCCCACCGACGATTATCTTACCCGTTGTTGGCTTCTCTTCCCTAGTAAGTAACTTAAGAAGCGTCGATTTACCGGCGCCACTAGGGCCAACGATAATTACGAATTCTTTAGGCTCAACGTGGAGGCTGATTCGCTCTAATGCTTGTCCATTTTTATTATACGTCTTGGTTACTCTGTCTAATAGAATCATGTAGATCCAGTATAGCAAATTGCTAGCGTTTTGCGGGGGACTTTAATGATAATACGATGGCTATTATGAAAAATTCATTTCTAGGTATGCAGAAATAAATGGTTCAATATTCCCAGCCAAGACGCCTTCGGCGTCACTCGTTTCATATCTGGTTCTCAGATCCTTCACTTGTTTGTATGGATGCAATACATAACTTCTAATCTGATTGCCCCATTCGGCAGACTGGTTAGGTCCTTTAATCTCATCAAGGTGATCTTTGTGCTGCTCGATTTGGAGGACGGCTAATCTTGACCGTATGACGGTCATGGCTGTCTCTTTGTTTTGAAGCTGTGATCGTTCGTTTTGGATTGATACGGTAACGCCACTGGGGATATGGGTGATTCGAACTGCCGAGTCTGTCGTGTTGACGCTCTGTCCTCCGTGGCCACCTGCCCTATAAACATCAATCTTAAGATCTTTAGGGTCGATTTCAAGTTCGTCTGGCCGGTCTATCTTGGGCATGACGTCTACTTTGGCGAAACTGGTCTGCCGTAAGCTATCTGAATTAAATGGACTCAAACGAACTAAACGATGTACTCCATGCTCAGAGGCCAACTTGCCATAGGCGAATGGTCCATTAATTTCTAATGTAGCGCGCTTAAGGCCGGCTTCTTCCCCGGCTGATTCTTCGATGAGCGTGATAGACATATTTTGCTGTTCTGCCCACCGTGTGTACATTCTCAGAAGCATTGCGGTCCAATCTTGGGCATCAGTGCCTCCAGCGCCAGCAGAAAGTGTGATAACCGCATCATGATCATCATACTTCCCATTAAATCTCAGTTCTGCTTTTAAGGCGTCAAATTTCGAAGTTGCTTGTTCAAGCGAAGTTTGTAGATCTGCTTGCAACGATTCATCACCGAGCGACGCCATTTCGGATAACTCTGTCAGTTGTGAGCCGAGCTGTTTCCAAGGCTCTACACGCGATTGTAGCGCGGATTGCTTCTTCATTATCTCTTGAGCGGCAAGATTATCATCCCAGAAGCCAGTCTCTGCTATTTTCTCAGAAATTGATTGAAGTTCATGCTCTAATTGAGAGATATTGAGCCGTTCGATTGCAGTATCATATGCACTTCGAAGCACGTTAGTTTTTTTCTGTATTTCATCCATAGAGGTAGTATAAATCAGTTACTCTAATCTAGAAAGCAACGCTGTTGTCATCTATTTCTGCTATTTATCCTTAAGCCATAACACGGCGGCTTGGTCTTGGAGTTTACGAGCGAATTCTTCGCTGGCATTACCAAGTACGCCGAGCCCCCAAATGTTATCTTCGAACAACGACAAACTCACATCAACAATCCCCTGTTTCGTAATGGCCGCAATTCGTTCAGGAACTTTATAGTAATCATCAATTTCTCCGTCAAAGAAATATCGCCAGCTATATCCGCTGGCAGTACCGCCTACCGTCTGCCCACTCCGCTGGTATCGCCCTAGTGCATATTGTTTAGCAGAGTCGATATCTTCGGGCGATATTTTGCCTCGAAATACTTCTGAAAGTTCATGCGTAATGATTTCAAATAGAGCTGGTGCGTTCTGAGGCATAACTTGCGCGCCGAACCACCAGTTTGAACTATTTGTTGCCTGACCAATACCAGAACTCATGCTATAGACGAGCCCTTTTTCGCGAGCGGTACCGAGAATCCGTGAATACAGAGTTTCGGTAAGCATGGTGTTTATCAAACTTAGATTATCCGATTCAGGATCGGTGAGCTGGTGGCAAGCGAATGTATCGAGATAAAAATACATATTCTCAATAGTGTCATTGTGGATATACAGGGGTGTATCAATTTTCTTCGGATGCTCAACTGGTAGCTCGGGCCTCCCATTACCAAGAGGTAGTTCTATCGTTGAGACAAGTTTTTCGATCAATTTTCTTCGAGTCGCATTCAGGTTACCAGCCATGACAAAACGAAGATTGCTACTGGTGTGCGTTTTTGTATAGTGCTCCCGGATATCATCTACCGATACATTACCCATCAGAAGCAATCTATCTTGGTCGGTTTTTGATACAAATCCATATTTTTCGCGGAGTGCTAAGTTGAGATGACGAAAATGATTATTAGACCTTGCATTGAGCTCTTCACGCACATTACCAAATTCGGCCTCAAATTCCTCATCTAAGAATAGTGGCTTCGTAATGGCGGTAAGAAGTAACCCCAGGATACGATCCCATTCGAAATCGGCACATTCTGCTTCATAAATCACATCATAGCTGCTTGTTGAGGCATTACTATACGCTCCGTTTTTCTCAAATTCAGCTTGAAAAGCACGAGCTTTAGGCACCAGTTCATTCGCTCCAATCAGCATATGCTCCATTAAGTGTGCTGTTTCCCACTTTGCAGGATCGACAAGATAATCACCTGCCCGGAAGTTATATTCAAAGGACATGACGCTTGCGTCAGGTACATGGATGAGGAGACCAGCGGCCCCATTTTTGAGTTTTATTTCTGTAACCGTATGTTTCATAGCAGTATATGTCATACACCCGAGAGGACCGACAAAGTATCGAACCTTAGCGTGTGATTCGACTAGTTCCTTTTACCCTTTTTACGACGTTGACGTTCTGCTTTTCGAGCTTTTTTGCGTGCATTTTCTGCAAGTTTTTTCTTACTTCCACCAGTTGTAGTAGTTTTAGTTGAGGCTACGAAGTCTTCTTCATTAAATTCTTCTGCTTCGATAATCTTATCGGCATTCGCAACAGAATTACGTGCCGCCTTCGTAAGTTCAGTCTCGATCGGAGCATCACTTACTTCAGTTGGTTCGGCGGCGAATAATGATCGAACCACGTCATGTCGCAACTCACCCTGCATTTCTTCAAACATATGCTGTCCTTGACGTCGATATTCAACCAATGGATCTCTCTGACCAACACTTATCCAGTGAATACCTTCGCGTAAATGATCCATATTCTCTAGATGTTGCATCCACAGGTCGTCAAGAATCTGCAAGTAAATATCGCGCTCTACTTTACGGAGAGTATCGCTTGAAAATGCCTTTTCTTTTTCACCGTATAATTCAGTGACTGCCGTTCCTAATTCTTTTGAAAATGTATCCGGCGTATTATTGAAAAGTTTATCGAGAGTTTTTTCATCGAACGGAAATAGTTCCCGAAGGATAGCTTCATACTTATCGGTTGTAGCAAGCGGTGATCCGGCAATCAGCTTAGCTTCTTCAGATAAGAATAGTTTAATCCGCTTACTAATGTCGGGTTGATTCAATATTTCTCGTCGCATGGCATAGGTTGCCTTACGGTGACGATTCATGACGTCGTCATATTGAACAACGTTTTTACGTTGATCGAAGTTATGTCCTTCAACTTTCTTTTGGGCAGATTCTAGACTCTTCGAAATAATTCTATTTTCGATTGGTGTTTCGTCATCAACCTTAAGTCGATCCATGACGCTCGCAATCCGCTCACCACCAAATATCCGCATAAGATCATCTTCGGTACTTACGAAGAATTGCGTAACACCAGGGTCACCCTGACGTCCTGCACGACCACGCAACTGATTATCGATTCGTCGTGATTCGTGTCGCTCTGAGCCCAGGACGAAGAGACCTCCGAGTTCTTTTACATCGTCGGTCAAAACAATATCCGTTCCACGTCCAGCGATGTTTGTTGCGAGGGTTACTGCACCTGCTTCACCGGCATGAGAAATAATTTCTGCTTCACGTTCATTATTCTTGGCATTCAAAATTTGATGCGGAACACCTTGTTTTTCAAGAAGTCGAGCAAGTTTTTCATTTTTCTCGATGGATACCGTACCAATAAGAACAGGCTGCCCTTTTTGATGGAGTACTTTTACTTCGCGTGCGATAGCTTTGAATTTGCCGTCTTCTGTCTTATAAATTCTATCTGGACGGTCAATACGAGCAATGCCTCGGTTTGACGGGATCTCCAGTACATCAAGTTTGTATACTTGATGGAATTCTTCACTTTCAGTCTGGGCGGTACCAGTCATTCCTGCTAATTTATCGTACAGTCGGAAATAATTCTGGAAACTAATCGTGGCAAGCGTCATCGATTCTTCTTGTACTTCTACACCTTCTTTTGCCTCAATTGCCTGGTGAAGTCCTTCATTATACCGGCGACCCTTGAGCAGACGACCCGTGAAGTCATCTACAATGACCACTTCACCGTCACTTGTCACCACATAGTCTTTGTCTCGCTTAAATAATGCCTGGGCTTTTAGTGCTTGATCGAGGTGATACAAAATTCGAATATTGTTGCTCGCGAATAAGGTTTTTACACCTAAAATCTTTTCAACAAATTCCACACCGTCGTCAGTAAGGACGGAGGCTTTTCGCTTCTCGTCTATCTCGTAATGTTTCTCAACTTTTAGCTGACGGGCTACTTTCGCAAACTGTGCGTAGGAGCTTCCGCTTGTCATTGCTGGTGCAGAAATAATAAGCGGCGTTCGTGCTTCGTCAATCAGGATTGAATCCACCTCATCAACAATTGCAAAGTTAAGGTCGCGCTGACGGAGCTGCTCAACTTCTCGAACCATATTATCCCGAAGATAATCAAAGCCGAATTCATTGTTTGTACCATATGTCACGTCTGCAGCATATGCTTTATCTTGGTGGTTTTTGTTCACAAACTCTTCATCATAAATATATGATTCGTCGGCAATAATCACGCCCGTAGTTAAGCCTAGGAAGCTGTAAACTTGAGCCATCCAACCAGCATCACGCTGAGCAAGGTAGTCGTTCACCGTCACAACATGGACACCTTTACCACTCAAAGCGTTCAAATATACCGGCGCCGTCGCGACCAGCGTCTTACCCTCACCAGTTTTCATTTCGGCTACGCTACCTTCGTGAAGTGCCATACCACCAACGAGTTGAACGTCGAAATGCCGTTGCCCTAACGCTCTGGTTGCTGCCTCACGCACTACGGCAAAAGCATCGGGCATAATTTTATCGAGTGACTCTTTTTTGAGTCTGTTTTTTAAGACCGTAGTCTGATCTTTCAGTTTTGCATCTGATAATTTAGAGTAAGTGTCTGCGAGCGCATTTATATCTTTTACGCGCTTTCGCAGCCGTTTAACGGTTTTCGCCTGTGGATCACCCAGAATTTTTTTAAATACCTTTTTCATCGCAATGTAGGTCCTCCAAAAGACAATCAGTACATAAATTAATGTCGACTTATATTGTAACGTATTTGTGCCTTCTTACCGAAGGTAATTTTTACCCCACCTGCAATTTAAGACCGTAGTTAAACAAATCTATAAATCGTTTGCGCCAGAAACGCGCTTGAGCCGAGCAAGTATCCGATGGCGCAATTGTCCACTGGCATGTTTTTGCTTATATTTTTTTATCTGATTCTTGAGCTTTTCTTCGACTACATCTATAGCTGCAAACATATTTACGGTTGTTTCTTTTGTGGTGATTGTCGCTTTTGGTAGAAAAAGAATCACTTCGCAGGTGCACTCTACGCGAGATTTAACTTTCTGTTCTTTTAGTTTAACCTCTGCATGTGCAGACTCTCGAGCGCTCATTGGCAAATATTGGTCGAGTTTACTAATTTTTTTAACGATATATTTATGAAGATCTTCGGTTACCTCAGTATGTATGCCTGCGATTTCAATTTTTTTGATCATATTTTTTCTTTTCCTCCCATATACGCCCTTAGTACTTCCGGAATAATCACATCGCCGTCTGCGGTTTGATAGTTTTCAATAATCGCCACAAGTGAACGTGCGAGCGAAACGACAGTACCGTTGAGCGTGTGCACTGTAGCGATATCGCAGTTTGCTCGACGTACTCGAATATTAAGATTTCGCGCTTGGTAATCCGTGCAATTGCTACAGCTCGTTAACTCACGATACATTTGATCAACTGGGGACCAGTATTCAATATCGTATTTCTTAAATGCCGGAGCACCTAGGTCGCCTGAGGCAATATTTATAACATGGTATGGAATTCCAATTGCCTGCCACACTTCTTCTTCAATTTTAAGAATCTGCTCATGCATTTGTGCGCTATTTTCTGGTAATGAGAACGCGTACATTTCAAGTTTATTAAATTGATGCACTCGGAACAGTCCTCGATTGTGTTTACCGTACGTACCTGCTTCTTTGCGATAGCAAGGGCTTAAGCCTGCATAAAGGAGTGGAAGATCACTCTCATTGAGTATTTCGTCTGCGTGATAGCCAGTAAGTGACATTTCTGCAGTTGCGATCAAACTTAAGTCTTCACCTTCGATAAAATACTCATCACTTTGATCACTTGTTCGGGGGGCAAAGCCAGTTCCGCTCGCGGTACGAGCATTTACCATGTGTGGAACTGTCATAAATGTAAAATCTTTTTTGATGATAAAATCGAGTGCAAATTGAGTGATAGCATTCTCTAATAGGGCTAGATCTCCCTTTAGAAAATAGAACTTAGTGCCAGCGACTTTAGTGCCCCGTTCGAAATCTACCCAACCCTTTTCAGTGGCAATATCGAGGTGATCACGGGCATCAGTTTTCTGATCACCATATTTTTTAATCTCGATACTGGCATCTTCGCCTCCGACCGGTACGTCATCTGCCGTAATATTAGGAATGCTATTTAGGGCTGCCATAAACTCAACATCAATAGTATTAAACTGAGGTTCGAGTGCTGCGAGTTGGTCCTTAAGCAATTTTCCCTTAGCAATTTGTTCTACTGAAGGCTTTCCGCCCTTCATACTGTCCGCAATAACATTACGTTGCTTGCGAATATCCTCTACTTCCGTAAGCAGTTCACGTCGACGGCTGTCAATTCCTAATAGCTGTTCAATATCTACGTCGTAACCTTTTTGTTTTGATTTCTCTGCGACTAATTCTGGATTTTCTCGAATATACTGAATATCTAACATAGTACTAGTATAACTTATGTCTTCTTAGATTTTATGCTAGAAATATGCTTTAGTGTTAACTCGGTTCGTTTTCGTGCATATAAGCAATAATCGCACTCGCCTCCCATTGCTGCTTGCCCAACAGCAGGCATGTCGCCTTCCATGCATTCTTTCATGGCTATAAGTGTTTTTTCTACCCAAGCATCACTCCCATGGTGCGGGAATACATTTGTCCGAAATTCTACGACATCGTTAAAGCCATCTTTACTGGCATCTCCGTTTGCATAAACAAAGTATCCTGTGTCGCTTACTTTATGTCCGTTAGCTCTCAGTAGCCATTGATATGTTTCCATTTGTCGCCGATAGGCATCTTGCCAACCACCGACTGGTCCAAGGCTGGTGATCTCTTTATCTTTAGCAGTCGCTTTATAATCAACCACTATCAGCTCATCGTCACTATTTATCCAGACGTCATCCACTGCCCCAAATACGTGAAGATTGGTAGGCTCATGAACGATGAATACACCAACAAAATTTTCTCGCCACGTGTCGATGTCGGCATGAACATACGGTTTAGCATCTATCTTGAACTTAACCTGCAGTGGGTGTTGCGTGCCAGCAGCTCTATGAATATCAAATTCTTTTTTAAACAATTCATCAATTGCTTTATTTATATTAAACGGCGGGCTGTTTGGTCGCGTAATCTTGAGCCTGACATCAAGCCAAAAACAGCGGGGGCACTGGGTGAATAACTCTATTTTGCTTCGACTCACCTTAAAAGGCATGGTTTGCCCAGGCGAATACGGCTGACTTCGTTCCCTCCAATAATTCATCTGTCTATTGTAACAGTTTTCCGCAAGCAATTACTGAAGCAGTCTCAGCCCTCAGGGTGAAATCATGGAGAGAGAGGTGATTAATATGACGTTCTTTAAATAATTGTTTTTCAGCATCACTCCAACCACCTTCTGGACCAATAAGTATACCGATCTTTTCTGCCGGTAATGTAGAATTATCACTTCCTTGCTCGCATATATACAGCGGCATTGTATCGACATACTGTTCAATGGCATTTGTAACATGCATGGCGTCTCGAATACGCGGAATATCACTTCGACCACATTGTTCAGAAGCCTCGATAACGATCTTTTGAGCACGCTCTATATTGAATCCGGCTTTCTCTGATCGGTCTGCAATTAGTGGTATGAAGTGACTAACGCCCAATTCCGTACATTTCTGAAGCACCCAATCATTCTTATCTTTCTTTAGTAATGACCAGAACAAATAGAGCTCTCGCTTTGGTAGCTGTAAATCGCGGTCTGTAATGTATTCAAGACGAGCTTCAGTATTTGTGATTTCAGTAATTTTATATTGTGTATCTTGTTGCTGGCCATCAAATAGTACGACTTCTTGGCCAGGACGAAAACGCAATACTTTTGTCCATTGATGAAGAATCGGACCATCCTTCAACCAAAAATTATGCTCAAAATTCATGTCTGGTACGTAAAATCTATGAATTTTCATTTCCGCTCCAGTATACACAAACATTCAATATGTGGCGTTCGAGGGAAGAAATTATAACCTTCGGTAAATGAAAGGTTGTATTCATTTTTCAAGAGCGCAACGTCTCTTGCTTGGGTGGAAGGATTGCACGAAAGATAACAAATTTGCGCTGGCTTAACATCAAGAATTCTTTCTATAACATCCTTGTGGAGCCCACTCCTGGGAGGGTCTACGATCAGGCAAACTTCATGTGTTATATAATCAAGCGAATCTTCTGAACTGGCCTGAATCACTGTAATTTTATGGTTTTCAGCATTGATTTTAGCAAGCTTAGTGTTTGCAGGATCAAGCTCGATAAGAGCCTCAACTCCTCCTATCGGAATACCGATCGACCCTACCCCTGCGTACATATCGATCTTGTGGTTGTGCGCTTTAGTCTTTTCGTCAATCCGCTGTAAGGCTTTTGTGAATACTGGAATATTTACCTGAAAGAATCCCGTAACATCGTACTTAATTTCTGTTCCGCCTAGATCATCTCCAAGCAAAGTGTCGCCAGACGAAAAGAGTAACTTTGTTGCCACTGATGCAGGACTTTTAGGATTGGAATAATATATTTTTAGACCTTTAATTTCTTGGATATCTGGTAACGGAGCGAAATCTTTAGTTTTAACGAATAATGCAGCGACAGTGTTGCCCTGCTGATCACATCGGAGAATTACTGTTTTTAGATCTCCCGCACGAATGTCGAGTTTATTGAGACTGGCCAGGATGGCTTGGCCGGCTCGATTGAGGCATGGCATTGCAAGCGCGCTGCCAATGACTATTTGTTTCTGATGCGAACCTCTATTATAAAAAGCAAAATGAATCCCGTCGTCATCGCCAAAAAATGAAAATTCTATTTTATTACGATAACCAAAATCTAAATTATCAGTAATCATTGGTACATCATCGATATCAATGTTTTCACGCGTGAATGCCTCTTTGAGGATTTGGCTCTTGGCCATATTCTCTGCGCCGAATTCTAGAACTTGCCATGGAGACGTCGCCAGGAATATCGATTCTTTCGGAGCTACTCGATCTTTCGATGCAATCAAAATCTCCTCTGCAATACCTTCGCAAAAATCTTTTTTAGCTCGAGTGATCCTGGCACGTACCTTCTCTCCAGGAAGTGCATTCCATAGGAAAACTTTTCGTCCGTCTGGAAGCGTACCCAAGCCTTGCCCTCCATGGACTAATTTTTCTATAACTACTTCTTCAAATCGTACGACATTCTTCCGCATACAGGAGCTCATATCTACGGACGAAGGGTGCCGATGAATACCTGCCACGCGAGTGCTGTCTTTGCTACTAAACTCAAGATCATATATGCTCGTTCCCCGTACAGATAGTTTGCCCACTTACCCTTCTTTGTATATTGCAGGTACATATTGATAGCAAAACTGTTAAAGAAAATAAACATACTGCCGTATATGAAGTACACAAATGTTGGGATACCACTTCCGTTAACCGTTGCGCCTGCAACATAGATGCCAAACACAATCCAAGGCACAATCCCGGCTAAACAGCCAATCCAATACGTCAGCCAATTTACTTTTTTAGCACCTTGATTATGTGTCTCCATGACTAGTCCCATGAGGTTCATAATGAGATCAAGAACAAAGATCATAATGAGAGAAGATAGATCATTGATGCCGCTCAAAAGAGCAATGGCAACCATCATCGTACTGGCACTTACGCCATATTCTATCCAACGTGCCTTATTAACACCTTTTTTGAGGTCAGCTTCGTAGGTTTTTCTGTATTTGGTAGCAATAATTGCATGAGCGATCGCTGACATGAAGAAGAACGCCGCAACGAAATAGCCAAGGTTAACATTAAATAGCGTACGTGAAGCGGATGCTAAAACCGGCTTGCCCGCCCCTTTGGTTGCGAGTGTATCAAGTGTCAGATACGAAGTTGTAATTGGCCATGCGACAGCCTTACTTAAAATAAGTACTGCAATTCCTTGGACAGCATGCAGTAAAGCCATGCGCTTATTCCATGAATTTAATGATTCGGTTGTTATTTTTTTAGCACTTTTGAGTTCGGGTTTTTTAAATTTCATACCTGTACTATAGCATATATTCTGAATCGATGAGTGCTATACTAGTAATACGTTTATGAAAAAAAAACTCAAAATCACTCAACGCAAATCAATTAAAAAAGATATCGTAAAATGGCGCACGCGATCACGTAAAACAAAAATAATTCTCATATTATTGACTGTAGTTGCAACGGCAAGTTTGGTCATAATTGCACTTCCATATCTACCCCGGTTACATTACCTCATTTTCAGGCCCAAAATTAATCCGGCACCGTATCAACAAGCGGCTGTAGTAACAAAGAAAAAAGAGATTGTAGCACCGCTTCCGGAAGAGGTCAAAAAAGGCAATCGTCTCATATTGCCCCAAATTGGGGTTAATGCCCAAATTATTGAAGGTCAGAACATATATGTGATCGGCAAGAATCAGGGAGTTTGGCATGAGACATCAAATATTGATCCTACACAGACCGGCAATATTGTCATAGCCGGTCATCGATTCCTGTATACCGCAACAAACGGTGGATATTTTTATAACCTTCCTGAATTGAAAGTAGACGACAAGATTTTTATACGATGGAACAGTAGCGTCTTTGAGTACCAGGTTTACAACACTCGAACTGTATTGCCGACAGAAGTAGATATCAAAGATCCAGACCCGCAAGTGCCAAAAAAACTAACCATGTATACTTGTTACCCTCTTGGGAGTACCGCTAAGCGTTTTGTTGTGGAAGCAAAACAGTTGTAAGTTATCGAAGTTTGCTCGTAAATTTTGCTCTGAGTTTAGCCAATTTTGGATTAATAATTACCTGGCAATATCCCTGTTCTGGGTGCTTTTCAAAGTAGTTCTGATGCTCATCCTCCGCTGGATAAAAGACGTCCAGTTCTTTCACTTCGGTGACTATAGGATCATCCCATAGTTTTGCAGCCTCTTTAAGTGAATGTTCTACGGCTTTCTTCTGATCTTCACTGGCATATAAAATTACCGAACGATATTGGGTCCCATGATCTGCGCCTTGATAATTAAGGGTTGTTGGGTTGTGCATGGCCCAAAAAATATCAAGTATATCTGAAATAGTAATTACGCTAGGATCATACGAGACTTTAACAACTTCTGCATGTCCAGTATTTCCTGATCCAACAGAATAATAATCGGGGTTTTTAGTTGTTCCTCCGGCATAACCCGAAATGACTTCAGTAATGCCTTCTATGAGTCTAAATCCGGCGTCTAGACACCAAAAACAGCCACCTCCTAATACAATTGATTCAATTTTATCCGTCATATTATTCGGACACCGTCACATCTCGCCAAAAGGCAACGTAATTGCTAAAATCTTTCTTTACTTGATCGATAGCTGTCGGCTTTGGATCTGGGTAGCTAAAGGCGCTATCTTGGCTTGATTCCCCATCAATTGTAACCGTAAAATACTGACAGACGCCTTTCCAAGGGCATGTGTACGGCGTATCACTTTTTACAAGATACTCTTTTTTGACTGAAGATGGCGGAAAATACCAGTTTCCTTCAATATAAATCAAATCTTTTCGTTCTGCTTCTGCGATTACATGCTCTTTCCATAGTGCTTTCATATATGCTCCTTGTTAGTTAATTATTCGGTTCGCAATGCTTCGATAGGGTCTAATTTTGCTGCTTTTCTGGCTGGTAGTAAACCGGCAAAGATCGCCACAAGCACCAAGAGGACGATCAATATCGAAATCTGTTTTAAGTCAAAAATAAGTAATTTTTGAGTACCAAGGTCTAGCCGTTTTGTGATCCACGGGTTAAGCACTGTGCCAAGTAGGAATGCAGCAAGAGACCCGATAGCACCGCCCAAAAACCCAATCCATGCTGCTTCAAATCTAAAGAGACGACTTATGTCTTTGCGGCGAGTACCAAGTGCTTTCATGAGACCAATCTCCCTGGTTCTTTGGAGTACACTTATGTACATTGTATTTACGACGCCAAAGACTGATGCAATCACTGCGATAAAGCCAAATGCAGCTACGATTGCTTTCAATACATCAATTATTTGTGTCAAGAATTTTTGGGTTTCTTCTACACTTTGAGAGGTATAGCCATCCTTCTTGAGCCTTGCCTGAACCGTTGCTATATTAGCTTTGTTTTCACCGTTCTTAACGCGGGCGTAGGCATAGGTGTACTTCCGGTATTGATTTGTGCCAATTTTCGCAATATCATTCAAGGCTTTGGCGTCTTTATTGCTAATAAACAGATACAACTCTGTTCCCGGCTGTGATGTAGTCGGCTTTTTCAAGACGGCTGCTATCTTAAATTGCTCTAGGGCAGACGATGATTTGGCTAATTCTTGAATGTCATTTGTGTTAGATGGTATTCCATTCTGAAGGATACTGGCGATATCAATTGATTTTCTAACGGCGAGCGTTATACTCTTCCCCACTGCTTCTTGAGGATTCTTGAATCCTAATGAAGATACGTACGCCTCGGGAAGAAGCACTGTTTTATCTGAAAGAGGCTTTACTATCGCTCCGGCAACAACTTCGGGGTTCTGAGCAGGACTAAAATCTATAGCATTTGCAACATATTTCTTAGCACCTGGCCTCGTGATGTATTCCAAAGTTAGTGTTACGCCCTCACGGACTTGTGATACCTCTGGATATTGACGAATTTTTTGGATATCTTTATCAGTAAGTTGCTTAATTTGAACGCTTGCGCCACTGTTTACGACAGCCGAGCCAAATGATTCATCGTATTCTTTGGGTTTGTTTGTGTCTCCTCTGCCCAAAATACTCTCGTCTTTTGCCACAATTATTTCTGTTGGATCAAAATTATCGCTGATTACTCGATTTACAAAACTTTGTGCCCCGTTGCTTGCAGCCAGAGTGAGGGTCAGTGCGAACGCTCCAACGCCAATAGCCAATGCAGTTAGAAGTGTTCTTGCTTTAGCCTGTTTGAGGTTTCGTGCGCTACGTCTGGTGATATCTATTATTCTCATTTTGAAACCTTTTTCCGTTGCTTAAAGTCGATAATTTTTCCATCTTTCAGTGTGATTCTTATCTGGCACTTTGCTGCAAGCTCGTCGTCATGGGTGACAATGATGAGCGTGTTTTTGTTTGTTTTATTAAGCTTAAATAGTAAGTCGATGATCTTGTCACCAGTAACGCTATCAAGATTTCCGGTTGGCTCATCGGCAAAAATGAGTTGCGGCTTATTGACGATCGCACGAGCTACAGCAAGGCGCTGCTTTTGGCCACCCGATAACTCACTAGCTTTGGCATTAATCTTATCCGAGAGTCCAACGGCCGCAAGAGCTTCTGTAACTTTTGCTTTTCGTTGTTTAAGTTCTGATATTTCCAAGGGTAATGATACATTTTGAAAACATGTTTGGTTAGCCTCTACGAAAAAAGACTGGAAGATAAAACTCATCTCGTTGGCGCGGAATGCATCCATCGCTTTACCTTTTAGATCATGTAGTACTTCTCCCGCTATTACCACCTGACCACTGTTTGGATGATCGAGCCCACTCATGATGTGCATCAGTGTTGATTTTCCAGAGCCACTTTTTCCAATGATGGCAACCGTTGAACCTTCCGGAATATTGAAGCTTACATCGTTAAGCGCTGTCACTAAACTATCTTTTTTACCGTATGTCTTTGATATATGTTTAACTTCAATCATATACAAAGTATACCAGACACTTTCAAGATTCTATTGGTTGAACAGGTCAGGATAGATTGTCTTTGTGACTTCATCTATTTCACTTCGAAGCTGCGGGAATGGCACTCCTTCGCGGGCTGTTACACCTTCGAATATCCAGAATACTCGTTCCGCATAACCCCAGCCACAAGCTGGTGGCATGCCATATTCAAGCATTTCAACATAGTCAATATCAAGCATCATAGCTTCTTCGTCACCAGAATCGCGCATATCTTGTTGTTCCAAGAATCTATTTAATTGGTCGATAGGGTCATTTAATTCACTAAAGCCGTTTCCTAACTCACTCCCAGCAATGATTGGCTGGAAACGCTGCACCGTATTGGGGTTATCTAGATTTGTCTTTGCGAGCGGGCTAATAAATAATGGGGTATTAACCAGCCAGATAGGGCCTGCTACATCTTTACGGATATTCTTCCAGAGCTTATCAATGCCACGGGCCTTGTTCTCAGTCTGCTCAACTTCAAGTTTGTTGTTCAAAAGGGCCTGCTTAACCTGATCGATAGTGCAATCAAATACATCAATGTCGTAACGTTTTTTAATAATCTCAGCATAGTCCCATTGCTCCCACTTTTGTGAAAGATCTATATCAAATTTACCGAGCTTAAACTGTAATTTTCCAAATGTTTGTTCGATTACATAACGATACATGTCTTCCATGAACGACATACCCTTTTCCCAATCCCAATATGCAGCGTACCATTCCATCGCAATATGCTCAGGTAGATGTTCATCGCTATAGTTCTCGTTTCGGAATCGGGGCCCAAGATCATACACTTTCTCATACCCTGCACCGATGAGTCTTTTGAGGGGAAGTTCATGACTAATTCGCAAGTAGAAGTCCTGATCTAGGGCATCCATATGAGTTACGAAAGGATTCGCATCTGCTCCGCCGGTGGTATGCTCAAGAACTGGTACATTGATCTCTATAAAGCCTTCTTTGTTCAGGTAGTCACGAGTGGCTTGCCAGAATTTACTTCGACGAATAAAGCGGTCATATACGTCTTTATTGACATTCATGTCGACATAGCGCCGGCGCAAACGCTCTTCTTTGTTCGAGAATCCATCTTGTGCAGTAGGCATCGGGCGGAGACTCTTAGTCAGGATACGAAGTTTGTGAACTGTAATTGATTTTTCGCCCGTTTTACTAGTTGCAGCAACTCCACTAACAGCAATAAAGTCACCTGAATCAAGTAAATTAAGATGTTCAAAACCGAGCTCACTGTCGGCATAATTAGGCCTCTGGACCTCATCTTCGCTCATGAATAACTGTATGGTGTCTTGAACGTCTCGTATGACAACAAATGCTATTTTGCCAAATTTACGGATATTAGTGATCCGTCCAGCTATCGTAATTCCCTTTTTGCTATTTTCAAGATTTTCATAATCTTCTAAAACGTTTCCTACCGACATCTCACGGTGAGATGTAGCTGGATATGGGTTTACTCCGAGATTTCGTATCTCTTCTAGTTTCCGTAATCGCTCGTCGCGAAGTTCTTTAAGTGTTGCCATTGGTTATCAAGTATACCTGACTCAAGTCCTTAGTGCCAGGTGCGATTAATACAACTTGGCTTCAAAATATTCGTCAGCTATGAAATATCTACGATCTTGTAGGTCGTGGTTTCGGCTGGAGTGACGATTTCGACACTATCGTTTTCTTTTTTACCGAGCAAGGCCTGACCAATTGGAGATTCATCTGAGATCTTACCATTAAGTGGGTCTGCCTCAACAGTACCGACAACCTGGAACTCCTTAGTCACGCCTGATTCGCTCTTAAGCTTTACTTGTGAGCCAATCTGCACTTTGCTATCGCCTTTTGGCTTTTTGATAACTTCTACGTTTTGAAGTATATTTTCAACTTCAGCAATTCGAGCTTCGCATCGTTCTTGTTCAAGACGGGCTGAGCTATATTCAGCGTTCTCCGCTAGATCACCAAACTCCCGAGCAGTTTTGATTCGATCCGCTATTGGACCTCGTTCTGCCGTTAATTCAGCTAATTCTCGTTCTAATTCTGTTATACCATCTTTTGTTAGTAAGAATTGTTTTTTCATATTCTTCCCCTTAATTTCTGATCAATCTTGATTAATTATTCTAATTACTGGCCTAGTTTACTTTGTTAATAGCAATAATGCTAGCTAATAACTGCTTAACTAATAACTTTGAGCAAACAACCACTGTCTGGTAGCTGGCTCTCCAGTAAAGAAGTCCACTCCGTTTCCCTCTGGCCAGTCTATAGGACTACAGCTAGACTTTGCTTTCGTCTCTTCTTTTATTTTTTTCTCTATATCTGGGTTATCGTTCCAGTAAACCTTAATATATCCTTTGTGTTCAGCTAATATTTTCTTAAACTCATCATAATTCTTAGCTTCGCGTGTATTTTCTTCAATAAAAGTTTTCGATTGCAATAGCATGGTTGACTGGATTTCATCAAGCAACTTTTTAACATCGTCTACTAGATTCTTTCTATCTAACGTAACTTCTTCTTGGGTATCACGTCTCTTTACCGTAATGGTTTGTGCTTCTACTTCTTTTTCGCCAATTTTAAATATCAATGGTGCTCCTTTGACTTCCCACCTATTCAATCTAAAACCAAAGCTAGAATCACCGCGCGCATCAGTTTTAACTCGAACATTTATGCTCGTTAATACATCGCTGATTTCCTTGCAATAATCAAGCATTTTGTCTTCAGCTCGAACAGGGACGATTGCAATCTGTACAGGCGCCAACTTTGGCGGCAAGCGTAGACCATTATTATCGCCATGGGCTAATATCAAACCCCCGATAGATCGCGTCGATAGCCCCCAGCTTGTTTGCCAGACATAAGTATCGATCGAGTTCTGATCTTGAAATTTAACATCAAACGCTTTTGCAAAGTTCTGGCCTAGATCATGCGAAGTGCATGATTGCAGAACTTTTCCACTTGGCATCATCGTTTCATAGCTAAGAGTAGTATCGGCCCCAGCAAATGTTTCTGCTTTAGACTTATAGCCTACATATCCGCTCATAGCAAAATATTCTTTATAGAGATCTGAGTATGTCTTCATAGCCCATTCTTGCATTGCTTTAGCTTCTTCGTGTGTAGCGTGTGCAGTATGGCCCTCTTGCCAAAGAAACTCACTCGTTCTAATAAAAGGCATCGTCCTCTTTTCCCAGCGTACTACACTTCCCCATTGATTTATTAAGATCGGAAGATCGCGCCAAGAATGAACCCATTTTGAAAATGAGCTATACATGATGGTTTCACTAGTTGGTCTAACCACGACAGGTTCCTGCAATTTCTCGCCACCACCATGAGTTACTACTGCAAGTTCAGGTGCAAAACCTTCCACATGACTTTTTTCTTTTTCCAAGAAGGACATTGGAATGAACATAGGAAAATACACATTCTCAACGCCTTTTTCTTTAATACTTTTATCTAGAGTTTTCTGAACTTGTTCCCAAATTGCATATCCATAGGGCTTAAAGATCATTGTCCCTTTTACAGGCCCATAGTCAGCCAAATCAGCAAGCTGTATAAGTGTCGTATACCAATCTGACATGTCGCCTGTCTTCTCTGGAAGTAATTTCTTTGATGTCATTAGTTTTCTCCTCATGTTATTCTACCTTACAATTCTAATTCTAGTCATATCGAACATGCCTATTCCTAATTTTGCTGCCTGCCACCGAACAGCATCTCGGCTAGCCAATGTTTGACTATGACGAAATCTGTAGTTAGTTCTCAAAAATTCACTACCAACATTACTCAAAGCATTTCTGCCTGCGTGATGGGCAATCCTACGTGAAACAGCCTCTAATTTATCAAACTCATCTATTCCGTCTCCGAATATATTGCCCAGTGTCTTTGTCGCGTCGGCGTCTAATTTACTGGCTCTTGTTGCCATAACATTTAGTGACTTTAGGCCAAGCTCACCCATCATTACTGCCTCTGCCAGGCCAACACCTTCAACAGTATCACCTCTTTTTAGGACGCCTCCGGCTAGCAAGAAATCCTCGGCCACATTCCGCCAACCAAAGTCAATTAACGCCTGGGTGTCTTCTAATATTCTTTCTTTACTCATAGTTATCTCCTTATCAACATCAAGAAATAAAAAATCGGCCCGGAGGCCGCTCTTGATGCTGATGATTTAATTTTTATGGTAAATCTAGCCAAGCCTCCGGTGACGAATCGGTGCTGGGGGAGTAATAAATGTTACTAGATTAAATGTAATCATAAACAATATTTTAACACTATTATTTCTATTTGACAATATGAAATACGAATATACTTAAAAAAGCGATGCCATTTTTAAGAGCATGAAGCGTTATTGACGACCAAAGACTGCCGGTTTTTTCACGAAGAGCAATTAGGAATAGGGATAACACAAAAGTGTCGATAGCTGCCACCCAAAGGAGTGGCTCTCCTGTCCCTGCCTGTAGATGAGCCATGGCGAACAAACCACTCGTCACAATTACGGCTACTGCTGCGGGTGCGCCTTTCTTTAGTCCCGTATACAAAAACCCTCTCACCATGAGCTCTTCTGCAAGTGGGGGTAATACAACAAGACTTATGAAAACCAATGGTAGTTGAATATCCATCACACTCTTAAAGCCAATCTGTTGTTCTTGATCAAGATTCAGAGACGGAATTACTGCTTTTAGCAGTGACGTTGCAGCCATATAGGCTAAAAAATACCCAATAAGTGCGAGTAAGGCAAATCCAACATCACTATATTTTGGTCGTCTTCCTAATCCGATTGTTTTGAGTGTTGCCGATCGTCGCCGTAAAAACCAGATGAGTAAACCTACTGTAATCACTTCGATTAGGAGTACGGCAATAAACTGACCAACCGCATCGTTACTGATCCAATCAACAATCCTATTTTTATCCCAACCAAAAAGCGCTGGAAACCCAAATGCTATGAGGCTCCCAATAATTTGTCCTGCAAAATAAATGAATAGCGTTACACCGACCGACTCTATAGGTGACCAAGTAAAACGTTTTTTAGCTCCTTCTTCTGTTTTTCTGTGTCTTCCGAAGAATGCTACGAGTCCATAAAGTGCAATTATATACAGCGGTGTTGCCCAGCTAAGTTGCATAGTGATTTCCTTCAGTTATTACTGTGGTATGCATAATTATTATTTCCATATAAATCTTTGGACATCTACGAAGGTTATTAATACAAATAAGATCATAAGTGCTACGAAGCCAGACCCGTGAACTTTTTCTTCGGTCGATTGCTTCAAAGGTTTACGAATAAGTCGATAGAACAGTGTGAGATATAACCTTCCACCGTCTAGCGCCGGGATTGGCAAAGCGTTCATGATTGCTAAGGTCAATGAAATGACAGCTATTATCATAAGTATGAATCGGATGCCAAGACTGCTGTTGTCTTTTAGAATAACGAATATGCCTATTGGCCCTGATACTTGCTTACTTGCTTCCGAACCATGGCCTCGCGCGGCATTGCCTACCATCGACCCAAGAGCTCGCATTGTCTCTACAGTGATCTGCTTTATAAGACCCGCAGCAACGATAGGTGCAGACCATGTTGATCGTCTCATTGTTAATTCAAACGGTGATATGCCCAAGTAACCCTTGGGTTCATTAGTCTTTTTACTTGCCACTACCTCCGCTTGCGATAGCAGTTTTGCATTGAGATTCGAAGTTTTTTTGTCTCGAACAATTTCAATTACGACATCTTTACCAGCCAAAGATTTTGTCGCTTTGGGGAGATCATCTGTCGACATAATCGCGTACGTTTTCCCGCCTGAAGTCAGCCGGGTAATTTGATCACGCTGTTTTAAGCCAGCTTTTTCTGATGGCGAATTTTTTTCAATAGATCCGACAAGCACCCGACTATTCGATATCTTCGTATCCGATCCAACAGTAAATTGATTTTCAATTATTTTGGGTAATCCAATGAGAGCCAAGAAGGTAAACAGCGCAAATGCTGTCAGCAGGTTCATTAATACGCCGGCGATCATGACCTGAACCTTAACACCAAGAGGAGCGGCGCCAAAACTGCCCCTGGCAGTTGCTGAATCATGCTCACCTTTGAGGCGGACGAAACCACCCAAAGGCAGCCAGTTGATCGTAAATTCCATACCACTTGCAAGTTTCTTACCCCAAGCTTTGGGCGGGAAACCTATGCCGAATTCTTCGACATCAACGCCTCCCTTACGGGCAGCGAGATAGTGCCCATACTCGTGTACAACCACCAAACCCATGAACATTATTAAACCCAAAATAAGTAGAAATACTGACATCCCTCAAGTATACAATATTGGTTGTGCCTTTTGGTATTTAATTACCAAAACGTCGTTTTCTGCGACCAAACTCAGCCAAAGCTATCTCGAGATCAGAAACAGTAAAAGCCGGCCAATAGGTGTCGGTAAAATACAATTCACTGTACGACACCCGCCAGAGCATAAAATTACTCAGTCTCTTTTCGCCTGATGTTCGTATCATAAAATCAATCGGAGGAATATCTGCCCCGTAAAGATTTTGCTCAATATCTTGCGCTGTAATTTCTTGTTTTGTAGGGTCGTTTTTGAGGGCACTGTTAACAGCTGCTACGATCTCCTGTTGCCCACCATAGTTAAGGCATAAAGCAAGTGTCCCGGCTGTATTATTCTTCGTTAGTTCCTCGGCCGATGTAATAGCTTTTATAATCTGATCACTCAGTTTGTCATTTGAACCAAGGAATCGAACTCGGATATTCTCTTTATGGAGTTGCTTGACTTCTGTCTTGGCAATTCTAAGCAGGAGTTTCATGAGATAATCTACCTCTTGCTCGCTCCTGTTCCAGTTTTCTGTAGAAAATACATAGGCAGACACATATTGAATTCCCTGCGCTATTGCCTCTATGCCGATTGTCTTGAGATTTTCGTAGCCCTTACGATGGCCTTCAAGTGTTGGCAGCCCATTTTCTGTCGCCCAGCGTCTGTTGCCGTCAAGTATGAGCCCAAGATGCACAGGAGTTGTAGATGATTTTTTGGTCAAACTTACACTGCCTTTCAATTTTTGCGCCCTCTCGGATGCTAGATTTTCATGATTTCGGCTTCTTTAGCCTTACCGTTTGCTTCAGCATCTGATTTTGCTTTAGCCATGTGTTCATCAACCTGGCTAGCCAAGCGTTTTGCATCGTCCTCACCAATAGACTTATCTTTTTTAGCGGCATCAATAGCATTCAAGGCGTCATGTCGCACTGCACGCATAGCAATCATGCATTCTTCAAGCTTAACACCTACTTGCTTGGTGATCTCACGACGACGCTCTTCATTCAGAGCTGGAATTGCTACTCGTACTACACGGCCATCATCACTTGGGTTTAAGCCCAATGATTGCGCATCGCGAATTGCATTTGCGATAGCCTGAATACTGGTGGGATCAAATGGTGTAATTTGCAATAATTGTGCTTCTGGAGCAGTGACGTTTGCAACTTGATTCAGGGGCATACTACTGCCGTAGACTTCAACCATTATCCCATCAAGCATACCGGCACTTGCGCGGCCTGTTCGAAGCTTTTTTAGCTCATCTTTAAAGCGTTCTACCGATTGAGCGAACTTTGTTTGTGCTTGCTGTACGATGTTTTCATTCATACCAATTAGTATACCACTCCCAGTGATTAGGCTACTTCGCCAAGTGCAATTCTGCTGAAGCGGCGAACGACGATGTTTTCACCCATCCGAGCATTGGCATCTTTGACGATTTGACCGACACTTAGATCAGGGTTCTTAACAAAAGGCTGTTCTAGTAAGCATCGTTCTGCAAAATATTTTTTAAGCATACCTTCGACGATATTTTCGAGCATTGCGTCAGGCTTACCTTCCGATTTTGCTTTTTCGGTAAATTCAACTTTTTTCTCTTCTCGAGCCTGGGCAGGAATTTCTTCCATACTGAGGAATTCAGGAGAAACGGCAGCAATATGCATGCCAAGATCTTTAACGAGTTCTGCAAATTCATCAGTTTTGGCAACAAAGTCGGTCTCACAGTTTACTTCGATCAAAACACCGATACGGCCATCATGATTGTATGTTCCAATGAGTCCTGCTCGAGCTTCTCTCTCGCCACGTTTTTCGGCCTTAGTAAGACCTTTTTTTCGCATTGCTTCGAGTGCTTTATCGAAATCACCATCTACTTCTTCAAGCGCTTTTTTGGCGTCGGTTAGTCCAACCCCAGTGAGGCTTTTTAGTCGTTTGATGTCTTCAATTGCAACTTTCATTTATCTTCTCCATCCTCTTTTTTATCTGCAACTGGTGCAGCTTTCTGTTTTGCTTTACCTTCGGCAATTGCGCTCTTAATGTAATCAAGAATAAGTTGAATCGTCTTGATTGCGTCATCATTTGCCGGGATAGGATACGTAATATCTGATGGATCAGCATTCGTGTCAGCAATCGCGATTGTCTTAAGGCCTAGTTTTTTAGCTTCCTTGAGCGCATTGGTTTCGTTAATTACATCAACGACAAACACAGCTCCTGGGCGGGCAGCAAGATCTTTGACACCACCATACAAGAAGTTCATCTGATCAATCTCTTCCTGGAATCGTTGAATTTCAAGCTTATTGTATTTAGCTTCAAGTTGGCCATTTTCCATTCGAGCTTCGATGTCTTTGAGGTGCTTAATTCGCTCACCAATAGTTTTCTTGTTTGTGAGCATTCCACCGAGCCATCGCTCTGTGACAAACGGCATTCCTGCTTCTTTGGCAGCTAACTGGACGATGTCTTTAGCTTGTCGCTTAGTACCAACGAAAAGTATTTGCTTGCCTTCAGAGACTGTCTTTGTGATAAATGGCAGTACTTCTTCGAGAGCTGTCACTGTTTTAGTTAAGTCGATAATATGAGTACCGTCTCTTTTGCTATGTATATACTGTGCCATTTTTGGGTGCCAACGGCTTGTCTTGTGGCCAAAATGTGCGCCAGCTTGTAGTAAATCTTTAATGTCTACTTCTGTAGCCATGATTAGTAAATCCTTTCACTTCGATAGTTGGTTGCCTGGTTTCATCCCGCGAGGACGAATCAGGAGGATTATTCCATCTATCTGATTAATAATAAGTATTCATATACTACCAGGTAACCACCTCTGTTGCAACCCTAATAATGCGGCTGAGCTGTAAACATGATTGACGTATCCACCCCTGATGTGTATAATTTAGCTCTGATTATGAAAAAAGAACTACACCCAAAGAACTACCGCCCTGTCGTATTTAAAGACCTCAATAACGATGTCATGTTTTTGACACAGTCGACTGTTGCGAGTGATGCAACTATCAAGTGGGAAGATGGCAACGAATACCCTCTTATAACAGTCCATATCAGCAGCGCCTCACATCCATTCTTCACTGGTCAAGAAAAGATGATCGACATTGAAGGTCGAGTTGACCGATTCAAGGCTCGTCAAGATGCTGCTGCAAAGCGTAAAGAAGCGTCTATCGCCAAAGCGAACAAAGTTCGTGTCCGTAAAAACGCCGACACTGTCGACGCAAAATAGCTACATTCATTAAAAACAGCCAGAATTATATCTTTCTGGCTGTTTTCTTTTATACTACCTAAGCAGACATAGAAATCATGAATAGCAAACAACAACATCTCCAAGAAGAATTCAATATCCTACAGGAACAACTACAAGATCCTGCTATTTTTAGTTCCAAAAACTATCCCAAGATGGCAAAAAGATCGAGCGAGCTTGAAAAGACGCTTCAACTCTTCAATGCAATTACAGAACTCAAGGAACATAGCCTAGAAGCAAACACTATGAGCCAAGATTCTGACGCAGATATTGCCGCAATGGCCAAAGAAGAGCTTGATGAGTTAACTGCTTCTATCGAAAAAGCCGAACAAGAACTAGCCCTCCTGCTGACTCCAAAAGACCCTAATGATGAACGTGACGCAATAGTAGAAATTCGAGGAGCAGCCGGAGGCGACGAAGCGAGCTTATTTGCCGGAGATCTATTTAGAATGTATACCCGTTGGTGTGAGACGAAAAACTTCAAAGTGGAACTCATAAACGAAAACGTCAATGAAGTTGGCGGATTCAAAGAAGTAGTCTTTGCCGTTCGTGGAGTGGATGTATTTAAAGTATTAAAATTTGAAGCCGGCGTCCATCGAGTCCAGAGAGTGCCAAGCACTGAATCACAAGGCAGAATCCATACTAGTACCGTAACGGTCTCGATTCTGCCCGAAGCAGAAGAAACAGATATAGAAATAAGTCCTCAAGACCTCCGTATCGACGTCTATCGAAGTAGTGGCCACGGAGGACAGAGCGTGAATACAACCGATTCTGCCGTTAGGATCACCCATATACCATCCGGTTTAGTAGTTACATGCCAAGATGAGAAATCTCAGATCAAAAATAAAGATAAGGCTATGGGTGTGCTTCGGTCTCGCCTTCTCCAGATCAAGATCGATGAAGAGCAAAAGCAACTATCGGATGCTCGCAAAAAACTTGTCGGTTCAGGTGATAGAAGTGAAAAAATCCGGACCTACAACTTCCCTCAAGATCGGATAACCGACCATCGCATTGGCTATAGTCGCAGTAACATTCCCGGTGCCTTAAATGGGGAGATTGATGATCTTATCGAGGCGCTCCAATTGTACGAACAACAGTTGATCCATAATGAAAATAGCTGATTGGCTTAAACAAAGCACCCTTGTTTTACTAAACGAGGGTATCACGTCAGCCCGTCTCGATTGCCTCATTCTTCTAGAATACGTTCTTAAAAAAGACCGCATTTTTATTCTCAGCCATGACGATTCACTTCTTACAGAGGCCCAAATAGAACAACTTAATGCATATATTACGAGGCGGAAAATACATGAACCTATTGCATACATTTGTGGTTCAAAAGAGTTTTATGGCAGAAATTTTATTGTGTCTCCCAGGGTACTCATTCCGAGACCTGAATCAGAAACAATTATCGACATCCTGAAGACGCTTCAACTTCCTAATGATCCGTTAATAATTGATGTTGGAACAGGTTCGGGGGCTCTGGCAATTACAGCTTCGCTCGAATACCCTTCTGCCCGCGTGCATGGCTATGATATTGATCCAGATGCACTTATAATTGCGACTAAAAACAATAAGTCACTGAATGGTAGCGTCGAATTCAGTCACAGAGACTTACTCACAGGATTAACGGAGCCAGCTCATTGTATAATTGCCAATCTTCCCTATGTAGCCAATAATCAACCCGTTTCACCTGATGCAAATTTCGAACCTTCATTAGCCCTTTTCGCAGACAATGATGGGCTTGATCTAATATATTCCCTCATAGATCAAATTACGGAAAAAACTTTAGTGCCTGGAGGTTATTTACTTCTAGAGTCAGAGCCCAGGCAACATGCACGAATCCAAACGCATGCAGAAGCAAAAGGATTTATACTCAAACAGAATATTGGATTCATTCAACTATTCCAGCAAGGATAGTTTGAGTCAATACTCCAGCTACTGCTCGGGTGCCGCTTGAAGTACTGTCTTTAGTGAGACCTCCTTGCCGTCCCTCAATATATTTAAAACTATAGAGTCACCAACACTTCGTCTTCCCAAAATTGATGTAAGACTATTCTTTTCATCAATGTTCACTTTATCTATAGAGAGAATGATATCTTTAGCCCTAAGTCCAGCTTTTTCTGCGGGACTACCGGGAATCACCACAGAAACACCATCTTGAGATTCAAGATAGGCGCCCCTCTTTACAGGTAGGTTTAATTGATACGCATAGTCATCGGTTAATGAGATGTATCGAACTCCAAGGAATGGCCGTATCAGTTTACCTTTTTCTAACACACTCTTAATTAACCCTTGTACATCGTTTATCGGGATTGCGAATCCAATATTCTCTGCGTTGCCTGCAATTGCAGTATTAATGGCGATAACTTCGCCGTTTGCGTCGACAAGCGGACCGCCTGAATTACCGGGATTTATAGCTGTGTCTGTTTGGAATAAGTTCTGTAATGTCTCAGTACCGCCCCCACTCTCGCTTCCCGCCTCTAGGTTTCTGCCGAATCCTGATATTATCCCTGCAGTAACAGTGTTTTGAAATTGCCCAAGTGCATTCCCGATTGCGACAACCTTGTCGCCAACCAAGACCTTACTTGAATCGGCAAGTTTCACGGGGACAAGTGTTTTGCCTTTTTTATCCGTAATTTTTAGGAATGCTACGTCTAGACTATCTGAGTCGTTCGTTCGGCCAATGACGTCAACTTTATCTAATTTAGTTCCGTCAGATAACGTAACACTTACCGAGTTAGTGCCTACTGGGACTACGTGACGATTAGTGATTATGACACCGTCTTCGTTAAGAATAAAACCTGTTCCGGCACTCTTTTGGTCGCCATAACTTTGTCCAAATATATTTTGAGTATTCGATTTTGAAGTAACATCTACAGATACCACGCTCTGCCCAACATCTTTTGCGATGTCGTTAATAAGCCTGCTCTCATTTACTACTACTTTTTTTGTAACGCTTGTAGATGAATTCCCCGAATTATGTGACTCCGCAGAACCGAATCGACCACCGATAAACCCAACGCTAAGACATAGAAGAAGTAAAAATAGCCGGTCAAACATTTTTTTACTTGCAGCAGTGTTTATTTGCTTGAAACGATTAAACCGCTGCTTAGAATTTTGATTATTTTTTAGCACTTCCATACATACCCCCCTATAACATAGATTAATTAAATTGTTTTATCAGCCCAGTCAGAAAACAATAGTACGATGATGATGACCGATATTACGACGAAGATAATTTGTCTCCTCAGTAAAACAGATAATTTATCAGTTTTTTCAAGATAATAGATACCGCCGAGCCCAAAACCGAGTACAGACAAAAGAAGCGCGGGCTGAGCGATCGCACCGTAAAAAATTAGCCAGTGGCATAGCACCCAAACGAGGGCCGCTCCGAAATAAGACCAAGCCCCTGCCAAATATCTCGACATTGATTCCTCGAAACCAGCAAAAAAATGGCGTGCTGCGCTATAACAAATGATCCAAGTGAGTAGAATAAGAACCAGTGATGAAGCCTGACCCCATGCAATAAAAATTGCAGATAAGCCAATTGCCTGACTTATTAATGCCTGTAAAGAAACGCCGAGAGACGTAGCCATCGGCTTTATCGTTAAGAGCCAAAATCCGTAAGCTGCTGTCCATACAAGTTGTATTAGCTGGGAATCGGTATGAGTCATAAAAACTAATACTGATATACCTACTATTATATCTACCGCGTTAGCGCGTATGTTTGCTGGCCAATGTCGTGGTTTAACCGAAAACATTCGCCATTTACTGAGCAAAATTAAACTTGCTGCAATTTGGATAAACCCAGTTCGTACAAAAATAAATACGAGTGCCGGCAATAAGCTCGTTAGTCCAATATGAACGATATGTGAAAAACCTGCTGCTGGTTTAATTCTTGCTGTTATTTTTCCCATAGTGTAGCTACTATTATATCAAATAACCTGCAATGTGTACGATTAGAATCATTACCGTTTTTTCCGTGCACGATATAGTAATTTCGAGTATAGTACTTTCATATGCCTCCACAAAATACCAATGAAGTACCAGAGCCAGAAACACCGCAAGTTAGCGTTGTATCCAACGAACAAACAAGTGGTATAGTCGATCAAGATAACCCAGAAGAGAGTGATTCGAATAGTAAGAAAGATTCGATTAAAGGCATCCTTTCTACAGTCGCTATCTTAGTTATTGCTCCTCTCATCGCTCTAAGCCTTACTGCCTTCGTATTTCAGTCGTATGAAGTTGACGGCCCGAGTATGCAAACAACGCTTCAGAATCATGATCGACTAATTGTGTATAAATTACCTCGAACAATTGCTAAAATTACTCGAAAACCATACATCCCAAAGCGAACGGATATTATAATTTTTACTCGTCACGACAGTTTTGAGTTCGGTACGGATAAACCCCGGCAGCTTGTTAAGCGCGTAATCGCCTTGCCAGGAGAAAGAATCACCGTCAAGAAAAGTGTAGTTACGGTTTATAACGAAGAGCATCCTGAAGGTTTTAAACCCGACGAAGAAAATAAATATGGCAAAGTAATCACCAATACTTCGGGTGATATCGACTTAGTTGTCCCAACTGACTCTATATTTGTTTGCGGAGATAACCGCCCAAATTCATTAGATTCAAGAGCTTTTGGGCCAGTCCCGCTTACTGATGTTGTCGGCAAACTATCTCTCAGAGTATATCCGTTTAAATCTGGTCAATCTTTCTAGCAAACAGTTTACTTAGAAATTATCGAAATCAATCGTTTTAACTCTGCTTCACTTGAAAATTTTATCTCTAATTTCCCGCCTTTGGCAGTTCTTCGAAGTGTAACGGGTGTTTTTAAGTATTTAGTCAATCGTTCAGTCTGGGGGGATGTGGTGGCAACTTTCTTCTCCGCACCTGTACTGCTGGTAGTTCCTTTTTTGTGCGCAACCACGTAACGCTCAGTTTCTCGGACAGACCATTTTTTTTGAATGATTAATTTCAATAAATGTATTCTGTCTGTGTCGAGTTTTATGCCCAGAATTGCTCGGGCGTGACCTTCAGAAATCTTTTCATCTCTGAGCGCTTGTTGCACTTCATCGGGTAATTGCAATAACCGTGCGCTGTTTTGGACTGTTGCAGCTGCCTTACCGAGTCGAGTACCGATAGTGGCGTAATCGAGACTAAACTGCTGGTGTAGATATTCTATCGAAACCGCCTGTTCGAGTGGAGATAAATTTACTCGCTGCACATTCTCTACTAAAGCGAGCTCTAGACGTTCAAGTTGCTCAGCGGATCTGACTATAGCCGGTACCGTCTTGAGCCCAGATAATTTTGCTGCACGCCATCTTCGCTCCCCCGCAATAATATAGTACTTCTCGCCATTCGGAGTCACCACGAGTGGCTGGATGATGCCATGTTGTTTTATAGATTGAGATAATTCTTTCAAATTTTCTTCGTCAAAGTGTACCCGAGGCTGTTCCGGATTTGCTTGCAAGGCAGCAATCGATATATTTTGTATACGATTATCTTCCGAAGACAAAATAGACGTATCAAAATTTTTCGGTATAAGTGAATCAAAACCTCGACCTAATTTACTTGCTGACACGATTATCAATCTCCTTTGCTAGATTCTTATAACTTCTTGCACCCTTAGACCATTTATCGTGCTCTAGGATTGATTTACCAAAACTAGGTGCTTCTGCCAGTCGAACATTACGAGGGATAACGGTCTTAAGGAGCTTCGTATTAAAGTGTTTTTTTACTTCAGCTACAACTTGCTCAGACAATGAAGTACGGGCATCATACATTGTGATGACTATCCCCAGAAGTTCTAATGAACTATTTAACCCAGCTCGTACTCGTTGGATAACATCAAGTAATTGGCCAAGTCCTTCTAACGCATAGTATTCGGCTTGAACAGGGACCAATACCAAGTTTGCAGCAGTGAGTGCATTGAGACTCAATAGACCAAGCGATGGTGGGCAGTCGATCAATACATAGTCATATATAACATCCGCTAATGCTACCTTGAGCCTAAATTCTCGTTTTTCTTCACTGGCTAAATCTACCTCAGCTGCGGCAAGTTGAGAATTAGTCGGCATGATATGGACGCCGGCTAGACCAGTCTCAGTAATAAGTCCTGATGCAGGAATTGTTCCAAACAGGACATCATACACCGTACTGTCTAAATGCTGTTTCTCAAGACCCAAACCACTTGTTGCATTTCCCTGAGGATCAAGATCGACTATCAGCACTGAACGCCCTAGCTTAGCTAAGTAGGCTGCAAGATTAATGACAGTCGTCGTTTTACCGACACCGCCCTTCTGGTTTAAGACTGCAATTATTTTTCCCATTTTGTTTTCCCTAATGCTTCTAGCCTATCATTTTAAGCCTTCTTTCGCCAGTACACATTGATAGAGATTAAAGAGCTAGCCGTATAATACTAATGGTTTACGTAGGATTAAAAAACACCCCAGTTGGGGTGTTCATTGTTTGCAGGGGTACAGTGTACGCTTAGGCTATCTTGGTGATCTTGATAACAGTACTGCGTTGTCGGTGTCCGTGGATTTTATGAACGCGCTTTTTCGCTTTGTAGCGGATTGCGAGAACTTTGTCTCCGAGGATCTGCTGTTCTACGATCTCGGCTTGTACCTTAGATCCGGTTACTTCAGGAGTACCAACAGCAACATTATCACCATCAATCACCATGAGAGGAACGAAACTAGCCGTTTTCTCATCATCGTTCAAAAGCTCAACTTCAAGAGTTTGGCCTTCAGTTACTAGATATTGTTTTCCGCCTGTAGCGATAACTGCTTTTTTAGTGTTGCGCATTACATTCTTTCTTAGAAAAAGTTATACCAATAGATCTTAACAGATTGAGGGCCCGCTGTAAAGAGTCTTAGACCTTGCCCAAACTAATTATCAACTCATGTCCTTCGACCTTAACTGTTTCCTCGTAGTCGTAGCTTACTTTTTTGCTAGACAGCGTTGTTGCGAGAGTCTCAGCACTTATCTCTTTTTCGAAAACTTTTACCGCCTCAGTTACCGTGTCAACAGTACTACTAAGGTCCAGATTGATACGATCATCGACATCCAATCCAGCTTGTTTACGAGCGTTTTGAATCTGTCGGACAATTTCTCGCATAAGCCCTTCTTGGCGTAATTCAGCGTTGAGAGATGTGTCAATTTCTGCCGAGATTTCAGCGTCTGGATTGGTAGCTTCTACAACTTTGACTTCTTTAACATTAAGCTCTTCGGTAATTATCTCGATCAACTCAGGCGCTAGATCGCTCACACCATGTACCGAGACCTTTTTAAGCGGCTGCCTGACTTTAATACCTGCGGCTGCTCGCTGCGACAACCCTTGGTTAATGAGTTCTCTAACAGTCTGCATGTGCGATATTGATAGCTCGTTAATATGCCCAGCTATTGGCCAATCCAATAGGTGAACCGATTCACCGCCTGTAAGCTTCCTGTACAGCTCTTCAGCCAAGAATGGGGTGAATGGAGCCAATACTATCGAAAGCTGCGTCAGGACGTAGTGTAGCGTGTGATAGGCATCATTCTTATCCTCTGCCTCATCGCTTTTCCAAAATCTTCGTCGACTGCGGCGGACATACCAATTACTGGCATCATCAATAAATGGTAAAATTGGTTTCATTGCGTTTGGTATATCGTATCCGTCGATGTGTTTTTCTACTTCTGCCGTTAGCTGGTGTACTCTGCTAATAATCCAGGTATCAAGAGGGTTATTGCAAAGCTCGGTAGGATCATCATGTTTCCCGTCCCATTCCCAGCCATCAACTTCGGCATACATCGTAAAGAAGTCGTACATATTCCAAATCATAGACAATTTGCGTGCAACATCCCCTACCTCCTTGTCCTGTAGCGTGAAGTCTTCCCCGTTAAGTAACGGGCTTGAACTCAAGAGAAATCGAAGACTATCAGCTGAAAACTTGTCCATAAGCTCGTTTGGATCCGTATAGTTACCGTAACTCTTGCTCATTTTGCGGCCATCATTACCTGCCACGTTACCAGTGACGATTACATTCTTGAATGAGTTACCTCCGAAAAGTGCCACACTCATTGAATGCATATAATAGAACCAGGCACGTACTTGTCCGATGTATTCTACAATGAAATCACCAGGATAATTTTGTTCAAACTTCTCTTTGTTTTCGAACGGATAATGGAACTGGGCAAAGGGCATACTGCCTGCTTCAAACCAGCTATCCATGACTTTATCTATCCGCGAATACTGGACACCGTCAATTTCAAAGGTGATATCGTCAACCCAAGGACGGTGATAGTCGTCAAGCTCCTTGCCTGATAGTACTTTTAGTTCCGCATAACTCCCGACAACTTTAACGTGTTCTGCGCCATTCTCATCAGTCCCCTTCCAGACAGGCATAGCCGTCGCCCAGAATCGATCACGAGAAATGTTCCAATCTGGCGCCTGCTCTATTGTCTTTGCGAACCGGCCATTTTTTACATGCTCAGGAAACCAATTAACATTTCCGTTTTGCTCAAGCATGGTTTGGCGCTGAGAGTCGATATCCATGAACCAACTCGGATGGGCGCGGTACATGAGGCGCGTCCCACAGCGATGGCAATGTGGGTAACTATGGCGGTAGTAGTCGATTTTCCAGACAACACCGCGTTCTTTAAGGTCCTTGGCTATTGGTTTATTTACTTCCCATACATTCTGTCCAGCCCAGTCTCCTTCAGTGTAATTACCATTCGCATCAAGTACGTGGACAACTGGAATGCCCTTTTCCAAAGCAAGCGCAAAGTCTTCTTCTCCATATGCAGGTGCAAGATGCACGATACCAGTTCCACTGTCGGTAGTTACGTATTCGGCATTCCAAATTGTATGCGCATTTTTACCATAATTAGCGTACAAAGGCTCATAACTTTTGCCGACTAATTCTTGGCCACTTAGTACCCTGACTTTTTTATAATCCAAAATGTTGTGTTTTTCGTCAGTTAAAACTTTATCTAGGAGCTCTTCAGCCAGTATTAACGTCTGACCATCTATGACAACTTCCGCATAGTCAATATCTTGATTTACCGCTAAGGCAGTATTTGCTTGTAAGGTCCAGGGTGTAGTAGTCCACGCCAACAAATATGCATCGCTATCAATGAGCTTGAATTTTACGTAAACACTTGGATCAGTGACGTCCTGATAGGCGCCAGCATCCATAGTTACTTCCGCCTTGCTCAGAGGTGTTGCATCAAGGGTGCAATACATCAGGACTTTCTCGCCTTCGTAAATCTTACCCTTCTCGTATAGCTCCTTAAAAGCCCACCAAACAGACTCCATGTAGTCTTTGTCCATGGTCTTATAGGCACCCTTGAAGTCTACCCATCTACCGATACGATCTACGGTATCTTCCCACTCGCTACTGGTCTGAACCATATTTTCTCGGCAAGCCACGATATACTTTTCAATTCCATATTCTAGTACTTCTTCGCGACTATGAATTCCGAGTTTCTTCTCTGTAAAACGCTCTGCCGGTAAACCATGACAATCCCAACCCCAAACACGCTCAACCCGCTTGCCTTTCATGGTCTGATACCGTGGAACTACATCTTTAACAATTGAGCTCAGAAGAGTTCCGTGATGTGGAGACCCGCTAATAAACGGAGGACCATCATAGAAAACAAATGAATTATCTTTAGGACGGTTTTCTACCGACTTTTCAAAGGTCTTGTTCTTCTTCCAATAATCAACGAGGTCTTTTTCATATTCGAGTGCTCGCCTTCTTGATCCTGCTTTAAACTTCATATTTTCTCCTTACATAGAAAAATCACTTCTTTTAGCTGCCAGATCCCGCAAGTGTTATCAAGGGGAGGTACCATCTGGCTTCCAAAAGAAGTGATTCTTTTTGGCTCTTACTTATCGCTATTACGGGCGGTCCGGCTGAGTCTACTACGTGTTACCGTTTCTTTCAGCTGCTTCGTGGGTGATAGCCACTTATCTGTGAACAGAATGCATTTGTAATTTTTACTATACTCTATCTGCTTATCTCCGGCAAGTCATGGCATGCACGAAAACCTAGTCTTGGATGTAGTACATTAATTCATTCATTAATGGCAAGACGGGACCCTGCCAAGAGCGAAGAATCTCACCGCTATTACTCAAGGCCAGAATTGCTGGATATCGGACGATATCATACAACGATGCCGCAGCTGCCCCATCTCGAGATTCTAGACTAATGAGCTCTAGTTCATGCGATGTTTGACGAGCGAAATCGCGAGCGAAATCTTCTACAACTCGAGCACTTTCAGAGACTGGATGATAGAGTATTATAACTTTCATATGTATTATTCTAACGCTTTTCACTCGGCGCCCAAAGCCGATATTCAAAATGCACTCCTTAGGTTAAACACCGAGGAGTGCATCGAATGACCCTATAGGCGTCGCTGAGACTAGCTACAGCCGGTAGTACTTCCGCAAGAAGTACACACATAACACGAGCCTGAGCGTTGGGTTTGGTTACCGCAACTATAGCAGAGTGGTGCTGTGTCATCTCCCGACTTCGTACTGGTCTTAACTGAAGTCTCTACAGGTGCAGGTACCTCTGACTGCTGTGACGCCTGAGTAGGCTGATCATCGGTCGTCTTTTCTACGAGTAGACTTGTCTGCATGTCAGGCATATCATCGAGCGATGCGAGTCCGAGCTCTAAACGATCGTCAAACGATAGGTAATCGAGCGCAAGACGACGGATAATATAGTCAGTGATAGAACTTGCGGTTCTAATCTCTACATCGTCTGTGATGCCAGCTGGTGCAAAACTTGTGCCTCGCAGCGTCTTGACGTAGCTCTTGAGAGGTACGCCGTATTGTAAGCCGTGGCTTACGCTTATAGCGAATGAATCCATGAGCCCAGATAGTGTTGAACCCTGTTTTGACACATTGATGAACAGCCACTGACCGTGAAGAACCCGCTCAAATCTGCAATATGGAACTTATAGGTGCTACTAGTACGTCGTTTTGGAAGTAATCGTCGAACGGTACCTTTTACGATTATCTTATCTTCGATCGAAGAAGCTGCAGGTTTTTCCTCGGCTCCTTCTTTTTTAGCCATGCTCAGTGGTTGCCCGACTTTACAGTTGTCGCGATAGACGGCAACTGCCTTGAGGCCGAGCTTCCAGGCATCAATATGGAGTTGCTCAATATCTTCCACTGTAGCGTCTTCTGGCATATTGACGGTCTTACTAATTGCACCAGATAAGAACGGTTGAACTGCCGACATCATCTTGACGTGGCCAAGGTAATGAATAGAGTTGTCACCCATTGAACAAGCAAAGACTGCTCGGTGTTCTGGCTTCAAATGAGGCGCCCCGGTAATTGTCTTCTCGACATCTATGTAGGCAATAATCTCATCATTCTGTTTATTAGTGTAGCCAAGTGCCGTAAGTGCTCGAGGGACTGTTTGGTTTACGATATGCATAGTGCCACCACCGACTAATTTCTTCACCTTAACAAGTCCGAGATCAGGTTCGATACCGGTAGTGTCACAATCCATCATCAGACCAATTGTGCCTGTAGGAGCCAAGACGCTTGCTTGTGAGTTACGGACACCATAGAGTTGACCAAGCTCAACAGCCTCATCCCATGAAGATGCAGCAGCACTCAATAGGTCTTCGGCAACGAGGCTAGCGTCTATTTCTGAAACAGCTTTTCGGTGCTTCTTGAGAACTCTAATCATTCCCTCTTGATCCTTATGGAATCCTGCAAATGGTCCGACACGACGTGCCATACGTGCACTTGTTGCATAAGCATGACCTGTCATGAGTGCAGTAATTGCAGCTGCTTGAGCTCGACCATCATCTGAATCATATGGAAGTCCTTGAGCCATAAGAAGCGCTCCCAAGTTGGCGTAACCAAGACCGAGCTCGCGGTATGCTCGAGCATTTTTGTTGATATTCTCTGTTGGGTACTCTGAGTAGCCCACAAGAATTTCTTGGGCTGTGAACATGAGTTCGACCGTATGCTTGAAAGCTTCGATGTCAAAACTAAAGTCGTCGTTCAAATACTTAAGGAGGTTAATGCTCGAAAGATTACATGCCGAGTTATCAAGGTGCATATATTCACTACACGGGTTTGATCCGTTAATCCGTCCAGCGTTGGGCGTTGTGTGCCAGTCGTTAATCGTCGTATCAAACTGCATGCCTGGATCAGCACATTCCCATGCTGCCTCTGCAAATTGACGGAATAAATCTCGAGCTTTGATTGTCTTCACGACAGCACCTGATGTGACCGCCTTCAAGTCCCAATCGGCATCATTCTCTACGGCGATCATAAAATCATCAGATACGCGCATTGAGTTATTAGCATTTTGGTACTGGACCGAGAAAGAATCCTTACCATCTAGGCTCATGTCAAAACCGAATTCTTGAAGTGCACGAGCTTTTCGCTCTTCGATAGCCTTGCACCAGATGAATTCAAGAATATCTGGATGATCTGAATTCAAGATGACCATTTTGGCTGCTCTTCGAGTCTTTCCACCGCTCTTGATTGCTCCAGCAGAGGCATCAGCGCCCCGCATGAAACTTAGTGGACCAGAAGCAGTACCAGCACTCTTACCGAGCTTTTCAACAGATGAGCGAATATTGCTCAAGTTGATACCAGAACCGGAACCGCCCTTAAAGATCATTCCCTCTTCTTTATACCAATTCAAAATTGCTGGCATAGTATCTTCTGCGGCCAAAATGAAACAAGCACTCGCCTGCTGCGCGCGGCTTGGTACCCCAATATTGAACCAAACAGGAGAGTTAAATGCCGCTCGTTGCGTGGCTAATACGTATTTAAGTTCTTGAGTGAAATCTTCAACTTCGTCAGAACTCTCAAAATATCCTTCTTGCAGACCTTGTCTTGCGACAGTGTCTACGACTCTATCAATAAGATGGCGAAGTGAGGATTCTCGGGTTTTTGTACCCGGTGTGCCAGTAAAATATTTTTGGGCGACAATATTGATGGCGTTCAAAGACCACCCTTCTGGAAATTCAACGTCTTTTTGTTCGAAGACCGGTTTACCCAGCATCGGATTGACGATAATTGAATCTGTCTTGATCCACTTTAATGCATCGTACCCTTTAGTTTTTGGCTGAGTGAACAGCCTCCTGTGACCCAGGATTGTCGTTTGTCCCATAATAGTACCCTCACTATTTAGTTATATTTGTTGTTTTTGTTAGAGTTTGCAATTATCGTATGCTCTCACTATACGCTTGCCTGCTCCCCGCTATCCTCTAATACATGGTCGATTATACATGCTTATGAACATAGTGGGGAGCCGTCAAAAAAACTACAAATTATTTTTGACGATCTCTGTTTTTTTGGTCTCGAATTTGAGAAAGTTCTTTTTCGAAGCCTGCAATATCTTTGAACCGACGATACACGCTGGCGAATCGTACATAGGCCACTTCATCGAGTAATGCGAGTCTGTCCATGACAAGTTGACCTATTTTAGATGTTGGAACTTCTGAGTCGCTAGAGTTATATAATTCATGTTCAACTTCAGACACTAGTCGTTCAAGATCAAAACTAGCTACTGCTGTTTTTTCACACGCCCTATACAATCCACCGAGAAGTTTATCTCTATTGAAAATCTCACGAATACCGTTGTTCTTCACGACGATAAGTTGCGGGCGTTCAATGCGTTCATATGTCGTAAAACGGTAACTGCATTTCAGACATGCTCTTCTTCTGCGAATTGCTTCGCCATCAGATACATCTCTGGATTCAATTACTTTTGTCTCTACTTGCTGGCATTGGCTACACTTCATGTTCTCAACTCTCTCATATTCAATCTCAATGTACAATGGCACTGATACATACTACTATATATAGCGTCTATGCTTACTATCATAGCTATAGCTATAGCGTAATGCAAGTGTATTGTTGCTGTAATATTTAATACGCTCCTGCCCACTCATAAGGGATAGTCTGGTCTTATGCGTTAGTATCGTCTTTATTAGAACGACGATTCTTGAGTCGTCGTAAGAACGATGGCTTCTCAAGTTCATCCTCTTCAATAGCTGGTTGGTTATCTGATTCGTCAGTGTTCGTATCTTCGGCGTGATCTATTGACCAAATATTTGGGATTGATGGCTCACTATGAAAATCATGACTTTCACTACTGTCGCTCATTGGCTCACTGAGATTCATGTCAATATTTGAAACATCTTCTGATTCGTCTGATTTCTTTACAGGTTCAGATGATTCTTTAGCCGATGGTTCTATTTTTTTAGCTTGTTTCGTAAAATAGGTTGCGTCGAAACCGGTAGCAACAACCGTCACGATTAGTTCGCCGACTATATCAGGGTTAATGGTGGCACCAAATATAATATTGGCATCAGGATCTGCGGCTGCTGTAATAGTTTCGGCCGCAGTATTAATCTCATGCATTGAGATATCATTGCCGCCAATAATATTAAACAGAACACCACGAGCTCCATCGATAGAAACCTCTAAGAGTGGCGATTCAATAGCCTGTTGTGCAGCTTGAATTGCTCGGTTATCGCCACTCGCCCGCCCAATACCCATAAGGGCTGTTCCTGCATTACTCATGACAGTTTTAACATCGGCAAAATCGAGGTTTATAAGTCCATGAACCGTAATTAAGTCTGAAATTCCCTGGACACCCTGTCGAAGCACGTCGTCGGCAACTTTAAAAGCTTCTAGAAGCGGTGTTTGTCTATCGATTGTTTGCAATAGTCTATCATTTGGAATGATTATAAGTGTGTCGACACTACCACGCAGATTATCAATTGCTGTCTCAGCATTTTTACGTCTGCGCTCTCCTTCAAAAGCAAACGGTTTTGTTGCAAAAGCAACGACTAAAATATCGAGTTCTTTGGCGACTTCAGCAACGACATGACCAGCGCCACTACCAGTCCCGCCACCGGCACCGAGTGTTATAAACACCATATCAGCACCTTCTATCGCTTTTTTGATGTCATCACGAGATTCGATAGCCGCTTTTTCTCCGATGCTCGGATCTGCACCGGCACCGAGCCCCCTAGTAGTGTCTTTGCCAATGTGAATCTTTGTAGATGCTTTAGAGAAATGAAGAGCTTGTGCGTCAGTATTGACTACGATAAACTCTACGCCGTCTACCCCTGATTCAATCATGCGATTAACTGCAGCGCCGCCAGCGCCACCGACGCCAACAACTTTAATTCGTGCAAATGTTTCTATTACTGGAGCGACTTGTGGCATTGTATATTCCTTGAACTCATTCTTTATTACATCAAAAGTATACTTCAATATGCAAACTCTATCAATGAACAACTATTGAACTCCGCTAGGTCCTGATGCTAGCTGTGTACATATTAATTGTGTGCAGATTACTTACGAAAACGCTTCAACATACCGTCAAAGAGGTTAGAAACATCGATTACTGATTTGCTTTGGCTCTCAGACTCTTGTGTACCACCAAGCAACATGTCTAACTGCATAAGCCCTACTGCACTAAACGATGCTGGATCTTGAATGGAATCCATAATTCCCGCAATTGGCTGGAGCTTGCCTACACGAGCCGCCAATTCAAGCTTATCTTTAGCAAAATCAGCTATGCCAGGTAGTTTCGCCGTTCCTCCGACAAGTACGACTCCCCCTGGCAGTTTACGTGAACGTTGAATTCTCTTTAATTCCTTATCGACATACTCAAAAAGCTCATCTACTCGTGCTTCAATAATCATATGGACTTCTTCAGCGTCAAATTCATATCTGTTTTTTTGGACAATCACTGAAATCGGTCCGTTTTTAGAATACTTTCCGAGTCCACCATGTTGTAGTTTTACGATTTCCGCTATATCAAGATCAGTCTTGAGACCTATCGCTAAGTCATTCGTAATATTCATTCCTCCAATTGGTAGTACCGCGACGTGTTGCACTTCACCTTCCTCTAAGACAACGAGATTTGTCGTTCCGAGGCCAATATCAATGAGGACAGTTCCTGATTCCTTTTGCTGGCGCGTCAATACAACTTCTGCAGCAGCAAGACTAGAAATCGTATGGTGCGAAGTCCGTACATTAGCTTTTTCTAGAACAAGATCAAGACTTCGAAGAGCCGGAGTCGATGCGGTAACGATATGAGTATCTACTTCAAGGCGCACACCCTGCATTCCAACGGGGTCTTTTATATTATCGTGGCCATCTAGACGGTAATTCTTGGCAAATACTTGGATAATTTCACGATTAGGTGGAAGCTTTACGATAGTTGCTGCTTCTTCGACACGCATTCTATCGTCGACGGTTATTTCGCGATTACCGGCACTAATCGCAATAACCCCTCTTGAGTTAGTACCTTGAACTTGTGCACCATTAACATTAATCGTTGCTGCTCCTACATGCACACCAGAAACTCTTTCTGCTTCCGTTATCGCCTGTATAACCGCGTCGACGACATCATCAACCCGTACAACCACACCTTTTCTCATGCCACTATTTGGAGAACTCCCAAAGCCGATAACCGATAAAATACTTGTTTCGTCTTGGGTTTCGAGCGATCCGATGACACATCGGACAGTGCCACTACCTATGTCTATACCGATATAATTCTGTGAGTTTTGTTCACGCATAATACAAAGTATACCGCTTGTGTATTGTACTCACAAGAAATCTATATTTTTGTTAAGATTTCATACCCGTCTTGAGTGATCAAAATTGTGTGTTCGAAGTGAGCAGAGTCTGAAGAGTCTTGTGTTCGGATGGTCCATCCGTCACTGTCGGTTACTACTGCATAACCACCCAGTGTAGCCATAGGTTCTATGGCGATCGTCATGCCAGCCTTAAGTATCATCCCTGTATCTGACTTTCCGTAGTTAGGTATATTAGGTTCTTCATGAAGTTCGTGCCCTACACCATGCCCAACTAAGTCGCGTACAATACCGTAATGATGTTTATTTAACACTTTTTCTATAGCGTTTGATATTGTTCCTACTCGAACACCATCTCGAAGGGTTTCAATACCTGCGAGCAAAGCTTCTTCGGTAATAGCAACGAGTTTACGTCGCGACGTTTTTTCTGTAGTGCCAACAACAACACTTATTGCGGCATCCGTTATCATTCCGTCCAGCTTGACGCCAAAGTCCATACTGACAATATCACCGTCTTCTATGATCTTGTTTGCCTGAGGTATGCCATGTACTACCTCATCATTTAATGAGATACAGAGCACATCCGGAAAGCCATACATACCTAAGAATGCAGGCTTACCCCCAACCCTGGCTAATTCGTCACGAGCGATATCGGCAACTTCTTTTGTGCTCATTCCTACTTCAACAGTATTCCTAAGATGATTTAAAACGTGCCCTAGTCTCTGGCCACTTTGTCGCATTGCGATAATTTCGCTCTTTGTTTTTACACGAGTAATCATGCTTGTATCGTTTTATCTTTTAAAACTGAGAGTATCTGTGATTGTACTTCCTTAACTGGTTTTGATCCATCGATATCAAAGATAGGGACCCCAGCAGCAGTAAAATGTTGCAGTATTGGCTTAGCTGCTTGATCATATTCGCTCAGTCTCTCTGCGATAGCCTCAATAGTGTCGTCTGGACGGCCACGTGATAGCAACCGCTCATGTACAGCCTCCTTGGAAACTACAAGATGAATCACTGCAGTCGCATGTAGCTGACCGTGTTTTATTTGCCCTATCAGCCAGTCGGCTTGCGCAGTCGTACGAGGGAACCCATCAAGAATAAATTCTTTACTTGGATCAATGATTGTAAAAATTCTTTGTACGAGCGCAATAATCTCATTGTCTGAGAGTAGTTTTCCAGCAATCATATCTTTACGTCTTTCTCCCGATACCAGCATTCGTAAGAATTCTCCAGTCGAGAGCCAAGGTAACGCTAGCTCATCTGCCAATATTCTACCTTGGATGCTCTTCCCCGAACCTGCAACCCCCATAAATATAATCATCCCTGCAACCTCTCCTTAACTAGACGCGCAATTATAGCGCTATCAGCATTGCTACCACATGCTTTTTTGACTGCGCCGATTACTTGACCTAGGTCTTTGATAGTTGGTGCACTGCGATTCTTGAATTCTTTATCAACTTCAAGTGCTATGTCAGCTTCTGACATTTGTTCTGGCAAGTAACCATCAATGATAGTCTTCTCTAAATCCTCGGCATCGGCCATAGCAGTATTACCGCCCTGTCGGTAGAGCTCGGAACTCTCGACTCGTTTCTTGGATTCTTTTTGCAATAGACTCGTTACCACCTCGTCGCTAAGCCCTTTTTCTCGTTCGCCCGAAGCAACTTCAGCATACAGAATCACACTCTTTAATCCACGCAATGTGGTCACTAGTACTTTGTCCCCGGCCAGCATTGCATTTTTAATATCTACTTCTAATTGTTGTTTTATCGTCATATACGGTTAGTTTAACAGATGATTAAAGTTTTTTCACCTCTATGTATTACATCTTGAAAATAAAAATACTCGGCTTTTGGCCGAGTATTGTTTATAGAATTTCAACTCTACTTAATGCCGAGTTTGAGTTTTTGAACCTTAACGGCTTTGCGTTCTTTACGAACAATAGCTTTTTTTCGTCGTTCTGTCTTGCTAATTGGCTTCTCAAAATATTGAGCCTGCTTAGCTATTGCAAGTGCGCCAGACTGTTGCACTTTGCGATTAAAACGACGGAGAAGGTTTTCGAACGATTCTTTTGAATCTTTGCGTGTTACTTGAATCATGAGATAAATTATACGCTAACAGAGAGAATACTGCAAGCTTTTTGAACTTTAGTGACTATTGACCCGTCTTTTTCTGGTTCAATCTTTGAGACTTCAAGACGATGCTTTGCAGTTCTTTAAATATAGCAAAGTGCTTATTCGTGTGATAAATTTTCGTATTACCTTGTTTTTCAGATATCAAAAATCCGATTTTTTCGAGTCTTTTTAATTCGCGCTGAATATTGCCAGCATCTTCTTTAATAAGTTTTGCGAGCCCTCGAACATGCGTCTTGAAATCCGGGTACTTGGCGTACACGACTATGATCTTCCGGCGGACTCTTGAGGTTATAAATACATCTAACATAAGCTTTATATTGTTATTCAAACAACGTAGTAGAAAGTATATATGCTCTTATGTCAGAATTCAAGTTATCCACGGTTTTATCTATATAATGATCTAAATGAAGTACTATCAGACGCTCGTAACAAGCAGCTCATATTATGGAAAAGAAGCACTAACGTATAGCAGCCCCAATGCTCTTGCGTTAGGGTCAATAGTACTTGTACCGCTTAGGGCAACTCAGAGTAGTGCAATCATTATTAAAGAGGTTACAAAGCCGTCATTTGCTTCAAAAGAAGTTATCCGCCTGCTAGTCGAAGCCCCTATCCCAAGGGCATCCCTACAGTTGCTAGCATGGATGCAAAACTTTTATCCATCAGCATCGAGCGTTGCAGCGTCACTATTTGTGCCCTCAAGCCTAATGCCTTCTAAGCTAAACAAATTCGATAAGTCAGAGAGCGAAAAACCGAAGGAGGCGGTAAAGCTACCTCAACTTTCCGATGAGCAGGTGAATGTGCTAACAAAAATTCGCAAAAGTGATGCCCAGACGTATCTACTGCATGGCGATACAGGATCAGGAAAAACAAGAGTATATGCGGAACTTGCTCATGAAGTCATAACGGGTGGTTCAAATGTCATTATTTTAACGCCCGAAATTGGCTTAACGCCTCAAATGGTTCTCAATTTGCAACAGACTATTCAAGCTACCATCGTCATCATTCATTCAAACCTAACACTCAAAGAAAGAAGGAATATTTGGCTACGGATCATATCTTCTAAAAACCCACTCGTGATTGTTGGACCGAGATCAGCTTTGTTCGCACCAATTCCAAATGTAAAGCTTATAGTCGTTGACGAGTTTCATGATCAAGCCTACAAGCAAGAACAAAGCCCCTACTATTCGAGTATCCGAGTTGCGTCTGCTCTTGCCAATATCCACGGAGCAAAACTTATCCTAGGATCAGCAACGCCTACAATAACCGAATACTACATTGCCACAGAAAAGCATATTCCAATTTTACGGATGGAAGGTCTTGCTAGTGGGAAATCAACGAAAACGCATATTGAAGTCGTGAATGCTCGAGATAAAAAAAGCTATACCCGAAACTCTTTTCTGTCTGACTCATTACTCAAGGCCATCGAACATGCACAGCAAAATAAGAAACAATCGCTTGTATTTTTGAATAGGCGAGGCACTGCACGGCTTGTCTTGTGCCAAGATTGTGATTGGCATGCAGTGTGCCCTTCTTGTGACCTCCCCTTGACCTATCATGGCGATACTCACACGATGCGATGTCATACATGCGGGTATAAACAGACGTCCGTGGTTTCTTGCCCAAAATGCGGTAGTTCGGAAATTATTTTTAGAAGTATCGGTACAAAATCAATAACAGAACAGCTCACAAGACTCTTCCCCGATGCAAGAATTCAACGATTTGATTCCGATAATTCAAAATTGGATCGATTTGATCAGAATTACCAAGCAGTAGCAAACGGAGATGTCGATATTATTGTTGGCACTCAAATGCTTGTCAAAGGACTTGATCTACCAAATCTAGCAGTAGTTGGAGTTGTAGCTGCTGATAGTAGCCTGTATTTTCCTGACTACACTGCCGAAGAACAGACCTACCAGATATTAACCCAGGTAGTAGGTCGAGTAGGTCGTGGTCATACCGATGGCACTGTCATTGTACAGACCTATGCACCTGATGGAACTGCCCAAATAGCCGCACTCCAAAAAGACTGGTCTCTGTTCTATAATCAACAGATTTTGGAACGACAACAATATGTGTACCCACCATTTTGTTACCTTCTAAAGTTAACCTGTGCCCGAAAAACGCAGAAAAGTGCTATACAGGCATCCGATATCCTCCTAAAACGATTACGATCAATGGCTATTCATGCCCAGATAATAGGACCAACTCCTCGATTTAACGAAAAAGCATCTGGTAATTTTAATTGGCAGGTAATTATTAAATCGAAGCAACGATCTGAATTATTATCAATTATCTCTAACCTTCCGTCGGGTTGGAGCTATGATATTGACCCATCGAACTTACTTTAATCTTTAGAATATCTACTTATATCTAGGGTTTGATCATAGCTATCCCAGCACAACCACGTCATCTGTTATACTGTATGAATATGGCCACAAATAAAGATTCTATAATTACGCTCCCCAATCTTCATCTCCGCAAACGATCAAAACGAGTTGGGATCATTACTGATGATATAAAAAAACTTGTTGAAGATATGGAACTAGCTGTCATTGATTGGGATAAGAGCAGGGATCATGAAGTAACCGTAGCTCTGGCCGCCGTACAGATCGATCATTTACTGCGAGTAGTGATCGTGCGAGATGATTTTGACCATGGAACCCCAGCAAAATACACTCCACTCATTAATCCTGAAATTGTGAAGTATGAAGGTAAAATGGAATATGACTACGAAGGTTGTCTTAGTATTCGATCAGTCTACGGATATGTCCCTCGATATTCAAAAATTCGTGTTAAAGCTACCGATCTAGAAGGTAAAATTGTTCGGTTTAGCGCGACGGGGTTCCTGAGTCGAGTCATTCAACATGAAGTTGACCACACAAATGGGATATTATTTGTTGACCACATTAAAGATGCGCCAGATGCTTTCTATGAATTAACAGCTAAGGGTGAACTTGAGGCACTAGATTATGATAAAAAAATCAAAAACAGTCGTATTCTTTGGCAATGAACAAATTGCTACAGGGGTAACAACTTCTACTCCGACTATAAAAGCGCTCATTAAAGCTGAGTTTACCATTGCCGCAATTATTACAAATCAAAGTAATGTGACATCCAGGAAACAAAAAATTAATCCGATCACAATAGTTGCCCAAAAACACGGTATCCCTCTTTTAAGCCCTCATAATGTGCGTGACATTACGCAACAAATACAGGAAATGAACGCCGATATTGGAGTACTTGTCGCGTATGGCCAAATTATACCTCAATCGATTATCGATTTATTCCCATATGGGATCATTAATATTCATCCTTCACTCCTTCCAAAACATCGAGGATCAGCACCAATTGAGAGCGTAATTCTAGATGGGGACACTGAAACAGGCGTATCAATCATGCAGCTCGTGCGCGCCATGGATGCAGGCCCAATTTATGACCAAAGCATTGTCGAGTTAGTGGGCAAAGAGACCAAGCAAGGTCTCAGCGAAAAATTACTCGATATCGGAAGTCGAATGATCGTCGAAACACTTCACCAGATATTTAGTAATTCCCAGGTTCCAATACCTCAAAATGAGGCTGAAGCAACCACTGATATTCAGATTCATAAAAATGACGGGGTACTAAATTGGGATCTCTCAGCCAAAAGACTCAGCCGCCAAATCAGAGCATTTAGTGACTGGCCAGGAAGCAAGGCTACACTTGGATCCATAGATGTGGTGATAATAGAGGCACATGCAATACCAATTGAAGGTGGTCTAGGTCAAGCCGGTTCTCTACTGGTCACAAAAGATTCATTGACCGTGACTACCGCAGATGGCGGCCTCGTCATTGATCGACTAAAGCCATTAGGTAAAAATGAAATGACCATCAAAGAGTTCTTATCAGGATATTCGAGTCGATTATAGATTATAGTTGCGGAGCGTCTGGAAGTGTCTGCTGGGCAGATTGCATACTTGCTGCAAGAATTTGCGGTGCAGCTGTTTTTATCTCACTTTTAAGTGCTTCAAGTTCGCTCGCAACGACTTGCTTATAGTCAGGAAAGTTAGATTCGAGCCACTTTAACGCACCTGCTTCGTCATTCCTGTCAATATAACCCTCAAACTCATCGAGCTGTTCATTGGTCATTTGCTGAGCAAGCTTCATCCCTACTCGCATCTCTAATGTCTCATAGATATGACTAAGCATCTTATTCTTTTCTACTGGCGGCAAGCCGCCAAGTCCGAGCTCTATCAATAAATTATCATCTAGTTTAAACATGCGTATTTCCTTTACCCTTTAATTCTACCAAATTAACCTCTACTGAGCATATATATTATTATAAACACTATAATTCCCACAACTGCCCCCCAGAATCCTGTGGCAGCAGCTTGTTTATAGGTGGCGTCGGATGATGTTTTTGACGGTAAAACGTGCACAGGCTTACTAGTACTATCACTAGAAATTGAAGATCTTTGGGTAATCTGCGCAACATGGTCAAATTCAGGTGATACTTCCCCATATTTCATACCGGCACTTCCGCCCGGTTCATCCATAACTTCATGTCTACGCTCAAATTCAAATTCACTCTTTATATTTCCTGTTCCGACTTCTGAAATTTTATGGAGGGTTTCTTCGAATCCAAGACGTCTTTTTTCTGGACTCAGCTCAACGCGAACGTTTGGCGTATTATACTGATGTACTTCTGGATTAATTTCCGCTGGAATTACTTTAATTTTCTCATTGGAGGTGATTTTTTCAACTTTTTTGTTGTCATTTTTATCAATCCTAGACTCTAACTTTATCAGCGGTCTCTCTTTTAACTTCTCAGGTTTTGGAATATATTGATTGTGTTGTTTTTCTTGCCTCAACAGACGTGAGTCAAGTTCATCATTTTGCTTTGATTGCTCACGTCTCACCTTAGAGAATTCTGAATCTACTTTTTTCATGTTTTTCTTATCGCGATGACGAGCAGACAAGTAGTTGGCTGCATCAATTGCCAGCAATGCCCCTGTCGGGCTCCTAGTATAAACCTCATTACTTTTCGCTGGCTGGCTCGATGACAGATCAATAGTACCCGTAGTATCAGGATTATGTATAAACGGTAGATTTGCTGCGCGAATTTCTTCCTGTCGCTGAAGAATTTGCTGGATACTTTCTGGCTCGGGCATTGGATGTGTCACTACCTGCTCAACCGTGGTGCTTGGTATTTCGTAATTAGAAGGATCATTGACACTAGTTTCGGGCTCAGAAGGTGCTATTTCAATACCTTCAAACTGCACAGCTTCTTCTCTATTTGGCTCAGCACCATTGTCCTGGAATAGCCGTTGTTCAGTATAATCTTGTAGACTTCCTTGGGGCGCAAGCTGAAGGTCATTCTGATCTGCATCGATTGTCTCAATAGGCTTAACTTCAGTATCGCTATCGGTAACCTTTTCTGCCTGTGGCATAAATGCCCGCAACGTATGCCCGAGCTTTTTACTTTTTCTTTTACCCCGCGCGTTACCTATAGTTGAAGAATCTAGATCTTCGTCATCTTCATCGTCTTCATCGTCATCATCTTTTGACTCCTTGCCCTTATTGGACTCAATCATTTTTTGCCATCGCGACATTAACGACTCAACATGTGGGACAGGTAATTCCGACTTGTCGGCTGTATCATCTGATTTTTCTGGAATTCTCGGTAGATCTTCCATTGCAGTTCTTTCTAGAGGTGTCTTGTGACACTCTCTCGTGTAAATAGTTCGATACGATCACCTTCTTGGATATCTGTTTTTTGAGTTGTAGCGATATTCATACCACACATTTCACCTTCAAAAACTTCTTTTGTATCTTGGGGACCGCGTTTGAGATTGGTTATAGTAGCCTCACCAATTGTTTCTTTTCCACGCTTGATGCGTGCAAGCGCAGGATAGGTCAATTTTCCGGAGACCACTTCGCCGCCACAGATTATTTCAGTTTTGCTTGTCTTGAAAACGCCTTTAACCGTTAATGCTCCGAGGTCTTTTTCGACTATTTCGGGTGCTAATCGGGTGCCGAGTTCTTCTCGAACATCATCGATCAATTCATAGATAATTGAATAAAGTCGAACGGGAACTTTATCTCGAGAGATGAGACGCTTAATACTTGTAGGCATTTGAGTATTAAATCCATATATCGTGGCGCCAGTAGAGTGGGCCAAATGAGCATCACTCTCATTCACCGCCCCAACACCACTGTTCACGATTCGAACGACAACTTCATCGGTATCAAGAGACTTGATACTATCAATAACAGAAATAAGTGATCCTTGGACATCGGCTTTCACAATTACTGGAAATTCTGTAATTTCGTTTGTACGGTTGATCATTCGAATCAACTCACCACTACCGATGTCTTGCTTGCTTCCGCTTGCTTTGCGTTGTCTATCCATGTTTTGCGCTAACGTGCGGGCAGTTTTTTCATCCTTAACAATCTGGAATTCATCACCAAACTCCGGTAAAACCTTAAACCCTGTAATAACTACTGGTGTTGATGGTGTTGCTTTTGCCATTTTTGACCCATCAGTGGATTCAAGGTTTCTTATCTTTGCGTAGGTACCTCCTGCGACAATATAATTTCCACTCTCGAGAGTTCCCTCGTCCACAAGACATATTGCTACAGGGCCTCTACCCTGCTCCATATGTGCTTCAATAATTAAACCAGTTGCCGGGACATCAACTTCTGCCTTCAGATCTTCTACGTCAGCTATGAGAAGTACCATATCGAGGAGTTCAGGAATTCCTTGTTTCGTCTTAGCAGATACTTCGACAACAACCGTATCACCACCCCATTCTTCGACGAGCAGGTCTTGCTCAGCAAGTTGCTGCTTAAGTTGAGCTACGTTGGAACCTTCTTTGTCTATCTTGTTTACGGCAACGAGTATCTTAACGCCCGCTTTTCTGGCAAAACGAATTGCTTCAATAGTTTGTGGCTTAACTCCATCGTCTGCCGCAACCACAACGATAACAAGGTCTGTCAGCAACGCACCGTGCTCTCTAAGGGCAGCGAATGCTTCATGCCCAGGAGTATCAAGAAATGTAATTGGACGATCCTTATGGACGATCTGGTACGCCGAGATGTGTTGAGTGATTCCACCGGCTTCACCTTTTGCGGTATCTGCACCACGAATAGCGTCGAGTAGACTCGTTTTTCCATGATCAACATGGCCCATAACTGCGATAACCGGTGGCCTGGTCTCGCCGTTTTGGTTAGATTTGCGCTTTTCATGAATCGTAGAAGTAATCGGTTCACTCTTTCGAGCTAATTCAATATCAAGACCAAGTTCTCCGACTATGATTTGTGCCGTATCAAAATCAATCCGCTCATTTACGGTGGCCATAATGCCATTCTTCATGAGTTCGCCAATGAGCTTAGTCACAGGGAGCATCAGCTTCTCTGCAAGAGCACCGACGGTAATCTGTTCTTCGACTTCGATTGTACGTTCGGCCATCGTATTACGCTCCCTGTTTTGTTACTTATTGGTTAAAATGTGGCTACTTGGTGTCTTTTAGACTAAGTGCGATCTTGCGTGCATCAGTATCGATATCAATGACTTTAAATTGCTTCTTCTCATTGAGTTGGAAGATTTTTTCAGGATCAACGCCTTCGTCATCACTCATCTCTGAGACGTGGACAAGGGCTTCAACAGCTGAGCTTAGTTGGACGAAAGCACCGAAAGGTGTAATCCGAGTAATCTTACCTTCCACTATTGCACCCTTTTTGAATGATTTGACTTCTTGAAGCCATGGATCTTCATTCATCTGCTTCATACTGAGACTTAATCGATCTTTATCGATAGCGATAATCTTTGCCTTGATAGTCTGACCGTTCTTAACATACTCTCTTGGGTCTTCAACGCGTTCCCAGGAAATCTCTGAGATATGTACAAGTCCTTCAATGCCATCAACGTTTACAAACGCTCCGAAGTCGATAACACCGGTAACGATACCTTCGACATCATCTCCAACTTTGAGCTCTGAGAAGCGAGATTGCATATCATCTTTGATAGCTTCTTTCTCTGAGAAGATAAGTTTGTTATCTTTGCGACTCACATCAAGTACTCGTACGCGAAGGATTTGGCCAACAAGTGCATTGAGTTTCTGCAAGATCTCATCTTTATCAGCACCTGATACTCGAGGATAGTGCCCTGCAGCAAGTTGAGACACCGGTAAGAATCCTCGGATTCCTTCCATCTCTACAAGTAGTCCGCCTCGGTTAGCATCGTAAGGGCTAATTTCGATAATTTCTTGGCCTTCAAATACGCGTTGTAATTCATCCCATCCACGGTCTTTAACGGCACGTTTCATGCTTAGCAGTGCGTAGCCTTCTTCCATCTCTGGATCGACTACACTGGTGGTGACTTTCTCACCTTCTTCAAGCTTTTGGCCATGACCAATCTCTCGACGCATAACGACACCAACGCCGTTGGCGCCCAGGTCGAGCCAAACTTCGTGCTTTCGCACGGATGTGATCGTTCCTTCGACTACATCTCCGACTTTAAGTTGTTTGATCTCACTTGTTGCAAGTAGATCATCCATAGTGATTGTTTTGTTATTTGACATGAATTTCATGCCTCCTTTTTCTGCGGCAACCCGTAAGCTGTTTTTCCGATCAGATTTAGACTAATTATACTCTGTAACTTCTCTGTTGGCAACTAGCACATAATACGTTGACCATCCCCCCAACTAGCCTATACTTACTTACATGTATTTAGCAGTCGATATAGGTGCAACAAAAGTATTACTAGCCGTTTTTACTAACAGTGGCAAGGTAGTAGAACAACGTAAATTTGCTACTCAAGAAACATACGAAGGTCTCATTGAAGACTTCGCTTCGGAATTCAAGAATTTGGAGCATACCGATTTTGAAAGAGCCGTTATCGCCGTTCCTGGAAAGCTCGATCGCGCTCGGGGGGTTGGAATTGCATTCGGGAACCGTGACTGGCGCAATGTGCCAATAGGGCCGGATATCGAAAAAATAATAGGCTGTCCTCTACGAATAGAAAATGATGCCAAGTTGGCCGCATTATCTGAGGCTATTCTTATCATAGATGAGTTTAAGAAAGTACTTTACGTTACTATTAGTACTGGTATTAGCTCTGGATTAATCGTAAATGGGATTATTGACCCGGTGCTCGAAGACAGCGAAAGTGGCCAAATGTGGTTTCAGCATAATGGAAAACTTATGCAATGGGAGGATTTTGCATCAGGCAGAGCAATAGTAGCAAAATACGGTAAAAGGGCCAGCGAGATAGATGATCCAAAAATTTGGAAAGCAATAGCTGAGGATATTGCGCTTGGTTTTAGAGAGCTCATAGCAATAATACAACCGGAAGTTATTATAATCGGCGGCGGGGTTGGAACCCATTACGAGAAGTACAAAGGTCAACTCTCTGCTGAGCTTAAAAAATATGAAGTGCCTATTGCCCCAAACCCGCCAATTCGTAAGGCTCAAAGGCCTGAAGAAGCGGTAATATACGGATGTTTTCATTTAGCAAAAGAAGCTCATGACAAAACTGCTTAGCGTACTTCGAACTAAGTACCCTGGGATTTCATTCGTACCCAAGGATAGTTTCTACTGGTCCCCTCGAACGTCTACGGTATTTTACGTCCCTGAAGCTTTGGAGGGCGCAAATGGGCAATGGTCGCTACTCCATGAGCTCGGTCATGCACTACTCGGACATTCAAACTTTAAATCAGACTTTGGCCTGTTAAAGCTTGAATCAGAAGCATGGGTCAAAGCACAAAAGGAAGCTAAAAATCATACAATAACAATCGACCCTGACCACATTGAAGATTGTCTCGATAGTTACAGAGATTGGCTCTACCAAAGAAGTACGTGCCCAGGTTGTTTATCAAGCAGTTTACAGATAGAGCCTAGAAAATACCGTTGTTTTAATTGCAATAATCTATGGAATGTATCTTCTTCTCGAACGTGTCGTACGTACCGAAAAAATCAAAAAGCCTCCGTTATAGAGGCTTTTTGATTAAAAGATCATGAAGCACGATCTTGAGTGTAGTAGATATCTACTTACGAAGCACTTTTAGTGCGGCGACTAATACGTCCGCCTTTAGCACCAGCAATTCGAGCTAGCTCACGGTTTGCGAAGAAACCACCAGTTTTGCCCTTTTTTCCACCCTTAGCACCGATTTTTGCGTAAAAATCAGCACCATACTTAGCTTTGTTTGTACTTGCAGCGGCTTTGCCACCAGCTTTTGTTCCAGCCATAGTCCAGGCCTCCCCTTAAAATTTAATGCCCCACCCAGACCCTGCGAGGGTTAAGACAATCTTGACGCGAACGTCCTGATCGTCTGTCCCTTTCAGAATTACTTGTATATTATCATTCAATTGCGCTTACGTCAAATTAAAATTTTAGAATATTGTATTTTTGTAGATCTGTAATCCGTTAATCTAAGTACTATTTCACAACGTTATAGGCATTAACTTCTTAGAAATTCGGCAATTTATAGCATTTTCAAGTCGTTTGTGTTTCGTTGTATATAATGCTTCAAGTCATGATTATGGTGCTATATTAGGCAAAAGAACTTCAATATTATGGCGATATACCTAAATTTTCTACTAAAAATGAAGATCTCCGGCGTGTGGTCTTTATGAAAATTCGGCACCCCCAGGCCAATTAAAGTATTAATTGGCCTACTATTTTCTATTATTTTCCCAGAATAAATAGTTGAAAATAGCACGATGCGAATTTTCCTAAAACAAAAAGACCTCCGTTCAGGAGGTCTTTATGAAAATTCGGCACCGTGCTATTTTCCCAGGGCTTGATGACCCAAGTATTGTAACCGCTGCGAGGCTTAACTGCTGTGTTCGGTATGGGAACAGGTGTCTCCCTCGCGCTATGGGCACCGATCTAGGCTTCATGCTAAGAATAAGCAATGAAACTCTAATCGGTGTCCATCGATGTGAATTTTGTAAATAGTAGACAAACGTATGTGCTTATATGCACCAAAAACTAGCCAATTGTCTATGTCCCAGACTATATGTGCAAGCACATAAAATCTGGAGTCATAAAAAGTCAATGCACCTATTAGTACGCTTCGGCTCAATACGTT
>JAPLYT010000016.1:0-3161 GCA_026395435.1 Candidatus Saccharimonadota bacterium
ATCAGCACCAGAAATCGTTCAAACTGCAAAAGGTGGATACATGGCCAAAGGCAAGCACGCAAAATGCGGAACTACCGTATGTGCAATGATGTCAAAAGATAACGCTGAAAAAGCTGTCGAAGCAGGCGCTACAAAAGCTTACTAAATTTTTTTGGGTGCTCCAGAACCTATTAATCTTGGCATGAAGCTCCAAAAATTGATCAACTCAATAAGACTCTTCAAAAGTGAAGGGTCTTATTTTATTGAATATAAAGTTAGAAACTATGTTTCTATTTTATAGATTACCAAAAATGGAATTCATATTATTAATCAATATTTAGCTTTGCACCAAACCAGTTACACCCCAATGATCTCAGTTAAAAAAACTTTGCAAAAGCTTTTTGGCATCAGATCAACAACTATACAACATATAGTCCTGTAATTTAGCTTAAAGATATAGTGTTATCCCGCTTACGCTAGTACTATGAAACTATTATTAGTTAATTACAAAAGGTTTTTCATGCCAATACAAAAGAAAAAACAATCACTGTTCAGTAAACTAGGAGCCAAGCTTAGAACTCCAAAAGGAAGATTAGTAGCCACCATACTCATCTCGGAGCCATTGGTGGAGGAATTTTAGTGTATAGGAGCTTTGCAGCAACACCACCAAGCCAGACATGGAACTACACGATCGATGCCGGGAACGTTGAATACGGCGGTCCTGGTACAATTAATGGTCCAGTCTGCCCAGTATCAACATTTTCGGAACCACAGAAGAGTAACATGAAGGTTGCTAATTTAACATGTGCAGCCAATACTGCATCCTTGCCAGCAAAATCAGTTAAGGTCGCTTTTACTAAAGGAGCTTACTTGCCGGCTAGTTATACCAACAGCAACATTCGTATATGTGCTTACATCAAGGGCATAGCTGCAAACGGTTCGGTCAACGTTACTATTTTTACCGCATCTGGGAATCAAAATAGCGTGTGGAATCTATCTAGAGGTGATTATGGTTATTACTGTTCACCGTATGTTCGTCTCACAAAGGCTTCAAACATTTCAGGTGGTGTGCAGCTGTTTTCAAGTGCAAACCCAGCTAATATTGCCGTAGGTACCATCGGCCTCGTAAACGGTACTATTACCGATCCAGTCGGTCCAGCGGCCGTAAACTTTGTAGTCCCAAATACAGGTTTCGCAAGAAGATAGGTTAGGCTAATACTTTGTTGACCTAACGTGTGATGACAAACAATATTTGTGTTGTCTGGCTCCACGTACATGTGTAACAATTAGACAAAATACAATAAGCATGATAAAGTACATGTATGTTTTTACTAAACACTTCAATTGACAACCGTCGCAGCTCACGTATTCACGGGAGTTGTCCTTGTATTTGTTTGTAAATTAAAATTATAAGGCTCCAGACAGCTCCCGTAATCAGGGAGCTTTTTAATTTGAAAAAATATGGAAATAGTTATGGAATATGAAATAAAGAAATTTAGTGATTTAGAATACGCGATGCAAAATGATGTCGCCAACAAGGTGGCCGCATATACCAACGGAGAACTTGGTGAAATACCTCAAATGTTACCTGTACAACCAGAGGATGTGTTTAAAAAATTCGTCGGCTTCGTCGCTCTGCACGAGACCACTTTTGCAGGATTTGTGGGCTCAGCCGACCCTATAGAGTGGGCAGGACTGCTGATGCCGGAAGTAGGCAGCCTATGGGTGCCAAAAGAATTTAGAAATCATGGCGTGGCTAACTCACTCGTCCGAACTATAAGCGATTACTTGCTCGGTGAAGGCTTGCAGCCATTTGCATTCGTAAACCCAAAGAGTAACTCAATCTTTAATAGAAATGGCTATCTCGACGCTGTTAACGGTGAGATACCCGATAGTGCATTTGGTCTTTGCAAAGGCTGTAAGCATAAACCGGCTAACGGTTGTTGCGATAGGGTAGTAATCTACACTGGAGCAAAAGGATGATCACATCAGATATCATAGAAATCAAAGGAACGCTGCCAGGCCCTACGGTGGCAATATTTGCAGGTGTGCATGGAAATGAAATGGCGGGAGTATTGGCGCTCGAAGAGATGTTGCCAAATGTAAATATTACAAAAGGTACTATCTTTATCGCCTTTGCTAATCCACCCGCTATTGAAGCAGGCGTACGTATGGTCAATAAAAATTTGAACCGCTGTTTCTATAAGGGGAACAGCGGCACAAGTCCGGAAGACATTCGAGCCAGGGAACTGATGGCCATACTAGACCAGTGTGATGCTCTCTTGGACCTCCATATGTTTTACGATGACGACGGTGAGCCATTCGTGATCTGCGAGGACAACGCCCTTGAAATAGCTAAGACATTTGACATTGGCATCATATCGACTAATTGGACTGAAGTAGAGCCAGGTGCCACCGACGGATACATGTACCAAAACCGCAAGATAGGTATTTGTATCGAATGCGGGCCTATCTCTAAGGCAGAGGAGCACAAAGATGTTGCCCTGAAGACTATTAAACAATTCCTGCAGTACTTCGGGATGATTGATGTTGCTGTCAATCCATCGACCGAGCCCAAACGAGTCATAAAAGCTGAATCGGTAGTGTATAAATCAGATGAAACATTCAAGCTCAAGCCAGGCTTTAAAAACTTCCAGAAACTACAAGATGGTACGGTGATTGCAACTTCTAACACTAAGAACCATATAGCTAAAAAAGGCCATTGCATCATATTCCCTCATTACAATGCTCACGTTGGGGAAGAAGCGTGTATCCTTGGAACGGAAGTTGCGCTCTAAGGCCAATAACTATTCAACCGTAACTGATTTTGCTAGGTTGCGCGGACGGTCGATATTAACGCCTTTTTCAGTGGCTACACCGAGCGCCAAGAGTTGCAGACAGGTGTTCATGATCAAACCATCCGTATACGGGCCGAGGTGTGAAATCTGGATGTGATAATCGCTACCGTTTGGCTTAGGCCGAGTGGAAATAGTACAGACGTTGCCATTCCTGGCTTTGATTTCTTGCAGACTGGAGATGCCTTTTTCGTAGAGTAATTCATCCTCCGGGAGTAGCATGACGGTCAAGTGATCTTTGTCGATCAGTGAGATCGGGCCGTGTTTCATCTCGCCGGTAGGGAATGCCTGGGCATGGGCGTAGGCCACTTCTGAAATCTTGAGGGC
>JAPLYT010000016.1:3241-18613 GCA_026395435.1 Candidatus Saccharimonadota bacterium
CCAAGAAAAACCAATCATGGAAATGGGCTAATTTTTTGGCCAGCGCGTCGATCTGCGGTTTGAGCTCAAGTGTAGCCGATATCTCTGCCTCAAGTCCCAGAAGTTCATGCGCGAGATCTCGCATGATGGTGGCGTTCATGCCGAGTTTGTTGGCCATAAAACCTCCCAGCATCAATAGGGCAGTGACCATTGAGGTAAATGCCTTAGTGCTTGCCACTGAAGTTTCAACACCGGCATGCAAGTATATTCCGCCGTGATCTACTTCGCGGGCAAGTGTAGAGCCGACGCTGTTTACAACGCCCATGGTCTTGATTTTGCGTCGTTTGGCTTCTTTGAGGGAGGCGAGGGTGTCAGCGGTTTCGCCTGATTGACTCATAAATATTGCCAGCGTTTTTTCGGGGGTGTAGGCCCCATAGCGATAGCGGAACTCGCTGGCATGCTCAACATTGACGGATATCCCGAGCATTTCCTCGAGCTTATACTTGGCATAAAAGCCGGCGTAATAGGCACTACCACATCCAATAATAACAATTCGGTTGATGGCTTCCATCTCAACCATGCTGATGCTTGGACCACCAAGTACAATTGAGCCGTCACTACTGACCCGACCTCGCATAACATTTTGAAGAGCCATTGGCTGCTCAAAAATTTCTTTTTCAAGATAGCTGTCGTAATCTCCAAGTAGTGCTTGCTGTTCTATGCCGTCAAGTTTCGTGACTGAAACATGTTGGTCATTGAATTGTAAGTCGTAGATGTTTATTGATTCCGAGGTTATGATGGCTACTTGGTCATCTTCCAGATAAATCACTTTGTCGGTGTAATCCACGATGGCATTTGGGTCGCTAGCAATGTAATACTGATCGTCATCAATACCAATCACCACAGGGCTACCCCGGCGAGCGGCGATTATTTGGTTTGGGGCTTTGGGAGATATCACCAGTAAACCGAACGTTCCTTTCACGAGCAGCAGTGCTTTGTTGAGTGCTTCTTGAAGCGATGTTTTACCAGTATAAAAATGATCAATAACGCCAGCGAGCACTTCGGAATCGGTCTGGCTTTTTAGCTTAGAAGCAGTAATAAGTTTTTTCAGCTCTTCAAAATTCTCAATGATGCCATTATGGACGAGTGTCACATTACCGAAAGTATGTGGGTGTGCGTTGGCTATAGTTGGTTTACCATGGGTTGCCCAGCGAGTATGGCCGATTCCTACGGTAGGGTCATCTGGTAAGCTCCCCATATCAAGGCTACTGGTATCACCAACAGCTTTTGTGCTTCGTACGGTAGCATCCATAACAGCTATCCCGGCAGAATCATAGCCTCGATACTCTTGGCGTTTAAGGCCAGTATAAACAATATTTTTTGCAGGGCGTGTACCCACACTTCCCATAATTCCACACATAGTTAGATCTCCCCTTGTTCAATAATTATTTTTGCACCCTGACGTCGTACGATCAGATTCTGGCCTTTAACCCACTTGAGTTGTTTAACGATTTCCACGGGCAAACTGACAGCGTATGTTTTACCACCAACCATGTTCAATTTTCGTTTACCGGTTTGATCGTTTTCTGGTCGAGCCATAACTGCAGTATACGACCAATAAAAAGGTAAGTAAAAGAATTACGTAATTAAAAATTTTACAGTAGCCAAAAGCACTTTGACGTATTCGAACTATAATTGTAATCTGTTAGTAAGATGTAAATGAGGTAAAACCAGTGGATGACAATAATCGTAACGATCAGACTGTAAGCAAAACGATATCTCCAGAGACGAATCCAGATTCAGTAGCTCAGACGCCTCCAGTATCTGGCACTAGTCAGGCTGTTGTACAGCACATTGGATTAAGAAAAAATCGTAAAATAGTATTCTTCACGGTAACTCTTTTGGCAGTACTTGCGGCAGGTATTGTTGGGCTATTGATTTTTCCAAGTTCTAAATCAGGTGAGTCAAGTAAGACAAATTCGGTAGCTACCAAAAAAGCGATTGATTTGATACGAATTGGTGATCCTGCCAGTAAATTAGACGCCGTGTACCCAGAATTAGGTGACCCGATTGGGTATGAAACCGATATTGCCAAACAAATCTTTGAACCTCTTGTTCGGTTCAAAGAAATTAATACCGTTGAGCCTGCACTTGCGTCTTCTTGGAAAAATGATCCCAAAGATGAAAATGTTTGGCTTTTTACCATTAAAGATGGGGTTACGTTCCACAACGGAACAGCGCTCACGCCTGAATCAATTAAGCTATGTATCGAGGCTGCTAAGAAAAATGATTATTTATCCTATTTCCTTGATTCACTCGATACTGTCTCTGTAGTTGGAAAGAATCAAGTCAAGATAACCACTACAAGCCCTGATCCGCTTTTGCTCAACAAACTCACCAATATTCTCATATATGATACAACACCTAAAATTCAGCCAAGCGCCGAAAACGGTACCGGACCGTACAACGTTAAGCAAGGTACAAAACCCACAGAAAAGTCACTCGATTTAGTTGCTGTACAAAACTGGCATGGTGGTACGGTTGGGACTCGTGAGTTGCAATTTACTGTGGATTCGGAAGACGAACTCAATACAGCTATCGAAAAGGGAACATTAGATCTTATTTTCAAGGGCAAAACTATCGACAATCTTGACGCCAAAGGGCTCAAAGAATATAAACTTCCGCAACTAACCACATCCTATATATTCATGAATACGTTAAAAAAAGCTTCACCACTAACAAATAAAGAAGTTCGCCGCGCCATTGCAGGTGTAATAGACAAAGATGCATTGATTAAGGCGAGCGGTGTCCCTGGCGTGAAGACGGACCAAATAGTCACCAAGGAAATCCCTGGATATTTACCCGACTACAAAGCCCCAACAGCAACAATTGAAGAGGCAAAGAAGATTCTAAAAGACGCTGGTTTCACGAAAGCAATATCACTGAGCGCAATTACTGTTAAAGAAAATACCGCGGTAAACTTGATAGCGAGTGATCTTGCAGCGCAGCTTGCAAAAATTGGGATTAACCTTACTATCAATCCACAAGAAGCAGACACCGCCATTACTGAGTACAATACCGCTAAATATGATCTTGGGTTATTTAGTTACGCCAGCGATTTAATTGACCTCAGTGATGTTGTCAAAAGTAACTTCCAAAAAGAAACCGCAACAACGTTGTCTTACGATAACCCAACGGTAAATGATGCTATGAAAAAAGTGAATGGTACCTTTGACTCCTCCAAGCGTCTTAAGAGCCTCCAGGACGTTCACAAGCTACTACTCGATGATGTCGCGGTTATCCCGTATCGATCACCTTCAGAATCGTTTTATGTCAAAAAGAATATAGACCTTAAAGCTGATAATTCGGGATATCTGGGCATAAATTTCTGGGATACGTTCCAAAGCCAATAAAGCAGGGTAGTAATGAAGCAGATCCATCATTTTGGCCTCCGATTTAAACTTACCGTAATCTCATCATTGATATTAGTGGTATGCTTCAGCTTGCTCTCTTCGGTCTTGATCGGCACTCAGAAAACCTACCTTCATCGAAATCTCGACAGAGAAGTGAAGTCACTGGTGAGTCTATCGACGCAGCCAACTATCGATGTATTTCAGCTGTATAAAGATTCAGGTGAGCTACAGATCGATAAGCAAATTAATTATGTAAAAAGTCTCGGGAATTTTGTCCAAGACATTTCAATTATCGACGTCGATGGCAATACGCTGTATTCACAGAACAAGAACATTCCGCCAGTTACAAAAGAGCAAGCAGGAACGTTTGCAACAATCTACCAAAATGACTCAAATGGATTAGTGCAAACTGTCGTAGACCCTGTAATCGAGCAAAACGGTGTTCATCGATATGCAATGGTGTATAGCATTAATTCGGCAGAAATATCACGTCAAATAACCCGACAAACCCTGCTCTTTATACTTTTCTGCACCATCGGACTTCTAGCCAGTATCGTCGCTAGTGTTCTCGCGATTAATACGTTTATTATTTTACCGATTCGCGTGCTCGGACGTGACACGGCCAAAATAAGCTCGGGCGATTATGACTATCAGATTCCAATCATTGGTCATGATGAAATAAGCGTGCTCGCACAGTCAGTAAATGATATGTCAAAAGTTCTAAAATCCGATATTGTTGATTTGAAAAAAGCTGACGAAATGAAATCCGAATTTCTGCGCATAGCGAGCCATAATTTACGTACACCGCTGACCACTGTTGAAGGCTATCTAGATCTTTTGGAATCCGAAGATCCTGCGATTCGCAAGACAGCGGTTGAGGGAATTCGAAGTGGTGCGCGCAGGCTAAGTGGCTTCGCCGAAGATATCTTGATCGTCAGCCAGCTTAATAGTGGTGAGCATGTCGTTAGCTCAACAAAACCAGTTGAACTGAGTGGTTTTGTGAATAGAGTCATGAAAGATTTTGTACCCGAAGCAACTATGAAGAAAATACGCGTAATCATTGACGCTCCAGAGCAAAGTCGACGCTCACCGATCAGTCTACCCTATCTGCGCATAGCGTTGTGGAACATACTGGATAATGCTCTTAAATTTACCAGCACGCGCGAAGATTCAGAAGGGCTTATAACGGTTAAACTCAGTGAGTCAGCCAAAGAAGCATTGATCAGTATTAGTGATAATGGCCCAGGTATTGCCAGTGATGAATTGCCCGGTCTATTTACTAAGTTTCATCGTGGCACGGAAACCGAGCATTACAATTTCGAGGGTGAAGGCATCGGTCTGTACGTCGCCAAAATGATACTCCAGAAACACAGCGGAACGATTGATGTTGATAGTGTTCTAGGGCATGGAAGCACATTTACTATTCACTTACCTTTAATTCCAAAAGAGATTAAATGGCAGTATGACGACGATCGAATCGATAAAGAAGTATAGTGGAATTAGCTAAGAAGCTTATTAACGCGTCGAGTGCTCAAATACGATAAAGATAATATAACAGTTACGGCCGCAGCGATATATATATGCAGGTGGAAAAGAACGACAAGGGGAATCACAAGGCCGCTCATAGTGATCGGAATTCCTATCAAAAAACCATGGGTGGCGTGGCGATTAATGTTGTGACGGGCGAGTCTGAGTGCTCCGCAGACAGGGATGCCGAGAGCTAATACTGAAAGCCACGTCGTATTATAAAAAGTCATGAGCAGCACCATTGGCGCAACACCAAAGCTGACTAAATCTCCCAGCGAATCAAGCTCGGCCCCAAAATCTCCTTCCATATGAAACTTTCGGGCCACGAAACCATCCATCATATCGAAAAATACCGCTGCCACAATCAGTGCAGAAGCCAAAACAAACTTGCCATGCATTGCGGCATATATAGATAGCAACCCTGAAAGCAGATTAAGAACTGTTACATAATCGGGCAGTGACATGATTTTACGAATTGAAGTTTGCAATGATTGATTCTCCTGAGACTACTTTATCACCTTTTTTAGCTACGACGCTCATGTTTGACGGCAATATCACCGTAACTTGAGACCCAAGGTTTATTAGTCCAACAGGTCCTCCAGTCGCGACGGTGTCACCAGGTTTGACATGAGTAACGACTCGACGGGCTAAAAAGCCTGCAATTTGAATCATTTTGACGTTCCCATAAGGGCTCTTGATGACGATTTCACTTTTTTCGTTTACCAGCCCGGCCTCGAGCGTATTGACTGCCAAGAATTTGCCGTCACTATGCACCACGCTCACAACCTTACCGGCAATTGGTGCTCGGTTTTGATGTACGTCCATGGGCGACATGAATATAGAAATGATTGTGCCTGATGGAGCAACATCTTCGGTAAGGGTATTAATGATTCCTAAGTACCGTTTATTGCCCTTATACAGTTGTACCTGATTCTTGTGGTATTCAAGTACTTCAATGATTTTTCCTGATGCTGGAGCCACTACAACGTTACCTTTTGGCACAGTACGCTTGGGATTGCGAAGGAACACAATTTTCCAAAACAGAAATAGGAATAGTGATGAACCAAAAAATATGTATGAGATTACAGGCATAGTATATTAATATTAGTTTTATTTACTGAATAATGATTCGTGTGGCTACTTCGTCGTTACCCGATTTTTTGGTGAAGAGTACTATCTTGTCACCCTCCTTGATGTCAGCAAAGGTAGCTTTACCAGTTTTGTTACTGATCTGTGTTTTGATATCGATTTTGCCCGATTTGGTTTCTGTACCCAACAGCTTAATTTCAACCTGATCTTTTGTGATTTTAGATACAACTCCAGATGAAGGTAAGATCAGTAGCGGATTTGTTTGAACCTTTTGGGCAGTAACTTTTTTGGCTTCGGCGTTGGCTTGTTTTTTGCCTTCACGAATACCACTGGCGTACATTGCCCATGAACCTACTCCTAGGATGACACCAATAATTATAATGAGTCCGACCTTAGGAATTTTTGTTTTTTTTGATGATTTAGCTGCTGGTTCACTCGTTTTTTGCGAAGACGTCGACGGTGCGGTATCGGATTCCATTTTTACTCCCTTGTTGATTTACACGAATATAGTAATAATTTTACCATAAGAATAAAGTTTTTTACGTATTTTGATGCGTTTTAATGGTATTCTTAAGGGAGTAATAAACATAAATAGTATGTTTATTGGGACAAGGGTAAAAGCTGTAGATGTTGTTTAGACGTATACTAAAAAAAGCAAAAAATAGTGTCAGTCGACGTTCATTCGTGGCGGGTATTTTTGTTACCGCTATTGGCCTATTTGTTTTTTACATCTTTGTCATCAATCCGCTCTTTGGACGCGCCTCGCCAACTACTGTTGCAACCAATAGCGCAGTAGTCACCGGCAGAAATTCAGCAGTGCTCAACGCTACACTCACCAGCGATGGCTCAGTTGACGTTGCTAGTCGGGGCTTCGAATATGGCACAACAAATAGCTATGGCACTAAAGTCAATCTAGCAAGACCTACCTACTTTTCTCAAACCGGAAGCATAACCTTACCGAATGGATCATCGGGGCATTACATTAAGCGAGTTAGGACTGATGCGAGTAATAATCTCTATGTTTTTGATAAATCAATAAACAAGCTGTATAAGTTTGCTGCTAACGGTACACTTGATGCTACGTTTAGCAGCTCAGCAGCATCAGCTCAGTCAACCGACATATTCACGATAACAGGCGGGTATATCTATTCTGCAGTACTGTCTGGCCAAAGCGATAATCAAATTAAGAAATTCGACCTCAACGGCAACTTGATTGCCACCATTGGAGTGCCGGGTTCTGCTAGCGGGCAATTGACGTCTACTACCGATATTGTTGTCGATAGTAATGGATATATCTATGTTAGTGATTCAGATCAATCCAACGGCTCCCGATATCACATTCAAAAATTGAATCCCGATGGATCGTTTACTGGTGTCAAGTTTGCTCAAACAGGTACTGGTAATGGTCAACTGCAATCAGCCGATCGTATAGCCTTTGATACCAATGGTAATATACTGGCTGCCGACAATACGCTTCAAAAAATGAAGCGCTTTGACACTTCTGGTCTCGAGCTAGCAAGTTTTGACACCTCTTTCCATATGCTTAGTACAGTAGGAACTGCCACAAATATTATTGACCTAACCGTTAGTTCAGATAACTACATCTACGCAACGGTCGGCGCCAATAATGTTGAAAGCGAAACGGTTCAAAAAATAACTCCAAATGGGCTGTTTTCGACAAAGATCAACAAAGAAGACGGCAGTACGTCACTCTTACCAGGAATAGCAAGTGCCGCCAATGACTCTAACGGTAATCTCTATATTGTTTCAACCGGAAAAGTGTCGATTTTTAGGTATACGGCAATTCCAAATACCTTTGAGCTTTCGGCCACAAATTTGCAATGCGGCACCACGTATCATTATAGGAGTTTTGTCACCAATGGGGTGGACGGTGACAGTAACCAATCTACTGCATATGGTTCAGACCTAACGTTTATTACCGATGCTTGTTCTTCGCAAAAACCAGGCAATGTACAAGCTACTGGCACGATAGATACCAATCAGACTAAAAGCACGCTCCTTGGAGCGGTCAATCCGTATGATGCGGTGGGCGGCACACGTGGCTTCGAGTTTGGCCTCAGCACCAGCTACGGCCAAACAGCTCTCGATTCGAGCGACCTAAGTCATGCTTTTAGTGCAAAATGGAATGGCCAAGATGATATTTCGGCCATTACGACTGATAAAAACGGTACTGTGTATGTTGTTTTTGCTAACCTGTTCAATCAAAAGGTGCAAGTTTTTAGCCCGCTGGGATCACTTATTAGGCAATTTCCGATCAGCAGTAGAGCGAGCACTGGGGTGGCTGTTGATTCGGTAGGTAATATTTTTGTATCCGACACCCAAGCAAGTCACATTGTGAAGTATGACGTCCAAGGAAATCTAACTGCTACCATTGGAAGTCCGGGAAATGGCCCTGATCAATTTTCGAGCCTAAACAAAATAGCTATCGATAGCGCCGATAATCTTATCGCGGCCGATACCGGCCATAACCGACTCCTTAAATTTAATGCTTCAAATCAATTAATAGGCAGTATTGGTGATACGGGGTCAGTGAATAGCGCGTTGAATGCTCCTCGCGCCTTTGCTCTCGACCAGAATGATAACATCTATGTGCTCAATGCTATTAACGGCGCGACCAATCTTACTAAATATACCGCTAATGGGGTGTACGTCGGTAACTATCTGACTATCGGTAGCGGTGCAGACCAAGTTTCGGCGCCAGATGATATATCGGTAGACAATCACGGCTACGTATATGTAATGGATACCGAGAATCGTCGTATACAAGTCTATAAGCCAGATATTTCTAATCAAATTCAAGTGTATACCCGCACTGAGACAATTGGCAGGCGTGGGGTTCCAGATGGACTTCTGAATATCACTCTAGGCCGGCTAGCAACAGACCCAGACGGTAACGTGTATGTTTCGACGGGCACTCCTTTGATTCAAAAATATAGCGGTAGTATCCAGGCAGCTATATCTGGCCTCAGTTGTAACACGACGTATCATTATCGAGCATTTGCAACAAACCAGAATGGTACGAGCGATAGCAATGACGCTGTCTTTACTAGCGGTGCCTGTGATAATGCAATACCCTCGGTATCAACGCAATCAGCGGATATCATCAATCGATCAAAAGTGAATTTTAATGGGACGGTATTGTCGAGCGGAGACGGAAACGTCGTGAGCCGTGGTTTTGAATATGGTACATCGGCGCTCTACGGCAATCAGACAAACGATACAAGCGTCACGAGCTATGCCTATAGCGGCAAGCTGGGTTATCTTGGAACAGAAGCGGGTCAATTTGATAACCCTCGGGACGTTGTAGCCGATTCTAGTGGCAACGTATTTGTAAACGATAGCGTAAACCATCGCGTTCAAAAGTTTGATAAGTTTGGTGTCTTTGTGATGCAGTGGGACGGTTCATCAATTCCTGGTGGGGTTCAATGGACGTCTACGGGGATTAGTGTCGATCGGCAAGGCAATGTTTATATTGTCGATCAAGACGTAGATCATCCTCGAGTGCTCAAATTTACCAACCAAGGCGCCTTCATCAGTTCTTGGACTATTTCAAACGTCGTTGGAAATTTTGGCATTGCGGATTGGCGATTAACGATTGATAGCCAGGGCACTGTCTATGTGACCGATGCCTATAGTGCAAAAATTCATCGATTTTCTGCAAATGGTACGCAGCTGTCTGATTGGGGTTCGTACGGGACCAATACTGGTCAATTCTCTGTACCTGTTGGGATTGCGGTTGATAGTAGCGATAATGTCTATGTTGTTGATGTTTGTAATAACAGAATTCAAAAGTTTGATGTTTCTGGTACGGTCATTTGGACGACTCCTATCAATTATCAATCAGCTTGTGCAAGTAATACGAATATTCATGGGTATGCATTAGCGATCGATTCACGTGACATTCTCTATGTACCTAGCCCCGAGGACAATTCTATTCGTCTATTTTCTACGTCTGGAAGTGGCCTGGGAACTATCCTAAGCGGTGTTGTTCAAACACCAGGTTCAATTGCGATCGACCCGTTTGGGTCGCTGTACATTACTACAGTTGCAGACAGTAGTGTCAGAAAATACACACCCCCTCCTCAGGCTGGCGCATTTTCCAAAGAAGTGTCAGGCTTGGCTTGTGGAACGACTTATCATTTTCGGGGCTTTGCTTCCAATAGCTTTGGTACAGGTTATGGTGCGGATCAAACAGCGACCACGACCAGCTGTCTGGCTCCACCCGAGGTCCAGACATTGCCCGGAAGTGCTCAAAGCGTGACATCATATTCTATGGCAGGCAGTACGTTATCAAATCAAAATACTGGTATTTTGTCGCGCGGTTTCCAATACGGTCTAACATCTTCTTTTGGCAAGTCGTACACCGGGACGTTGCCACCAGCTTACTCAGATGCTGGTGGCTGGGGGTCTGCCGGCACGGCTAATGGACAATTTGGCAACTTGCCAAGTTCAGGCAATACAATGGCAGCAAGTGCAGATAAAATATATGTAGCAGATAGCGGCAATAATAGAATCCAGGTATTTTCAAGAGATGGAACATTTCAGTATACTTGGGGTCAATCAGGCAGCCAGAACGGGCAATTCAATAACCCAACGGCAATCGCGGTTGATCTGAACGGCTTTGTCTATGTATCCGATACCGACAACAACCGAGTTCAGAAATTTACCGATGCCGGTACCTATGTTACCCAATGGTCAGTTAGCCAACCGCGGGCAATTGACGCACATCGTCTTGGCTATGTTTATGTTGCTCAGCCAATAGTCAATAGGATTCTTCAATATTCTTCCATAGGAAACCTTAATTCCTGGACCACCGATAGTTCGCCTTCAGGCGCACTGCCAACAATTTCTGATATTTCTGTCGACACTCAGGGTAATGTCTATGTCATTACCCAAAATACTATCAAAGAATTTGATGTTAGCGGCGCCTATGTGAACAGCTGGGGATCCACTGGTAGTGGGCCAGGACAATTTGTTAATCCCTATGCGATTGAAGTTGATGATTATTCTGGCCTGATATACATTTCCGATACAGGCAATCAGCGTATTCAAACCTTTAACTTGCAAGGCGACTATATAGAAGCGTTCAGTACTGGCACTACAGGGCCAACGTCACTCGTAAATCTCGTGACTGGCGTGGCTACTATGCTCAATAAAAATATCCGTGTCTATCAGCCCTATCAAGAATCTATCTATTTTTACAAGGCTATCGATGGATTACGTTGCGAGACAACATACCATTTTAGAGCTTTTGCAAATAATAATAATGGTACGGGTTATGGAGAAGAACGCACCTTCACGACAGGTAGCTGTGCTCCCGTAGTGACAACTGACAATGTCTCCGGCAAAACCAAAACGGGCGCCACTCTGGGTGGCACGGTCGTTGATAAGGGCGCTCGGGGAGTCACTCGCAGGGGATTCCAATTTGGGACAACAACCAGCTATGATCAAGATAGTTATGAAGACCAGACCCAATATGCACTTTCGGGAGGATGGGGGCAAGCTGGCACCGGACCTGGCTCACTGGCAAGCACAGGCGATTCCAAAACCGCTGTTGATTCTGAGCATAATGTATACGTTTCGAGCTACGATAAACACGCTATTAATAAATTTGATCGCGACGGTAACCTGTTGGCAGTTTGGACGTCAAATTACAATGGTGATCCATTTGAGGATATTGGCGCTATTGCTGTTGATTCACATGATAATGTCGTCGTGGCGGAGTCGGGAAGTGATGCCAATAGCTCACATAATCGAATTCAGAAATTTGATAAAGATGGCAACATTGTATTGTGGTGGGCTTCGAAGGGCACCGACCCTGGGCAATATATCGCGATAGATTCTATGGCGATCGGGCCTAATGATGATGTCTATACAGGTCAGAGCGGAAATCAGCAAAATTATCAGGTATATAGCTCAGCAGGGGCCTATCTGCGGGGTTGGAATGCACCTTTTGCCGATGGCGCCAATTGGGGGCCTTCAGCCTTAACGGTAGATTCTTCGGGTAATGTCTATACTGCTGAATCTGCTATTAACAACTCCCAAAGCACGAGGGTGATGAAATATGCAGCCACTACCAACGACGCCTCGGCTTTTGGCCCTGCACTCGTTGGTAGAGCTCTTGGTATAGCCATAAGCGACCAAGGGATGATATATATTGGTACATCAGAAAACATTACTAAGGTAGATCCCTCGGGAGCATTTATAGCCTATGTCGTCAATGATGGCTCAAGTCTGCTCAATCAAAGCTTGTCTGTGGATTCAACTGGTTCGCTGATCGCAATGACTACTAACAATGGCGTGGTCCAGGTCAAACTCTTCTCTCCACTGCCAAATGAAGGGGCTTTCTCTGCAAATGTTACGTCATTAGCCTGTGGAACACTGTATCATTATCGGGCTTACGCAATTAACGATGTTTCCACCGGATTTGGTAATGACGCTACCTTTACCACCAATGATTGTTTTTCGGTCAACACACTACCGGCGACCGATGTGACGCAGACCTTTGCTCGGTTTAACGGATCAGTGCCAGATTATCAGGGCAGTAATGTTGCAGTGCGGGGCTTCGAATACGGCACATCGCCAAGCTACGGCTCAATTGTAAATGCTTCGAATGCTAGTGGCGATGACTATAGTTCAACGGTTCCTACCACATTAACCTGCGGAACTACGTATCATTATCGAGCCTATGCCAATAATGGCACTGCTACTGTCTATGGATTGGACGAAACGTTCACCACCGATGCGTGTGCATTGCAAACAGATTTTCAGCTTACTAAAACGCTAACTACCGTAGGTGAAATCAAAACCGGTGACCCTGTTAATTATCATATCGAGATTAAAAATATCGGCTCCAATGCCGCTCAATATCAGGGTACTTTCTTGGATGTATTACCAACTGAATTTAATCTTAATTACGATTTTGCAAGTACGCTTAATAGCAATAATCCCAATGTCGGCTGCGTCGACTACGGCATGGCCCAGGATACGGGGTTCCCGTATTTCGTTGATCAATATTCCGGACATCGCATTATATCCTGCCAAATCAATTCAGATGTTGCAACACTTGCTCCTTCATCAACGGTTGAGTTCGATATTGCGGGTACGGCCAAGATCGGCGGATTCATTGACGGCAGCTCAGTTAATAAATCCGTGTATTTCACTGGTACTACAAACGAGCCAGCTTTCATTGATGAAATAAATAATGCTTTTGCCAATAATATCGATCTATTTACCATTCCATCAAACAATATTAGTATCCAGACATATCATATCCCAAGCAACCAGCCGCCAACTGTGCAGATAATAGATCCAACGCCAAGCCAGACTTTCAGCTTTGGTTCTCCGGTCGATCTCACTGCGACGGCTTCAGACCCAGACGGAACTATAAGTGGTGTAGAAATTTTCCTTGATTCACTGTCGGTAGGTACGGTATCGTCAGGACCATATACCATCACGGCTTCAGGACTGCCGGTCGGACAGCATACTGTTGTTGCGGTTGCTACTGACGATAAAAACCTAACGACTACATCAAATGAGGTCACTTTTACGGTCGTTGGAAGTAGCCCAGTTGTCACTACTGAGGTGGCCTCAGGAATAGTCAAGACAGCGGCTTCACTCAATGGTACCGTGGTTAATGCTGGATCGAGTGATATCACTAGTCGTGGTTTCCAGTATGGGCTTACGACGAGCTACGGAAGTCTAAACACCGAGGCATCGGCAACAACCGGTAGCTTTAGTCGAGTGGTTGGGGCACTGAACTGTGGAACGACATACCACTACCGTGCTTTTGCGGCCAATAGCACCGGCACCGGCTATGGAAATGATCGATCATTCGCGACAACTGCTTGTGACGCAGTACCAAGCGTGACCACCAACCCTGCCACTAACGTCACAACTGAATCTGCATCGCTTCGAGGATCGGTCACTTCTTCAACAACTCCGAAAATCTACACCCGAGGCTTTAACTATGGCCTAACCAACACCTATGGAGCTACTATTGTCGAGAATAGTTCTGTGGAGGGAGATTACACCAATCAAGCCTCAGGCTTAAGCTGTGGCAAAATATATCACTACCGAGCTTTCGCTACCAACAATGCCGGCATTGGCTATGGTGGTGATCGTACATTCGCAAGTATTCCTTGTGCCCAGCCGCCGACGGTTACCGTCACGGCTCCTACCAATAATCAACTATTTCCTGTCACAACCTCAAGGGTCAGCCTCACTGCTGATGCTCGTTCTTCGACAAGCCAGATTCAGCGAGTTGCCTTTGCTGTAGACGGCGCATCCATAGGCTTTGCCACGACACCGCCTTATTCATTAATGGCCCTTGGGCTAAAATCGGGGATTCACAGTGTCTATGCGCAAGCATTCGACACGGATGGCCTATCAACAAAGTCTGAAACAGTATATTTTGTGATACAGACGGCACCTATCAAGCCACCTACTATCTCTCCAATTATTCCTGGTGCAGGCGAGGGTGGTCCAACGGTATCGTCAAGCGGACCCAAGTATGCCATCGAGCCATTATCACGAGATTCGTTTAGTAGACAAAAACAATCCTTTGGAATTCTCGGAGTTTTTGTCACACCTATTGGTGCAAAATTATTTAAAGCTTTTCCGCTTTCATTGATCATCTTCCTTCTTATCTTAGCGGCACTCTATGCGGCCCAATCAATGCATGAATATGCGCTCAAGAAGAAACTTATGGACACAATCCATCGATATGAAATCACGCTTAGTGCCGCCAATGACTTCTTGTCTATTACATCCCATTATCTCAACACTCCAGTAGCTATTTTGAGTGGAGCCGTAGAGTTAATGATCAAGAACAAAGAAATTCCACAAATGGCAAGCAACGATCTGATGGCACGAATTCGAACATTCGGGGCAGATGTGCAAACATTATTGGCTCAACAAAAAATAGATACTTCGTTAGATCCTGCTAAATCCGTAGGAGCAACCAAAAACAGGAATCCTTTCAAAGAGAGATCCGTATGGATTCCGGCTTTAGTGGTATTTGTTCTCTTAAGCACTGCTGGCCTACTATCGCTTAATATCAGTGCCTTAAACACCAGCTTTGCTCGCAAGCTGATCGAGTTCGGTTTGTTCATGCTAGCTTTTGTGCTGTTGGCTCTCTCAAACAAATCACTAAAGAATTCACGGGCCGAACGCAAACTCAAACATCAGCAACTAGACGCTCAGGCAGCTCTCTATGAGCAACGACGTGCCTTTATAGAATCAAGTCGCATCATGATAGATTCTCACTTGCAGGCTTTGACGCTTGCCGGGTCACGACTCAAGAAATTCTCTCAATCAAAACTATTCTTTAATGGTTTGGCAA
>JAPLYT010000014.1 GCA_026395435.1 Candidatus Saccharimonadota bacterium
CATTTTGATCCCTAGACTCCATCGTTGGATGTCCAAAATATATCTTCCAGATTATTATATTGGGAGAGTAAAAACCTATGATGGGCTACTCGGGGACCCGATTAACCTTGCGATTTTCGGCTCAAAACAACAAGTCATACAGTCGATGATAAACGCAGGATGGACACAAGCTACTGATTTAAACTGGAAAAGCACAGTTAAGATGATCCTCGCAAGCGTAAAACACAATAGTTACCCTGAAGCGCCAGTAAGCTCTTTATACCTCTTTGCAAGAAAACAAGATATTGCGTTTCAAATAGAAGTTAATGGATCGCCCCACAAACGACATCATGTACGTTTCTGGGCCACACCAAAAGCGTGGTGGTTGCCTGGTGGACATAAGGCGGATTGGCTCGGTGCGGCCACTTATGATCGGCGAGTAGGATTTTCGACACTTACCGGACAAATTACCCATAAAATATCTGCAGAGGTAGATCAAGAACGTGATTTTGTTGTGACGACATTGCAGAAATGCGGCAGGATTGATTCAATCAATATTGTGAAGCATTTCACGTCTGGGTATCATCACAGAAATGGTGGCGGAGATTCCATTCGTACCGATGGTGCATTGCCCTTTATCACTCTAAAAAAATAATGCAGATCACGCCATAATCAAAAGTCTAGCCAATAAAAAATTCCCAGCATAGCTAGGTACGTTTTTATTGGTGGCTCCTCCCAGATCGCTCCACTTCGTTTCGCTCTTCCGCTCCGGCGTGCTCGGTGCTAGCACCTGTGCGCGTCCTCACTTCACCGCACTGGCCGTTCGCTCCGCTCACTTTTCCAGTTCTCGTCTGGATACCAATAAAAAGACCCCAGCTTTGCTGAGGTATTTTTATTGGTGGCTCCTCCCAGACTCGAACTGGGGACACGCGGCTCTTCAAGCCGCTGCTCTACCAACTGAGCTAAAGAGCCATGATTTGGTTTAACCCAATTATCATACAGTATCAGGGGTGTTTTTTCAAATCTGCTTCTTTTTGAAACGGTCTTTATCGCGTGTGCTCAGTTTATTTATAGCACGCTCCATAGCCGGGTCGAGGTCTATCCCTTGGCTGTTCGCTATGCATATAGCTGCATAGATAACGTCAGCCAGCTCGTCCTCCAGTAATTCATGATCTTCGCCCTCTTTCTTGGGCTTATCACCAAACTGGTGGTTCAAGATCCGTGCTACTTCGCCTACTTCTTCGGTGAGTCGGGCCAGAATACTCAGCGGAGCCCAATAGGGTACTTCGTATTGTTGGAGTTCGTCGTCGATCTGCTTTTGATAGTCGTGTAGCATTACAGGACCGAGAAGTACTATTTCTCTTTAGACATAAAGTCTTTAACGCTGCTGACGGTGTCCATGAATTGGCTTGGGAAGATGATCGTGCTGTTCTTTTCGACGGCAATCTCACTCAGTACCTGGAGGTTACGAAGCTGTAATGCAATTGGGTGAGCATTAATGATATCAGCTGCTTCACCAAGCTTAGCGGCGCTGAGCTGTTCACCTTCGGCGGCAATGATTTTGGCTCGTTTCTCACGTTCTGCTTCGGCCTCTTTTGCCATTGCTCGTTGCATAGAGTCTGGGAGCTGAATATCTTTAAGTTCAACGGTGTCGACGAAAACACCCCATTGCTCCCCGGTCTTATCGAGGATTACTTTGATGGCATCGTTAATTTTGGCGGTATTGCTGAGCACTTCGTCTAATCCATTTTGACCAACAACATTACGGACAGTTGTTTGTGCGATTTGATAGATTGCAGACTGAACGTTTTCAATCTCAACCACAGCTTTGACTGGATCGATGACATGGTAGTAAGCGACAGCAGCAACATCGATCGAGACGTTATCTTTGGTGATAATTTTCTGGCTCTGGATAGGAAGTGTTACTACACGCATACCGACCTTAATAAGACGATCCACGATTGGGATAATCACCCTGATCCCCGGCCCTTTTGCCGCCTGCACTTTTCCGAGTCGAAGGATAACCGCACGTTCATATTGATCGATAATTTTCACGACATTGAAAAACACGATTACTCCAAGTACAACAATAATGATAAAACCCATTACGAACTCCTTTGTAAATTTATTTCCTTATACACCTAGTATACTACTAAAATATAGTAAGCATATCGCTTGGGCTAGGGTATAATCTATGTATAGTGAAGCTTACGTTTAGATCGACCAAGATAAAACTACCAAAAAAGTCTCGGAAACGAGATATTTTACTCGTTGTTAGTTTTGCCGCGATTGGTGGCTTGATACTAATCATTACCCATGCCAGTACCCCAGTGATTAGTGTCGAACCGGAGAACGGCGTCAAGGCTCCTTACGATTTAGCAGTAGCTGACGCTACGGCATCGGGTGGGTCTGCCGTACGTTTTGGTCAGAAAAAAACTACCGTAACCTGGAGAAATAGCAAATACAGTTTCGATACGACCGAAACTGGCAAATCTTCAGCTAATTTAGATCTAACTAAACTCATCATTCCACAGGTTCCTGATTTTAAAAATTTTCATTCAAACTATTCCAGTGTTCCGCCACTTTCCCTACCCCAAGGTCAAAATGGACAATTCCGAGCAACCTGCGAACCGTCACATATTTCAAATGACGATGCGATTGTCTATCCGAATCAGCCGGGAGCCGCTCACGAACACTTATTTTACGGCAATACCGGTTCCAACGCTTACAGTACCGCCGACAGTATCATAAATAGTGGCAGTAGCACCTGTGCCGGTCAAGAAGGAAACCGGACATCATATTGGTTCCCTACGATGTTAGACGCCAGTGGCAATACCCGTATTCCAAATGAAATGTATCTGTACTATAAAGGTGAAGGAGTTAGTCTGCCTCCAGGTGGATTCAGCGCTTTGCCTCAAGGCATTAAAATGTTGGCCGGTAACTCTAAAACAGCCGTTCCACAAATTCATGACTATAATAATGGATTTGCCTGTGGCGACCTTTTTTCTAACCCTACTAGCGACATAATTCCGGCTGGTGAAACGCCATTACTTAGATCAGGTGATACAAATCCAACATCACGCGAAATACGATCTAGACGATGTAAGGGTGGCGAATCAATAACAAGCCCATGGACAGGATCTGTATCTATAAGTAATCTCAAGCAAAAAGTTTTATACCCTCGCTGCTGGAATGGTGTAGGCATGAATCCTACAGACGTTACGTATCCAGTCAATGGAGTATGTCCTGCTGGATCAAAAGTCTTTCCTGAAATATCAATATTATTTGTCTGGGAGCTAGCTGTAGGTGAAACTACCGATGGCTGGCATTTATCCTCCGACCATTTACACAATGCCGATGGCACTATGACAGAACTTCCAGGTGGTACAACACGCCACGGAGATTATATTGCCGGCTGGAACAAAAAAATAATAGAATCTTGGACAAATAACTGCATAAACAATGATTGGAACTGCCAAGCAAATTATATTACAAACAGTACAATTTTTGATGGAGTCAACTATGCCGCCACAACCACAAATGGATACCCATTCCTAAAACCAGCACCGCATCAAGGCAGATTCGCGACTCAATACCCTGCGCAGCCGTCGAATCCTTGTATAGTCATTGCTGGTCAAAGCACTTCGAACTGCGATAATAAATAGTATAAATTGGTGGGCGATGAGGGACTCGACCTACCTTCAGCAGGCCCGTCGCAACATCTTTGCAAACTAGTTTGCAAGAGTTGTCTCTTAGGTGGGCGATGAGGGAAACCGCACGACTGCACTCGTTCTCGAAGCAAGCTTCTGCGATCGAGCTTGCCGACCGAACCCCCGACCTCAAATGCTTTGCATTTATGCCGGGGGTTCAACTCCGTCGACAAACAAAAAGCCCATCCTTTCGGATGGACTGTTTGTTTGGTGGGCGATGAGGGACTCGAACCCCCGACCCCCTCGGTGTAAACGAGGTGCTCTAGCCAGCTGAGCTAATCGCCCAATCATGCTACTACTGTAACATATTTGGTGCGCGAGAGAGGACTTGAACCTCCACGCCTTGCGGCACTAGTCCCTCAGACTAGCGTGTCTACCATTCCACCACTCGCGCACAAATTTTTCTTTCACGCTGGCGTGTCTACGATTATCCGTCGAAGCACCACTTGCGCATATCTTGTAAAAGAACCCTACAATAGTACTTCATCAGGGGTAAAAACTCAAGCCCTATCGCTTTTTAGCTGAGCGAGTTTTTGTGCGTGAAACTTTTTTGGTGTATCGCTCGGCAAATGAAGATAAGCCACGGAATGATACGAATACCAGCATCAGGTTGATCGGCAACGCAACGTAGGCTTTGACATGAATCTGGTATACAACCAAAAGACTGGCCCCCAAGATAGTATCCAACTCATAGAGTGGTGAAGAGTTCTTCCAGCGACCGGATGATGTTCTGTATAGCCCGAATACAATGCATAGCATGCCGACAATTCCAGCAATGACATAAGGATCTTGAAAGTTCATGTGCTAGGTCCTTGGTAAATGGTGACCGAGATGCTCCATAGAGTACTCGTGACGCAAAAGTGGCTTAACATCATCTTGAGTGACATTAATTTTAACACCAGGGTTGAGCGTGCCGTAAGGGTCGAAAATTAGTTTAACCTTTTGAAAGACCGTATACACTGCTTCACCATAAAGTTGTTTGAGATAGGGCGCCCGCAGACGGCCGTCGTTATGCTCACCACTGGTACTTCCGCCCATACCAATCACCATTGCGTAGTATTCGTCGATAATCTTGAACACTTTTTGACGATCTCCTACCTGAGATAAATCGAGAAATGGCTGCATATGTAGGTTTGCGTTACCGGCATGGCCCCAGATCGCTATCTTGAGACCATATTTATCAAATAGTTCGTAGCAGGCTTTGATATAGTCATGGAATTTATCGCTCGGCACGATACCATCTTCGATGATTGGCAATGCTTTGATGTTCCCTTCACTGTGAGATACGACCGCAGCAGCACTGTGGCGAATCCGCCATAATTCTTCTTTGGCTTCTTCTTCGGTTTCAAGCACATAGGTAACATTGGCTTTTGTCAGAATCTTGGTGACTCGTTTGGCCATTTTCTTTTGGACGCGAGCATTGGCATTATCGAATTCTATGAGCACGATTAGCTTATGGAATGGCTTAGTGACAACACCCTTTAACTGATTAGGGTGGTGTTCGTCGATAAATTTGAGCAGGTTTTCATCGACGAGTTCCATAGCACTGGGCGTTTCAGGGAGTTTTTTGATCTCTTGAATGACCGATTCAACAACTTGCAGATCTTCGAAGAAAGCAGCAATTAATGTAGTCTCTGAATTATGCGGAACCGTCTTGATGGTCGCTTCAGTTACGATTCCGAGTGTCCCCTGTGATCCTATTAAAAGTGGCGTCAAGTCGAATGAGCCATCTTTACGCTTAACATCAGCGAGATCGTATCCGGCGGAGTTTTTGCTGACGTTTAGGTTCATGCCATCGATTATTTTCTTGTTATCTTCGAGCAGGCCGTCGAGTGCCCGATACAATTCACCTTCGAGCGTCGTGAGCCCTTTTTTCTTGCTCAGTTCGCGCTTAGTCAGTCGTTTTGTCTCGATAACTTCACCGTTTGCCAGTACGACGCGCAGGCTTTTGACAAAGTCTCGAGTATCGCCATATTTAAATGTTTTTTCACCACTCGCGTTATTGGCTATAGCGCCTCCAACCGTACTGTAGGCCATCGAAGATGGATATGGTGGCAGGAATCTACCATGCGTATGAAGTGTTTGCTGTAAGGTGCCGTAGTTGATTCCTGGTTCGATAACTACATCGCCTGATTTGCCGTCAAACTCGAGGATACGATTCATATGGGCTGGGAATACCAGTACAGCACCACTACCTACCGCAGCACTTCCTTGGTCGGTACCGCTACCACGAGCTGTGATAGGGATCACACGGCCTCGCTCTGCTAATTGCCAAGTAAAGCGAGCAACTTTGCGGACGTCAGATTCAGATCGTGGATAGACGATGATCGAAGGGGTGACAGTAAACACGCCGCCATCAGTCGAAAAATACTTCCGCAGAGCAGGTGTATGCATCACTTCGCCGCTTAAATGTTCTTGAAGATATTGCGCAACTTTACTCATGAATGTTTATTCCCGTACCCTTAAAGCGTTAGTATTTCTTGTTACTATAATAACACAGTCGTTACATGTATATCGTCATGTTTTGGTGTTGTAGAGAGGACTATCGCACATTTTTGACTACGTCAAAAACACTCTTCCGTTGCGGCATGCTCGTAGCTAGCTTCTGCGCGCGTCCTCACTTCACGAACCTCCACCCTTCGGGTTTGGAGATTCTAGCCCAAGTCCAATTTAAAAAGCCATCTCTTTGGATGGCTCTTCAAATTGGTGCCGTAGAGAGGACTTGAACCTCCACGTCCTTGCGAACACTACGTCCTGAACGTAGCGCGTCTACCATTCCGCCACTACGGCACATTATTTAGAGTCATCACAAATAACCTGTTAATTCTATGCTATTGCGGATAACTACTCAAGAGAATGAAGATTTATTTTTTGGGCTGGTTGGTTTCGCGGATCATCCAATTGTCGACGTTGTTGAGACGATCGGCACCGTTATTCATGACTTCTTGGTTAAAATTGAAAAGCGGGTCGCGCACGACATAGAGATATCGTGGTTGGTAGAGCGCTACTGCGGGTGCATCGTTGGTCCAAGCTTCTAAGAATGATTTGTACTTGATTACGCGGGCAGCATCTTCGCTTCGAGTCCGTCCTGCTTCGAGCGCTTTATCCGCTTGAACTGAGCCGTATTTGGAAAAGTTCAGGTGATTGGGCGACCGTAAATCTGCCTGAGAACTATGCCAGTAGGCGAAGACGTCTGGGTCGGGACCAATAGAAATTCCGTACAGTAACGCATCGTATGAATGCTGAGCAATGAGTGACTGCAACTCGTCATCTTTTTGAGGCGCAATGATCACATCGACACCAATCTTGGACCATTGCTTCTTGAGCTCATCGGCGACGTTTTTGTATGAACTATTATCTTGGGTTGTAAGGATGTAGCTCAATTTTACTTTGTCTTTATAGCGGAAATTGTTCGTGCCAAGCTTCCACCCTGCTTCATCGAGCAACTTATTTGCTTGAACGATGTTGTTGGTCTTTTGGACGATTGCTGGGTCGTATCCTACTTGACCACGGAGGAGCGGACTGTTGCTCGGCAGTACAGGACGTCCAATTTGATTCAGTACCTGCGACGTGTCTAGCCCATACGATAATGCCTGGCGGACTTTTGGATCACTCAGAATATCAGCATTTGTTCTGAAGAATACCAGCACCTGGCTCGATAATGGAATGTTGTAGTCTCGGATTGATTGGTCGTCTTTAAATACATCGGGCATGGAAGTTAAGCCTGCTGCAGCATTCAATTCTCGTTTCTTAAAGGCATCAACTAAATCTTGTTCTTTCTGAAATGATCGGACAATAAATTTATCGAGCTTTGGCGCACCACCGACATAGGATTCATTCGGTATAAGTGCGATGCGTTGCTGACGTTCTTCAGGTGTGTCGCCGGATACCTCGATAGCTTCCCACTTGAATGGACCTGACCCAACCGGGCGATTGGTATTAAAGGCAACGGAGCGAAGCTGGCTGGCCGGGACACCTTTCAAAATGTGCTTCGGCACAATGCCATTTACCATAGAGTACGGAAAAGCGCTGAGCAGGCTTGGAAGTTTGAATGTCACCGTGGTCGGATCGACAGCGGTCACCGTAATGCCCTGCCAGCTACTCGCCAGTGGTGATTTGGCGTCAGGGTTCTGAATGAGTGCATACGTAAATGCGACGTCGTCGGCAGTGAGCGGTTTGCCGTCGTGCCATTTGACATTTGGCTTGAGTTTGACGGTATAGGTCGTACCTCGTTCGTCAACCGTCCAGCCTGAGGCGATTTCACCTTCAAGCTTGTTCTTTTGATTGAATTTAAACAATCCTGAAAAAACGAGACGCTCTACGCTATTATCGACGCTACTAGCTGCATACAGTGGGCTGACATTGGTAAAAGATCCCAATATTCCTGCAGTGTATATACCGCCTTTGTCGGGACGAGATTCGAGATAGTTTGCTCCAAGCGCTTTTGTCTGGACGAGGACGCCACCAATCATAAAGACAAGTAACAATACCCATGACACAATAAAACGTTGCACCTGTGCGAGACGACTCAATCGGCGGAATAAGTGTTTCTCGAGCCCGTCTTCTGCCTGATAACCCAAGTCTTCGACCTGCTGTTGACTCCGCTTGAATTTACGGCGCCATCTAAGACGCGTGCTACGATCTAACATGCTACGTGTCTTTCGAAAATTTGCTTGGAAGTATTTTTCTTGATCATAGATTAGTTGTGCCCACGAACGCAATTACTGCGTTATCAATTTATGTATGTTAGACAAGAATACCGAGGATCAGCGAAACACCGAAAATGATAACCATCAGGATGGTGATTTCATGCAATGTCTTATCTGAGCCACGACGGACGCTGTTTACTTCACCGCCGCCGCCGAGACCAGCGCCGAGTGACGCACCCCTGGTCTGAAGAAGGATAAGTATTGTCGAAAGAAGCATCGAACCAATAGTAATGTAATTAAAAATGTTCATCGTTCTTCCATTATAGTGGTCACCAGATAATTCACCAAACCAATTACCATTCCAGCCAGCATAGCCGCCCCAAAATTGGTGACATGGAGCGGCGCATAGAGTTTACTCACCAGCATGACCATGAGGCCATTGATGACAATCATGAAGAGTCCGAGACTAAATAAAATTGCTGGCAAGGATAAGATGATGACAATGGGTTTAATGATAGCGTTCATCAAGGCCAAAATGAGACCAGACACGATTATAACTCCAAGTCGACGATCGTAATTGATACCGTCACCTAATAGTGCAGCTGCGACCCAAAGACCGAGACCACAGACGAACCAACGAATTAGAAAACGGGATACCGAATTTTTCATAGCTTGTGCTTATTGTATCACAATTCGATTGGAATATTTTTTGAGAGAATGGTGTAGCCTTTGTCGGTTATGACCACATCGTCTTCGATACGTACCCCAAAACCTTCTTCGGGGATATAAATACCGGGCTCAACCGTAATGACCATTCCTGATTCGAGCGGACGATCGTAATCCATAGGATCATGGACATCAAGCCCCATACTATGGGATGTCGAGTGCGGGAAATACTTGGCAACAGATTCGTCATCAATCATTTTGATCAGCCCCAATTCGCGCAACTTTTCACCCATAAACTGATGAATTTTTTTCTCGTTTTCGCGGAGTTTGGCACCTGGAGCTATGAGTGAAAAGGCATATTCCTGCACATCTCGAACAGTCTGATGGACAATACGGTTCCTTTTTGAAGGTTCTCCGACAGAAAATACACGAGTGATGTCGGCGGCGTAGTGATCAAATTCTGCGCCAACGTCTAGCAATAGCCATCCATTTTCTATTTCTGAATTATTGGCTTGGTAATGTAAGATCGCCGAGTTTGCGCCGCTGGCTACAATTGGTTCAAATGAATGACCGCGGGCCCCGCGAGATCGAAAACCATGGATCAAATCGGCTTCGATTTGATATTCAAACTGGTACTTGTCTCTTTTTTTGGCAATACTTTTGATCGTCTTGGCTGTAATATCGATAGCCTTTTTTATAGCCTCAAGCTCAACAGGTTGCTTCACGGAGCGCATTAGTACCAGATGCTGACGAATATCGAGTAGTGTGACCTCAGAATTATATGATTTAATCTCTGCGATCAAAGCCCCTCGTGCAGGATTAACAAAAAAGCCGTAATGGTCAGAATACGCAGATTGGGCTCCGACTGTAGCCACATGCTTAACTTTCTTCAGTCTACTGCCAAGCTTTTTCCAGCCCACTTTGGATTCATAAATATCTTTAATGCCGGATCTGCCCTGTATTTCATCCAAATCGCGAGGTTCATTAAAAACAGCCTCATGGGGGCTAATTTCAGGCATAATGAGGTATTCGTTGTCTTTATCAATTACAAGCTTTACGTCAGGCAAATCAATGCCTGTCAGATACCAAAAGCTGCTGTCTTGGCGGAATGGGTAATAATTGTCGCCGTTTCTCTGGAGAAGCCCATGTGCGGTCAGAACAATGGGCGCCGTTCCCTGGAAAAGGGTTCGTAGTCGTTGTCTGTTTCCCGCAAAAAATTCACTCTCAAAGCTATCTTTCATTGCAAGAGCTCAGTATACCACGGGCAGACATGTGAAAGAACTATGTGTCGTTCACGACAGCGGCCATCAAAATGACTTTAGCTATATTTTACGAGTTCACTCTGTAGCACCACTCGTGCAAGATCAGCACCTCCGCGGTAGCGACGTTCTTCACGAACACATTCAATGATACTTCTTCCATCAAGTCCAAGATCGCGCCGACTGATAAATTGCGCCATATTATTTACCGTCGTACGTCCTGTTGCTACTTCGGGTAAAACGGTATTAAGCCAAAGGTCAACGACTGGCTGACTAACCCTTGGTCGTTCACCAATTACCTCAAACTGAGACATAGGATACACCACCAAAAGTGATTGCTCGGTAGGGTGCTCTGCTTGGGCATAGACAAGACCACTGATGACATCGTCTTCTAAATAGAAATCGCGGGATAGCACTTGACGTGTTGTAAGGTCGCCAAGAGAAGCAACCGCCTCGTCATAGGAAAAGTGCGGAAGAATTGGCTCAAAATCAAATGTGTTTTCTATCGCTGACATATGATTATTTTAGTATAAAATAACTTAATTGTCAATATGCTGTATGAGCGTATGGACAGCTTTTGCTTTTTTATGACCTATAACGTCAGTAAGCTCCGCCACACTTGCCTGTTGGATGCCCCGAAGGCTGCCGAAAGTTCGGATGAGTTTTTTACGGGTGAGAGGTCCAATGCCTGGGATGTCATCGAGCAGACTGGTGGTCTGGCGAGAGCGCTTCAGGACACTATGATAACTGACCGCAAAGCGGTGTGATTCATCACGAATACGTTGAAGGAGTTTAATAACATTGCTAGTATTCGGGACGTCAACAAGCGTGAAGTCTTCACTAACCCTGCTGAAACCCCGCAATTTCAGGATATGTTTGTGACTAAGATGCGTATATGGCCAATCATTTCTGACCACAATTTCTTCGTGCTTTTTGGCCAGACCTATGGCTGGTATTTTGATGTCTTTCTCACGAAGCACTGATAATGCGGCTTCGAGTTGACCCTTGCCGCCGTCGATAAGAAGTAGGTTGGGCATACCCCAGGCTTTGATATTTTTCTCACTAAAGCGCCGTGTCATGGTCTCGCGCATATGCTCGAAGTCGTCATTGTTCTGTTTAACTGATTTGAACTTGCGATATTCTGCCTTGTCGGCCACGCCGTTGACGAAGATGACCATGCTAGCCACGACGTCCGTTCCACTCATGTGGCTTATATCGTACCCTTCAATTCTGCGTGGTGCTTTATCGAGACCAAGTAGTTCAGTCAGTTCGATCAGCGCATGGTCTTTAGATAGGTCCATAAATTCTTTGTCGCTGAAGAGCACCCGTCGATCGAGCTCTTGCAAGGCTCGTACCTGATCGCGGAGTGTAGCTGCTTGTTCAAAATCAGCATGTTTGGACGCTCGCTTCATATCGGCTTCGAGCTCACGCATGATAGTAATTCGCTGTCCTTCCAAGACACGAACCAATTTTCTGAGTGTTATCTTGTAGGCGTTTGAATCGAGCGTGCCCGTTTCGGGACCTGGACATAAATGCAAATGAACCAACAAACAAGCCCTTGAAGGCAAAGAAGTATGCGTAGAATACGGAAATATTTTGCGCAAAAATCTAAGCGCTCGGCGAAGCGCGATGGTATTGAGAAATGGACCGTAATAGGTCGCCCCGTCATCAAGCGGACGCCGAGTAGTGGTGACGCTTGGATAGTCATTTTTGAAGTCTATCCGCACGTAGCTCTGGCTTTTATCATCGCGGAGCAGAATATTATAGCGAGGCATGTATCGACGAACCAGCTCTGCTTCCAGAAACAAGGCTTCGAATTCACTTTCAACTTCTTGCCAATCGGTATCAACGATTTCACTAACAAGTAATTCTGTTTTTGGGTCACGATTTCGAGATTTCTGGAAATACTGCCGAACCCGATTTTTGAGCACGGCTGCCTTACCCACATAGATGATCTCACCGGTTTTATCCTTATGGAAATAAACTCCAGGAGTACTGGGCAAGGTTTTTAATTTGGCTTCAAGCTGCTTATTCACCCTTACAGTATACCGGTAAACGGCTCTGTTTACTTGTCAGACGTCAAGACTGCTGTTATGTCTTGGGCTTCACACGATGATACTTTTACCATATCAATAGTTACTTTGGCATCTGTTGTAGCTTTTTGTGATTTTGTAATTTCATCGATTGTACGTTTGATTTCAGCGATACCTCCGTCTGAATCTTGAAAATCAAAGGATACATCCACTAGTTTTCGGTCGATTTGACGTGAAGATGCTATCTGGTTTGCGATAGATATACTCAGTAATTTTTGAATATCAGAACCATCATCATTGGCTTTATTGATGATGCATTCTCCGATCCTTTGGGAGGTCGCTTTGAGTAACTGTCCAGCTAGCAGAACAGGCACGTTTTCGGGGCTGTCCTTCTTTTCTTTGCCGTGCTTTTGCTTGCAAAGATTAGGTGATGCACCGGCTTCGGAGAGAAGTGGCTCGTCCAGTGGGAGTCCAAGCTTTGGTTCGGCAAATCCGGTGACACTGGCCTTAACCCGATTGCCTTCACGACTCACACGGATATTACTTGTTTCGGCTACCAATATTCCACTGAGTGAAACATTATTTTGGGAAACTTTTTCAACACAGTCTGCAATGACAGGGTGATGAAGCGTCCGCACCAAATTAATATCGAGCGTACTGTTGATATCGGCCGAAACAATTCCTGAATATTCCGTTACATCACTATGAATGTTCTTTATCCCTGCTGTTAGCTCAGTGTGACCTCGACCAAATGGATGAAAGTCGGGTAGCTCAAGTCCCATATCAGTCGCAATAGTTACGGCTCCCATGACCGCAAGTACTGCTACGCTCAATTTTGCTGCTCTTCGAACGCCGGGGAAACGCTTGTCTTCACTTACTGTTCGTGGCTCAGATATTTTTATTCGTTCTCGACGAGGAGCCTTTGCTACTCGAATTTTTAGAGGCTCTTCATGAATTCGAATATTCTCCGCCTGCATTTCAAAGTCTTCATTATTTTCTAATATTTCTTCTGTTCTGGGGTGAGGGGGCATGCTGACAGTAGCTCCATCTTCAATCCCATATCCTCTAATTGGTATCTGTCGTTCTTCCATTATTTTTCTCCTTGGTTAGGTAATTTATTCATATCAATCAATACTTGGGTATTTGATCCATCCGCATCTTGTTGATGAGTTTGCTTCAATAACCACGCCTTACATTCTTCACTTGATGAAAAATACAACTTCATAATTGCTTCGGCGTTTTCTGCTTTCATCCAAAACGGTTCAATGCTTTTTGGAGCGGTATCTACGAGCGATAAACCGCCAGTATCATCATGTTGTTCTGGCTGTGTAGTCGTCGTTGATGTTGCTGTGGATGTAGTCGTTGGGGGGTTGGTTGATGTGGTAGATGGTTGAGTATGCAACTCAATATAGCTGCTTCTTAACGCATTCAGTATTGCTTTATTAATTTCTACCCGCCGCTTACCGCCAATACCCCTGTTTCCAGCTCGATCATGATCATAATATCCATGACCACTATTACATGGCATAGAGGCCCATTCTTGGCATAAGTCAGTAATTGCCTTATCTACTGGGACATCTTCACCTTTTATATAGCCTGCAAGATGCTTTCGTTTTGAGAAAATCAGATAATTGACAGCTAGTTCATTTTGCGCTTCTTGATCAAATTTTCGATTTACATCGATGTGTGTAGCACTCACGGCAGAGTGAAGCGTGTTGGTGATAAATTGGTAACGACCAACAGCAAATATCTGACGTTTTTTCTGCATCGCCAGTATCTCGGCTATGGTAAGATCGGACAACATACGGTTCTTAAATAGTTGATTGTATCTTGCGCCGCCGACCTTTGTGTCTCCAGAGCGGCCGGTATTCACGGAGTCCCATCCACCTTCTCCTGATGATATTTCACCGAGCAGTCTTTCCATAGCTTTATCATATTTCTGTTTAGGGTCTGATGTGGCTAGTTCATCTTGTACTTGCTTCATATCGGCTTCTTCGCTGGCAATATCATCGGCGAGTTTTTTGAGTTTAGGGAAAAGCGCGTCTACCAGGTCTTTTGGCATATCATGCTTGGCGCCACGTTTTGCGGCATCAATCTCTTCATGACCAACGAAATTTTTGCGTTCAATAGGTATCCCATTATTTCTCATGAAACCATAGGCCAGAGTAATAAATTGCTTCATTTGCGCAGGAGTATAATCACGCAAGTTACGGGCTTCGATCTCTACGCCTTGCGTATCCATATTATTGTTGAGTGCATGCGCGGTCAGTTGAGTAGGGTCTTTAACAAATCGATACGTTTTTGCATCTTTATCGATGTAGAACATGACCGAGCAACAGTCGCCCGTTCTTCCCTTTATGCTACTAACGAACTGATCGACACCTTTTGGATATAAGTTTCCGGTCCAATGTCCGACAAACCTTTTTGGAACGATTTTCGTCGATGGAAGTTCACTGTCAAATACTCCTAAATGAGACGTATCTATGTTTAGGGCGTCATAGTCATCAGGAGTCACCTCTACTTGATCAGCTAACCATTGTATATACTCACTTTTAGACATTTTTTCTGTAGAAGTATGATTTTCAGCAGGAATAGGTGCGCTTGCGGCAATTGAGGCGAGTGACGCTTCGGCATCGGTCAAGACATCTTCTGTTGGTACGATAATCATTCCGTCATTCTTATTTTGATTCAACGTTTCTAGTTCTGTGACGCTTAATCCTAGTGCTTCTGATACTGCAGAAAGGTTCGGGCTCGGAGTATTAGTCAATATTACTGCCCGACCTGGAACGGTAAAATCAAGCAGATGGTCAGTATGTTGTGATTCTGGGTTTGATGACCTTACGATGGTTTCTGGTAGCTGAAATCGATCTGCAATTTCAGCAATAGTAGCTGGTGTGTGAAGTCTAACATTAGATACTGGTAGAGATATTTTAAGGTCTACACGCTTTGTACTTTTTTCTGCGTGAATTCCAGCATGCTGAGAGATTACTGCCATTTTTTCTGGACCAATATGAAGTGTGTCAGCAAGATCATTGATACTATCTCCGACTTTGATAGATAGGCTAACATCTTTAGTTTGCATCGGTAGCGATACTATTTCTTTGGGGGTGTGTTTGTTGGCTATAGATTCGTTACTATGCGAAGGTATCAGAGTACAAGCAAGCGATGTCAGTACAACGGCACCCAATACTTTTCGGGTATTGTTTCGACTGTAGGTAATAGCTTCCTTGGCTAGATAATTGGCAGTATGTCCTAACGTTTTCAACGAACGAGCGGCGTTATAGAGATCGGTTATAACTACTTGCTTTGGTGAATCGCCTTCTGGGAAGCCAAGAAGATCAATAAATAGTTTATCTCGTAATGAAGAAGAATTTTTGTTCCCCTTAGATGGCGATGCTTTTCTTGGTAATACGGTAGGTTCTATGGAATATGCCGTGTCGGTACTTTTTGTAGCTTTAAAAGGCTTTGTATTCCATTCAGGCTTGGTTGAAGATGACTTTGTGGTACCAAGACTGACCAGATGAGATTCGCCTGTTTCCGGATTAGTATACATACCAATCTTTTTATTACCATCGGCAGATAAATATGACCCTTCAAATATGGCGCCTGGAAATGGTTCAAAAACTGGGGGCTTGTCTGAGGCTTCTTGAGGAGATGAGGGGCTATTAACAGCAGGCATTAAAACCTGCATGTGAGGTCCACTTATCTCGATAGAATTGCCATCGTGAAAATTCATGGTTTTTTCACCATGTTCATTAATACCGGTCGTATAGAACGGTACTACATGTTGAGTTGGATTGTTTGGGTAAGATTCATTCTTCATAACAAAATATGTATCGTATAAACAATCAAAAAGCGGATTAGCTGGTTAAGGGCTAAACCGCTTTTATAAAAAGTCGGTTCAGTTGCCCGGTTACGCTAGTGGCTCCATATATATCAAGCGTCCAAATAAGATATACAATTCACAGCCTACAACCAAATCGCAATTTGATTAGCAACATTGTACTACTTTGTTGCTATTTTGTCAATACTTTATCTTGAAATGATTCGTGGGCGTAACAATGTGTTTTTTTGTCACAATTCTCACAAACTAAGACCAATTTGTTGCACGAGACATCCGCACAATTGATATAACGGCTGGTCTTACCTTTGCAATGCACGCATTGCCCGATATCAACTGATTTATCGCTAAAACGGTGATCCATTCGGCCGTCAAAGATATAGAGAGAGCCTTCCCATAGGCCTTCATCGCCATATTTTTCGCCATATTTCACAATACCGCCATCCATCTGGTAGACATCCGTAAAACCCCTATTTTTCATCAGTACACTCAGCGCTTCACAGCGAATTCCACCGGTGCAATAGGTGACCACTGGTTTATCTTTGATATCATCATATTTATCACTACTAATCTCACGTAAAAAATCGTGAGTAGTCTCGGTATCAGGTATAATCGCGTCTTTGAACTTGCCCACAGCTGCCTCATAGGCGTTACGACCATCAAAAAAGACCACATCATCGCCCTTTTCTTCCATCAGTTTGTGTAAGGCTTCAGGTTTGAGGTGTTTTCCGCCACCTACCACGCCGTTTTCGTCTACCTTGATCTCGTCCGGTGCGCCAAAAGCCACCAGTTCATCACGCACTTTGATACTAAGCCGGGGGAACACATTTCCAGATGCATCACTCCATTTGTAGGTTATCCCCTTAAAAGTAACCGACTTATTCATTTCTCGCTTATAGGCTCGCAAGTCTTCGATGTCTCCACCAAGCGTGCCATTGATACCATGTTTACTAACGATGATACGGCCCTTCAGATTGAGTCGACTACAAAGCTCGCGTTGCCAATGCATAGTCATTGCCGGGTCAGATAGCGGCACGAATTTATAATAGAGAATAACCTTATTCATTTCAGATAGTATAGCGCAATTACCCCTGTTATACAACCATATTTCAGTCTTCGCAATAGCTAACAGATAGAAATCATTTTGTCATAAGGGGTATGGGTGTGCTATAGTTGGAGGCAATTCATTAAATAACGGAAAGGGCGGCCACAACAACCATGTCATATATGACAACCACAATTACCTCTTCGGTCGCCCACAGCGCCTCACGCTAGTCGGCCGCGCTCGCACGAAACTATAACAAACGTTCGAAATCATTAAAAACTAGACGACAGCAGGAGGCTGTCCTATGAAAAAGCAATCAAACGTACGGCGTATTGTCAGTATATACTGGCAACATACACTCAAATATAAAAAACAATTAGCTATCATCTATCCATCGATGGTTGCTGCTCAAGTTGTCGAAGATTTCATACAACCCCTTATTATAAGCTTCGTTCTAACTAAACTGGCAACTGGTGATATCGCGAGCCTGAAGGGTTCGAACCTACCATTGATCCTCATTTCACTGGCATTGACTGAAATTTTCGGTCACACCATATGGATAAAAATTATTGTGCCACGAGTTTGGCGAACAGAAGAAGCAATCATGCGCGACCTCAATATGACCGCATTTGATCATTTACAGACCATGAGTGCTCAATTTTTTGGCGATAGGTTTGCCGGGTCACTGGTAAGCCAAGTAGGTAAGTTTGCGGGCTCTTTTGAACGTCTAGCGGACGCCTTGACGTGGAACGTCTTCAAACTACTTGTTACGATTGTAGCGACTTCGGTGATTCTGTTTCCAAAAGTACCTTACGTGGCATTAGCAATCCTTATCTTAAGCGCTATTTTTGCGCCGCTTGTATGGTATTACCGCAAAAAACAAGTTCCCTATAACACCAAATGGGCAGCTGCCGAAACAGAGCGCACCGGGCAACTCGCTGATGCCTTCTCAAACATTATGGCGGTAAAGTCATTTGCTGGAGAAGCAGGAGAACAAAAGCGGATGCAGCAAAAAGTTGATGCGGTATATGAACGATCAATCGATACCATGCAGCTCAACATGAGCCAAGAATTCATAACGGGGCTCGTTCAGCGAAGTATCAATGTGAGCGTGATTACGATTTCTGTATTACTCGCCATACATGGCAAAGTTAGTGTTGGCATCATTTACTTGTCGCTTAACTTCACCATGCAAATAATGCGTCGAATATGGGACCTTAATAACACCTTCAGGACACTTACTCGTGTATTTGGCGATGCTCATGATATGGGTGAGATTCTTCAAATCAAGCCAGAGATTGTTGATGCGCCAAATCCGATTGAACTCACGATACAATCTGCAGACATTACATTCAACGATGTAGTCTTTGCCCATGAAGAAGGCAAAAAAACACTATTCAATAATCTCAATCTACATATTGCAGCTGGCGAAAAAATCGGACTCGTAGGGCATAGTGGAGGTGGCAAAACTACTATCACCAAACTTCTCATGAGATTCATGGACATTCAAGGCGGAAGCATCAAGATCGACGGCCAGAATATCGATGAGGTCGCTCAAGCAGATCTACGGCGTCATATTTCGTATGTCCCACAAGAACCAATGTTGTTCCATCGATCATTAGCTGAGAATATTGCCTACGGCAAGCCGGATGCAACGCAGACGGAAATTGAGCGTGTGGCTAAACTATCGCATGCTCATGAGTTCATTCGTGACATTCCTACTGGATACAAAACATTGGTTGGAGAACGCGGGGTGAAATTATCTGGCGGACAGCGTCAACGTATCGCCATTGCTCGGGCAATGATCAAAGATGCACCTATCTTGGTTTTAGATGAGGCTACAAGTGCGCTCGATAGCGAGAGTGAAGCACTCATTCAAGATGCCCTCTGGAAACTGATGGACGGTAAAACTGCCATCGTAATTGCCCACCGTCTCAGTACAATTCAAAAAATGGATCGCATCGTAGTACTCAGTGAGGGTACAATAGTAGAGACCGGCAGTCATGCTGAACTCATTAAGCAAAAAGGTACCTACGCGGATCTGTGGGCACACCAAACCGGTGGATTCATCGAAGAGTAAGTTGAAAAATATATGAACGCAACTAAAGATACACTCAAATTTTTCTGGAAATACACTTGGTCACGACCAAAGGATTGTTTAATTGCATCAACGGTAATCTTTCAGTATTTAATCAACGTCATACTTCTGCCGATGATCATCGCCACTTCTATCGGCAAATTAGTTAGCCCTAAATCGACGCGTTTTGCCTTCAGCACATTGATAATTGGCTTCGTATTTTCTGCGCTACTGGCAATACTCTTTAATCGCATATCTCAGAGATCAATAGATGCGTTAGAGCAGGATGCTTTGGTTGAGATGAATATTGATGTTGCGAGACATATTCTGAATGAATCTTATGAATTTCACTCCAAAAGCTTTAGTGGTGCATTGATCAGCCAAGCAACAAAGCTTTCTGGTAGTTATATCGGACTTATTGATACGGTATTTCTAGAAGGACTGAGAACCGTAATTGTTGTTGTTTTTTCGAGTGCTATATTGGCATTTTATGACGTCCGCCTTTCTTTGATAATGGCTACATCCTCTATCCTTGGAGTGGCGGTTACTACCTTTATGGTCCGTAAACGATACCCTTTTCAGAAGGATGCAACCGAACAGATCTCTACTCAAACCGCATATTTTGCAGATATGATCACCAATGCAATTACGGTAAAAACTTTTGCATCAGAAAAACACGAACTAGAAAGTTTTAAGAAAATAGTTACCATTTCTGCTAAAAAGCAGCTTTTGGCTTGGTCTAAACAGATAGATGCGTCTAATGTCACACTTATGATGGTCAGCATCATGAACCTCTCTATACTTAGTTATGGCATTTATGCTGTTCAAAATGGCTTTCTCGCTCCAGGGATATTTATCGCTGCTCAATTATATGCGGTTAGGTTGTCGGGGACATTCTGGGACACATCCAGAATGATCAGATCACTTGAAAGAGTATTCTCTGATGCCCATGAGATGGTTCAAATAATGAAAAAAGAGCCTGCGATTAATGACGAGCAAAATAGTCTCGATCTTCAGGTACAGCATGGAGCAGTAAATTTCGATAATGTGACGTTCTATTATAATGACACAACTTCAAAAGATAGCGTCCTTGCAAACTTTAATTTGGCTATTAAGCCAGGTGAAAAAGTTGGACTAGTAGGCCGGAGTGGAGGTGGCAAATCAACAATTACTAAACTAGTACTTAGGTTTATGGATATTCAGATTGGTCAAATAGCAATTGATGGTCAAGATATTACTACTGTCACACAATCAAGTCTGCGAGCTGCCATAGCATATGTACCACAAGAACCTTTGCTATTTCACCGTAGTATCTACGAAAATATTAACTATGGTAACGACAATGCCACAAAAGATCAGGTCATAAAAGCCGCAAAATTCGCCCAAGCAGATGAGTTTATCAGACATCTGCCAAAACAATATGATACTGAAGTAGGTGAACGCGGCGTAAAACTATCTGGAGGGCAACGTCAAAGAATCGCAATTGCAAGGGCCCTGCTTAAGGATTCGCCGATACTCGTATTGGATGAGGCTACGAGCGCGCTCGATAGCGAAAGTGAAATTTCAATACAGAAAGCACTATGGAAACTCATGGAAAACAGGACTGCGTTGGTTATTGCTCATCGCCTTAGCACCATCCAAAAAATGGATCGGATCATCGTAGTTGACGAAGGCAAAATTATCGAACAAGGTAATCATGTGCAATTACTAAAAAATAACGGTACTTACGCCAAACTCTGGGCGCATCAAAGTGGTGGATTCATTGAAGAGTAGGTTGCTAGAGTTCTGAATCGGTTTGTTCAATGACAGTATTTGCAGCAACGCCACCAATGCTGGCGATGACTTGACCGGGAGTAAGTTCGACAGTGGTTGCTTCTTCCGGGGATGAATTATCTGATGGCAACGTTTCAAACGATTGCCGTTGTCCAAAATCATTGCCCAAAGACTCTTCATATTGAACTCGAATTGATCCATCTGCTTGTGTCCAACGTCCGACTTCTTTTTTCATAGTTTCTACTCCTTAGAGTCTTCGACAGGAGCCGTATCGCTGCCATTGTCGGCAGGTACGTCAGCTGCAGCAGTTTCTGCTTCTTCTGACTCTTCGCTCATTTGAGCTTTAGTTTCTTCGATAACAGCAATTGGGTGATCTGGTTCAGTGATGATAACAATTCCCTTTGGCACTATGATATCTGCAACAGTGATTTTATCACCGATTTCGGTGAGACCACTAGCATCTACGGTAAGTTCGTCAATCAGGTCTTTTGGTAATGCTTCGATCTCAACGACATCAAGTTGTCGGATAACCATGAGGCCTGCTTTTTCTGCTGGAATCTCACCGCTGAGATGTACGGGTACTTCTGTTTGTTGTTTCTCGTCAGCGGCAATGGCATTGAAAACGATGTGGCGAATCATGTGCTTACGCGGTTCAAAATCGACATCTTTGATGAGAGCCATGTATTTTTTTGAACCAACGGTAATGTTTACCGGGTGGTGTTTGCCTGCTGCCTGGAAAAGTTTGGTCATTTCAATGAATGAGCCCATGACGTGTTGAGATTGTTTGCCATGGTCATGAATAACAGCCGGGACAGTGCCTTCGCGGCGCAATGCACGTACGCCTTTGCCGATTACGGTTCGTTCTTGTAGCGTTAACGCCATATCCTGTGTGGTCATAGTAGTATTGTTCCCTCTTAATTCAATACAACCAGTATACCAAACATTGGGTACCTTATCCGTTGTTGTTTGTACGTAGTGCCAAAATCGTTCGTGAGTTATACTTAAGCGTATGTTTAATGTTGATACAATTATCTCTTCTGGCGGAATACTTATCATTTCGGCAATTATATTTGCTGAGTCAGGATTACTCATTGGGTTCTTCTTGCCTGGAGACACGTTACTCTTCGGCGCGGGGCTTGCTGCATCACAGGGCAAATTTAGCTTACTTTGGTTGATTGTCTGTGTGGTTTTAGCCGCAATCATTGGTGATAACGTGGGATATAGTATAGGGCGCCGGGCCGGGCCACGAATCTTCAAAAAGGAAGATGGCATCCTCTTCCGCCAAGAATATTTACAGAAAAGTGAAGAGTTCTATGAAAAACACGGCGGCAAAACCATCATCTTAGCTCGCTTTACGCCAATCGTCAGAACGTTTGCTCCCGTTGTAGCCGGTGCTGGTAAAATGACCCGCAAAAAATTCATGGTTTATAACATTATTGGGGGCATTTTATGGGGTGGTGGTATGTCACTCCTGGGCTTTACCATCGGCGGAAAGATTCCACATCTCGATAAATACATTGAAGTTGTCATCTTTGGGGTGATGGCGGTCAGTTTGCTTTTGGCATTTGGTCATATTCTTAAAGATAAAAAAACGCGGACGTTACTTGTGGCGAGCATTATATCTGGCCTACGCAAAATCAGCCTCAACAAAAAAATAGACTGATTTTTAGTACATATTATTGACGAAGATCAAGCCATTGTTCTTGCATATCCGGTGGCGAAAACATTTCTACACCAGCAAACGTATCAGGAAGTAATAGCCCATAAGTATCTGGGACCCTAAGTACGTCTACACTTTCTGGCTCTACGCCATACTTAACTATTTCAAGTTGAGCCCGAATCCCGGCTACAGCTAGATGGCCGAGGGCATTCACGCGAAGCTCTGATTCTGATTTAACTGTGAAGTTTCTGTCCCAATGCTGAATAAGCTCATCAACACCCATAGTCAGATAAATTCCTGCCAGATTGACTGGATCGCACTTCCAATCCTTTATTATTTGCTTACGCTGAGGGAACTCAGGAGTGTTTAAAATTTCTTCCACAACAAGATACTGGAACAACCCACAGACAGCTGCGCCATTAATGTCAGGGTGGGCAGAGTAAAACTCAATTCTTTCGACCATTGTATTCATGAATATATTATATCATAATTTTGATACTTTTGCTGTATTTATCCACAGCCTACTTATACAATCACATTTTTCGCATCTGTTAGAGGAGAAACCTTTTTGCTAGAGCATTTTGGCGAGGTAATTGCCGGTGTAGGAGGCTTTTACTCTGGCAACTGCTTCGGGTGTTCCTTGGGCAACGATTTGACCACCACCTGATCCGCCTTCGGGACCCATGTCGATAATATGATCTGCCGACTTAACAACGTCGAGGTTATGTTCAATAATAATCATGCTGTTTCCGGTATCAACAAGGGCGTGCAACACATGAAGGAGCTTATCGACATCGGCGACGTGAAGACCAGTTGTGGGCTCATCGAGAATATATAAGGTACGTCCGGTTGGGCGTCGGCTAAGCTCTGTCGCAAGTTTAATACGTTGTGCTTCACCACCACTCAACGTGGTTGCTGGCTGACCAAGCGAAATATAGCTAAGGCCAACGTCAACCAGTGTTTGCAGTTTGCGAGCGATGGCTGGAAGGTTGCCGAAAAATTCGAGTGCTTGCTCGGTGGTCATGGCCAGGACGTCACTAATGGTTTTACCTTTGTAATGAATCTCGAGTGCTTCACGGTTGTATCGTTTTCCATGACATACTTCACAGGTGACATAGACATCTGGCAAGAAGTGCATTTCAATCTTGATAATGCCATCGCCCGAACAATGCTCGCAGCGCCCACCTTTGACGTTAAAACTAAAGCGACCAGCACTATAGCCGCGTAGTTTGGCTTCAGGTACGCCCGCGAATAGCTCACGAATCGGTGTGAATAGGCCGGTGTAGGTGGCGGGGTTACTACGTGGCGTTCGGCCGATTGGCGACTGATCAATAATAATTACTTTGTCGAGATGTTCAATACCACGAAGTTCATCATGCTTACCAGGTACACTACTGCTTCGCATGAGGCGAGCGGAAAGTTCTTTGGCGACGATATCGTTGATGAGACTCGATTTTCCACTTCCCGATACGCCACTCACCACAACCATTTTGCCAAGTGGGATATCGACGGTAACATTCTGTAAGTTATTCTCTCGGGCATTTATAACGGATAAATTTTTGCCACTGCCGGCTCGGCGTTTCTTTGGTACGGCTATCGATTTTTCACCACGCAGGTACTGACCAGTAATACTGTCTTTTGTCTTGGCAACTTCTTCTGGTGCTCCTTGAGCCACAATGTGGCCACCATGAATACCGGCTCCCGGACCGATATCAAGCAAGAAATCTGCGGTGCGAATGGTGTCTTCGTCGTGCTCTACCACGATCACGCTGTTCCCGATATCGCGGAGATGCTTGAGCGTACGAATAAGGCGCTCGTTATCACGTTGATGTAGTCCGATAGACGGTTCGTCGAGTACATACAGCACCCCCTGCAAGCCTGAGCCGATTTGAGTGGCAAGACGAATTCGTTGCGCTTCTCCGCCGCTCAAGGTCACGGCGCTCCGAAGAAGATTGAGATAATTGAGGCCAACATCTTGCAAGAACTGCAGACGGGCGGTGATTTCTTTGAAAATCATGGCTGCAATATGCTGCTCTTTTTCACTAAGCTTAATTTTGGCAAAAAAGGCGATTGCTTCGTCGATTGATAACTCACAGACATCCATGATTGATGCATCAGCGACCGTGACAGCGAGAACCGATGGCTTAAGCCTTTTTCCTTTACAGGCATGGCATGGCCGTTCCTGCATGAATCGTTCGATATCTCGGCGAATAAAATCACTGTCGGTCTCCTTGTGTCTACGCTCAAGGTTATTGACCACTCCTTCATAGGTGGTTTCGAATGTGCGACCAGAGCCCAAGCTGACTTGGTATTTCTCTTCGCCCGTTCCATACATGAGCATAGTAATTTGAGCGTCAGTAAGTTCGCCGGTCGGCACATGCAAACTAAACCCGTGCGCATCAGAAACAGCCTGAAGTTTTTTGGTATACCAGGCGTCAGTATTAATGCGGTTGAATGGTCGAATGGCACCCTCGGCAATGGTAAGACGACCGTTTGGAATTACCAGTTCGGGGTCAACTTCGAGACGCGAGCCAAGGCCCGTACATGTCGGGCAGGCTCCGAATGGACTGTTGAAGCTAAAGGTCCGTGGCTCTAGTTCAGGAATGGAAATTTCTGGGTGATCGATACAAGCATATTTAAGACTATAGCTATGCTCATCTTCGGTTTCGTAATTTACTACCAGGAGCTGCCCGGCTGCAATTTCAAGACCCTGCTCAATCGATTGACTCAGTCGTCCTCGACTCTCTTCGTTGTTAACCAAGCGGTCAACAATGATCTCAATACTGTGCTTCAACTTCTTATCAAGTTCTGGGAATTCATCAAGGGCATAGATAACCCCATCCACACGGGCACGGGCATATCCAAGCCGTTGGTACTGTTCTGGAATGTGTTCGAAGGCACCTTTTTTATCTATAACCACAGGAGCGAGCAGTAAAAGACGCGCATTAATAGTCAGATTCGAGACTTGATCGACAATTGCCTGGATGGTCTGGCGAGCAACCGGCTTACCACACTCTGGACAATGCGGTATGCCAATTCGGGCATACAACAAACGAAGATAATCATAAATTTCGGTGACGGTGGCCACAGTACTACGAGGGTTCCGACTGGTCGACTTTTGATCAATACTGATAGCAGGGCTGAGTCCGTCGATCTGATCAACGTCCGGCTTTTCCATGAGGCCCAAAAATTGCCGAGCATAACTACTCAGTGATTCGACGTAGCGTCGCTGACCTTCGGCATAAATAGTATCAAACGCTAAGCTCGATTTTCCGGATCCACTGAGGCCAGTGATAACCACCAATTTCCCACGAGGAATACGCACATCTATATTTTTAAGATTGTGCTCCCTCGCACCCCGGACATCGATAAACTCATTCATAAAGCCGCTCTAGTATACGCTTAATCGGCGATATTTTCTAGTCCTAAGAGATGGTTTAGTTTGGTACCGAGTTTACGCAAGATTGCTATGTGGTGTGCTGCTTTCTGGAATAGTCGAATAAGAACAAGCTCGCCCACTGCGACATAAGGTATTAACGAACTTCTGAACGTTGCTAATTGTTGCCCATACTTTTGATGGCGCGTACTGCTATGGCTTGCAAGGATAAAACTCCGAAGATTCCATTTTCGGCAAATGTTTCTTCTATAGCCGTGAGCACTTGGTCTTGCGATGCCGGTATTTGATCTGGATCGGTGTTGCCTCTTTCAATCAGTTCTGTAACCTGCTCAGTGCTCGGTATATGTATTTTTGCTTGAGCGATAACTATCGTTGATGCTTCATCTTCTCGGGCATACTTACCCTGAAAACCCCTCATACCTGCTTCACCCATCACGGTTCGTGCTGCATGTCTCTCAGCTGTCAATCGTGGGTCAACAATCGTGGCAGTGATTATACGCTTTTGATTAACACCTTCAATTGATATACCGCCAATTCTCGCAAGCATTTCATCAGCGCCACCAGATTGAAGCTTAATTTCCTCCATGGCTGTTCGAAAATCATAGCCTTTTTCGAATCCTTGCCCGAACTTTGCCCTCACTGCCCGAGGATTGAGAACGTATACTCGATGTTTTCCGGGGATTTTTTCTAGCTCTGGCATAACTGGCCCTGATGCTGCTCTGTTGAACAATTCAGTTATAGAACCAGCAATACGCGACGAGACATCGTGATCAAGTTGACGAGTTGCTTCAACCGCTTTAACTCTACGTTCTCTGTTTGCGTGACCGTAGGAGCGCCGTTTTTGGTTTCTCATTAAAAATTATTATACTATTTTTATTTTATTTTGTACAAAATACTGATAGCAAGGGTTTTCGTGAGATACTACCTGTAATGAAAATCGCTATTCAAGGTATTGCCGGGTCGTTTCACGCCCAAGCTGCTACTGAACTATTTCAAGATCATGAAGTTTCACTGGTCGAGTGCACGATATTTCGTGATGTATTTGATGCGGTCAATAATGGCGAAGCTGAATACGGCATCGTTGCGATCGAAAATTCCCTGCATGGGTCAATCAATCCGGTGTATCGACTGCTTGCCGAACAAAAACTTTTTGTGTGTGGTGAAATTCGTTTACAGATCGAGCTTTTTTTGATTGGACTAAGCCCAACGGAGGTCGAGTCGATTAATGCACCGTCGACGGAAATTCTGTCTCAGCGAGAAGCATTGAGCCAGTGTGAGATATGGCTGGCCGATAATCTTGCCCAAGCACGCGTCACCGAAACATCCGACACCGCTGACGCTGTTCGCCAAATTATACAAGAAAAAAGTGATACAAAATTTGCCATTGCTAGTCGTCGGGCCGCAGAAGAATACCATGGGACCATTATCGCCGGACCGATTAACGACGACCCCGAGAACTACACCCGCTTTCTATGTATCACGAAGCAGCCCGCCATTCCGGAAGGCGCTAATCGTACAAGCATCATCATGAGCGAATCGGATTTTGATAGATCAGGTACCCTTGTGCATGCACTCAATGTTTTTGCTAATCGTGGGATCAATCTTTCGAAGCTCGACAGTCACCCTCTCCCTGGGGAAAAACGACGCTATGCTTTCTACATCGATGTAGATACTTCGATGACACAGGAATCCGCAAAAACAGCGATTCAAGAACTCATAAAACTGGGCTGGGATGTCCAGATATTAGGAAGTTATTCGGCCTACAAGCATTAGCGAAATACAATATTATTGACAATCCTGCAACAATGTATATAATCACCAGTAAATACGTTAAGCAGGGTCACTATTATGCTCGATTTCATCGTTTTGGGGATTATTCCAGGCACCAATTTTATTATCACATTACCTGTAATCATTATCGGATTTTGTTCGGTTATTATTGTTGTTCTTACCTACTTTGAGACACGCCGATATTTGCGTTCTCGAGTAAGTGTTGATCAAACCAGTGATCTCAATTCAGCAACCGCCTAAAATTTATTCGACCGACTCGGTTTCTTCACTAATATCACTTGGGACAATGCTTTGGCCATACAACGTGAGATCTTCAAGAAGAAATTTTTGAGTGTCAGTCAGGTCTGGTTTTGCGCTCAGAGTCTTGATTCGCTCAAAGTATTTTGCCAGTCGGCTTTCTGCACCGCCAGCCATTAGATAGTCTGCTCGATGCGTTTCCCACACCCTACGCTCATCTATGGTAAGTTTTCGGGGGTAATTTCGCGCCTTATATAACGGTACGAGTTTTTTAAGCCGCTGATCGTGACATTTTTCAGCATATGATCCAATGTCATCTGGCTTTGCACTGCGTATATCTTGCATGAGTGAGTGATCTTTATCGCTCATAAATCCATCGTAAAGCTGGGCATCGACGGTTTTAGGTTCTTCCGCAAATCGCTTTTGCTGCTCAGCATCAAGAATTGCCAGTGCACCCAATACCTTTTTTGAAAAATCAGCATCACCAGCTAGTTTGTCTCGGTTGGCTTGTATCATGTCAATGTCTATCTGGAGTCGACTTTGGCTGTCGGGATCCAACACAGCCAGAGGCGCGACGGCTGGACAGCGATTGAATTGAAGTGTCTTGATAGGCAGCCGAGGCGCATCCTCGCGACGATCTTCTGGCGGCTGCCACCTCCAAGCATCGACGAGTTGATCGATTTCCATTGCCTGGAATTCGGTTGGGTCAAATCGTAGGTCATACACCAACGCCCCGCTTTTCTGCGGGTGATCAGCCAGACGGATAACGACCGCTGTCTTTTGGTATTCATTGGCATATTTACCTGAACAATAGACAAATGGTTTGCCCGATTCAACAAGTTCTTTGACAGATTTTTTATCACGTATAGACAATAAATAATCAAATAGCTTCGGTTGGTGACTACGGAGCAGTTTTGCCAGATCGATGGTTGCGTTGACATCACTTAAAGCGTCATGAGCATGTGCGTGATCAAGCCCATTTTGGGCCGTCAAAAGTTCGAGACGGTTTGTGGGCTTACCCGCTCCATCTACCGGCCAAGTAATCCCTTCTGGTCGTAGTGCGCGCGTCATCCGGACAACATCAAGCAAATCCCATCGAGATCGATCGTCTTTCCACTGCCACGTATAGGGGTCATACATGTTGCGGTACATTGTATAGCGCATGAATTCGTCGTCAAAACGAATGGTGTTATAACCAACAAATATCGTTCCCTGGGTCGCTATTTCTTCTTCAAACGTTTTGAGAAAATCAGCTTCGGTAGTGCCTTCGGCAACGGTATGCTGTGGAGTTATTCCGGTGATCAGAATAGCATCGGGGTCTGGGAGGATATCATCACTGAGCGCAATAAGGATGTTATGTGGCTCACCAATAGGGTTAAGATCGAGATCAGTTCGCTGGCCTGCGAATTGCATGATTCGCGATTCCCTGGGGTTAATGCCACTTGTCTCGAGGTCATAAAAATAAAAGCTATTTGCCATACGTCTAAGTGTATCACTTGATGTCTTACTAACCAGAACCGACACTATTCGCTGAAAAGCTTCTCGTACTGATCGATCAGGAATTTTCGTTTGAGGCCGTTGTAGTTCATGTATCGAATTGTGCCATATACCGGTCGTTCAAACCACGGACGGTCATGTAATCCGGCGATGCTCCACAAAATTCCGACATACCCATTTGGGTCGCCACCGTCGAGACTATAAAAATCGTTCAATCGGATCAAGATCCTATGGGCGTCTTCTGGTGATTTGGTCCATTCCAGAACTTTTTTAGCCCAGTACATCCGCATATAGCCATGCATTTTGCCGGTTCTAACAAGTTGTGTTTGGGCAGCATTCCAGGCGGGATCGTGTGTCTGAGCGTCCTCGAGCTGTTTCAGGGTGTAGTCAAATTCACGGACGTCATCAGCGTGTTTCGCCAGCGTTTTTTGAGCCCAATCTGGCGCTCCAAGCAGTGAGTCGTAGTGAGAATTGTAATAACAATAATTATCACTTAGGCTACTTCGAACATTCAGCTCTTCCAAAAATACATCAGCGTCCGCACGGAGTGACGTATCTTGAGCGGCGGCATATTCAACTTCAAGGGTTGCCCTTAGTCGTGACAGTTGACCGAAATGCAGATATGGACTCAGGCCACTTTGACCGTCGTCATGGGGATCGTTTCTGGCCTGTGCATAGCCACTAAGTCGCTTAGAGATAAAGAGGTGTAGTGCATCGTGTGCGGAGACTTCTCCAGATTTAAAGGAAAACGTTTGGCCATTTGATGGTATATCTTCAAGTAACGCATCGATCATCGGCTGTAAGGTTTTAATAGACTTAACAGAGCCAGGCCAATGATGCGGATGTGATTGTATTTTTTGAGGTTCACTAATGTACTGCGGTAACAGTTTGCTAAGCTTGGTTCTAATAGTGCGCGCCGCGTATTCCTGTTTCTCGCTCACCGTCCAAATCGGCACGACATTATGCGTATCAACAACAAATACGTCGTATGGTGCCTCTTCCGCAATTTTCTTCTGCAATTTTCTTGGCCCTCGCAGCGGATTCATATCGAAATACACTGCAAGTGTATTCGTATGATGAATGAGCCCAGGCAAGGTAGTCTTGGCGTCGCCAATAAGCATCAAAAAAGGAATAGACAATGCGGACAGTTGAGTCTCTACCTCTCGAAGCCCTTCGAGCATCCACTCAAAATGTTCGCGAGACCGATTGCCCGATTTTGGCTGCAAACAAAAAATCACCGCCAGAGGCAGTGCATGTTCAATCGCTTTTTGTTGAGCTGCTATAAGGGCGTGATTATCCGCCACGCGCTGATCCCGACTCATGACATACAGTACGCACTTGCCGTCTGGCGAATCTGTTCTAGTATTTAATTTCTGAACTCTGGTGGTATCCATAAGTCTAGTGTAGCAATTTTTAAACTAGGATTGCATCAAAGTTTGTCTTCGAACATAGAGCATAGCAACAAAGAGTGCGTTGGTAATGACGAGCGATGCAGGGTAAAGCACAGTAACCGTAGAAAATTCTTGAAGTGCAAATAAGCTTATTAAGAATTTTAATCCACTCAATGCGTACGTAAATGCTGGCTCTGATTCTGGCATAAAATAAGATTTCCTGAATGTGGGGATAAAGGCCAGCATATCTATGATCGTCACGAGAATAATTGCTGCTAATGGATCACTTGTCACAGTCCAGAGCACCATCGCAATCGTACAGCCTGCCAAACAGAGCCAATCCGCTTTCGGGAAGTCTCTTTTACCCTTTACAAGAGCAAAACCAAATACAATAAAACTAATAAGCGCCGTAAAGCCAGTCACCCACGCCCCTGCACCGCCTTTACCAACAAGCTGCCCGAAGAACGCAATTGCAGTCAAAACTCCCCAAACAAGCCAAGTAAATGCATGTGGCTTTGTCTTGCCACTGAAAATAGTTCGGAAATATGGGATATAGCCGATTATCCCTATTACAACTGCAATAACCGCAAGAAATTCTTTCATATATTGCATATAGTGTAGCAAATACTACCTAGATTACACTTAGTATTTGATCGAGCCGATAGCTGGGTCGCCAATGATGACCTTTTGGTCTGGCTCTACGTCCATGCGGCGTAGTTGGTGCATAATGCCCATTTTGCCCATAATATCGCGAAGTCGCTCGATACCGTGGTTACTCTCGAAATCAGTACGTTCAGCGAAGCGTTCGATCTTACGACCCTTAACCAAGAAATGGTCATCAACCTTAGAAACGTTCCAACTGTTAAGTGTCTCTGGAAGTCGAAGGGTTGGGATCATATCTTCTGCTTCGGCCTCTTTTTTGATAGCTCGCTGAATATCAACCAGTTTCTTGAGCTCGTAGAGCATTGGCTTAACACCTTCTCCACTAACAGCCGAGATGGCATATTGCATGGTACCTTTAGGAATGACCTTTTTAAGCGCCTTTTGCTTTTCGACTAATACTTTCGGATCGAGACCATCGATTTTGTTGAGCACGACTGCTTGAGGTTTTTCACTTAAATCAACGGTATAGCTCTTGAGTTCGTTCTGGATAGTTTTATATACGGCGACCACATCGTCCTGATACGCATCGATTAGATGGATAAGCACACCGGTGCGTTCAACGTGACGTAAGAATTCATCTCCGAGGCCTTTGCCTTCTGATGCGCCCTCTATAAGGCCTGGTACGTCGGCAAGTAGCAGGCTATTGCCTTTGTCGAGGTCGACAACGCCAAGATTAGGAGTAAGCGTGGTAAAGGCATAGTCGGCGATTTCTGGTCGGGCATTACTAACGCTCGCAAGAAGTGTTGATTTACCGGCATTTGGCATGCCAACAATACCAACGTCTGCGATAACTTTTAGCTCTAACGTAAGCTCCAGTTCATCGCCACGTTCACCCTTTTCAGCAACGCGAGGCGCTTGGCGACGAGATGATACGAAGTGGGCGTTTCCAAATCCACCCTTACCACCATGGGCGATAATCGCGGTTTGTTGGTCTGCTACAAAATCTGCGAGCACCAGACCGTCAGCATTTGATACGAGTGTCCCGACAGGTACTTGAATTGTTAGGTCTTTCCCACTTTTACCGTGCTTGTTTTGCTTATCACCCGGCTTACCAGGTTCAGCGAGGAGCTCTTTATGATAACGAAACGACGCGAGGGTATTTTGGTTACGACTGGCAACCATAATGATGTCGCCTCCGTCACCGCCATCGCCACCGTCTGGGCCACCACGATCGACAAATTTTTCATGCCGAAAATTGACGCGCCCATTACCGCCGTCTCCTGCAGAAACCTTCACCGTTGCTTTGTCTATAAACATATCCGATAAGTATACAATTTTTACAACAAATTAGCAATGTTACCATATGGAATAATTGATGCGCTTGTGAGAATTTGGGCGTACGCGCGGTGATGAATAATAATACCGTTAATAGTATGTGAATTTACTTCACTACTATTCACTTAGTTTGGGAGGTGAGCAGCCAAAGAAAATGTATCATTTTCATTTCAAGCTCTGATGATCCTTGCGCTTGTGAGAATTTGGGCGTATGTGGTGCGAAGCGCAAAGAAAACGTATGGAAGATACGTTGACTGCGCCTCGTAAACCACTACGCTCAAAGGCTCCAAGAAGTTGAGCTTGCTCAACTGGCGCATGGATTATCAATAGATGTAGGAGTAGCCGGCAGCTGCTTCAGGCGACAACGTCTTGGTGCTTACCCGGCCCCAGCCGACAACGTTCATTTCTGAGACGTTCACACTACCATCTGCATTTACAGATTCAACATAGCCAACGTGTCCGTACCAGTCGCGTGGTGGTGTCCAGATAACTGCACCTGCTTGTGGGACTCGCCCTGTTGAGAAGCCAGCCTGACTCGCGAGATTCAACCATGTTCGAGCGTCTCCGAGGTTACTTGGTACTGGGCGTCCAGCAGAAGCACGGCGGTTTGCTGCATACCACGTACAATAGCCATAATCATAGCCATTTGATCCGTAAATTGCCCCAGATCCACCCCATGCGAATCCAGTGCCATAGGAGCTTGCAGATGCATATCGCGTGACAGGAGCCGGAGTGACACTTCCGTCACGAATCAGAATCTTAGATCCTACCTTGATACCAGATGTTTCAGCATCGTTATCTGCAATCAGCTGTTCTTTGTTGGCCTTATATTTTGATACAAGCGAGTCGATAGTATCGCCATCTTTTACGACGTATACGATACCGTTTACCGGAGAAATAACCAGCGCCTTGCCAGCATCTACGTTATCGCCCTGTAACCCATTAGACCAACGAATAGTGTCTGATGTAATACCAAATTTTGCAGCAATACTTGGGATAGTGTCACCGGCAACCGTGACATACGTCTGGATATCTTTATACGATTTTAGCGTTGTAGCGACGACTTGAGGTTTCGCAACCACGTTGTCATCTGCTGCTGTGACCGCCAACAGTGATTTTGCTGAATCAGCCCTGTTGGCTACCGATGTAGCTTCAGGCATATTTGCCAACCTGGCGGCATGAACAGCGATATCGGCAGATGATAATTGATCAAGTGCGCCAGAAGCAGATGATGTGTCTGTGGAGCTCACAACACTGTTATTGACGACAGTCCCGCCTGTCGGCGCATTTACGACAAAGCCAACAACGCCAATAAGCACTGCTATATTAGCGAAAAGTATAGAATAACGAATAAGTTTCTTACGGGAAGATTTTTGGAGTTTTCGACGTCCACGGATACCGCTTAGATTTGAAAGTGGATTCAGCTCAAGCGTACGGTTGATGATACGAATAATGTTCTCCCTGATACGTTTGTATCAGATCAAAGACGGTTTTATGTTATTTGCGAGGGATAGTTCGACCAATCCCTGTAATTACTATGTGATCGTGTCTTTGATACAACTTCTTGTTCTCTGGCCTAATCTGATAGAACTCAAAGTTGATACCACCAATAGTATCACAGAAGGTCAAGTTTTCCAAGCGTTTTGCACTATCACCACCCCTGTAAGGGCGATATATTCACCTAGTTATTACAGAGTTTTTTACAGTGTTGAGCCACCGAAGCTTCGTGCTCTTGAAGTGTGCGATTGAAGTAGGTAGTACCATCGTCGCCAGAGACAAAATAGAGCCAATCAGTTTGAGCAGGATATGCAACTGCGCTCAACGATGATACCGATACATTACTAATAGGGCCGGGAGGAAGACCGTCTGTGCGGTAGGTATTGTATGGTGAATCAAATGTAAGAGATGGTACTTGACCGGCAAGAATTGCGCCGTAACTAGCAGTGGCGTCAGATTCTAACTTCTTGCCTTCTTTGAGACGCTTCAAGAAGACTTGGGCCACTTGAGCCCGATCTGAATCGCTCGATACTTCTCGCTCTACAATAGATGCTAAGGTAACACCTTCATGTATGCTGATGCCTTGTTTGGCAATTGCAGCCCGGATCTCAGGTGTTAACCGTTTTTGCATTTCATCAAGAGAAAACGTAATGATCTGCGACGGAGTTGTCTCTGCTGTTTTCTGGAATGATTCAGGGTATAAGTAGCCTTCTAGGCTCGCATCTGCTGGTTTATCCACAAGCGCAGGATGATTTGCGTATGCGGATGGCTTAAATGCTTCTTCGGTGGCTGTGGCGTCGAATCCAGCATTAATAAACGCTTGTTTGATTTGATCAATGCGCTGGCCCGGCTTAATGGTGAACAGTTTACTTGAGATCTTACCCTGAGTTATGATCGTCACGATTTCTTTAACGCTTTGGCTCGGAGATAATGAATAGGTGCCGGCAAGGATAGAATCTTGAAGATTTTGCGTACGGGTATACTGCGTAAAGGCCCAGTCGCTGCGAATGAGTTTTTCTTGCTTTAGAAGCGTAGCGACATCGGTGATGGAAGACCCCGTTTTGATCACGATGGTCTGCGTCGTTTGATTGGAGCTTATCGGTTTGAGATTATTGAAGTAATACTGTCGTGAGCCATAGATACCTCCGGCTATAGCGAGTAATGCAACTACCAGCACAGAACCGAATATTATCCGTGTCTTGGTACGTGTCCGTCGATATTTATACGGCATGAGACTCCTCCGGTAATTCATCAAGAAAATCTTGCAATATATAGGTGGCGGCGAGTGCATCGATATCGCCTTTTTCGAACGGCATACCCCTACTTTTGAGCTCTTCTTCAGCCTTAACAGACGTTAGCGCTTCATCTTGTAGGTGGGTTGGTACAATAATTACTTTTTCAAGCTTCGCTACAA
>JAPLYT010000015.1 GCA_026395435.1 Candidatus Saccharimonadota bacterium
CGATTGGTTACAGTGTAATTTTAGTTTCTTGCGTTGCTCTTGGCTTGGTTCGTCTTCAGCGACAAATACTACATTTTTAATACGTTGGTAGTAATTTTCAGGGATGGCATCAATGGCGCCGGCAATTATTTTCTCAAATTCTTCTTGTGGTACAGTCATACAATCCATACTACCGGGCATACGTATAAATCGAAAGCGAAAGTAGAAAATATGTTGTAAAATTGATCTCTAATTTAGCAAATTTAAACGAGCATTTAGTTGGTACTTTTATCTTCTTTCAAAATTCTTGATACTCCAAATATTCAATATGTGCTTTTAGCGCATAGTGTTTTGCCCTATTGCTTGACTCATATTCTCATACCGTTACAGTAGCGATACGTAAATATGAGGGGGTGCTATGAAGATAAAAAATAATGTAAGTGCGTATGCACGTGTACTGATTGCAATGATGGTTTCTGTGCAATCATTGGGTTTCAGCGCAAGGGTATATGCTGCAGATACCGGCGGGTATCCTTGGGCCGATGCGACAGAAATCAATGCACGTACATATGACTGGGGCTATGACTATTGTCATCCTGCTATGGCTGCCGCACAGACGTGTAGCGTCAACTATCGATACCAACTGGGTGTGCTGTATAGACTGAGTGACCCATGGAGATATGATTTACGAAATTGTACTTCATTTGCTGCCTGGCGAGCGAATCAAGCCTATGGACTCAACCTAGTGGGATGGGGAAATGCTAACACTTGGGGAACAGCAGGTCGAGCTACGGGGTACGCGGTGGACGGTAGCCCGCGGATAGGAGACATCGCCGTTTGGACGGGTGGAGCATACGGTCATGTGGCCTTTGTGTATGAAGTTAATAGCGATGGCTCCGTCAACGTAGAACAATATAATAAAGCTGGTCGCGGTGAGTTTAGTCGGCAATCTGGTGTATGGGCCAACGAATATGTCCATATTGCACCTCCGACGGCACCGGTTGTCGTAGCTACACCTACACCAGCGTCAACACCGGCTCCGGTGGTCGAACACGTAGCGCCGGCGGCTATTCCGTCGCCAGTTCCAGCCGAAACTCCTCCACAGGCGCCCGCGGTTCCAGAAAAAGACGTCGTTAGTTATTTCGTAGAGAAATCGGAAGATTCTGGAGTTAAAACGATAGCGGTGAAGCAGAATAACACCAAGAGCGGCAAAGTAGAGGTATTGACTGCTAAAGAAAAAGAAGATGATACATGGTCAGAGCCGACTATCACTGAGGTGCCAGTCAAGAAACAAAAAGCAACGAGTATCGCAATGGGTGACTACAATCAGGACGGCGTAAATGATATGTTTGAGGTAGCCTATAACCAAACAACAAGTGGTATGGTAGAAATTACCATTTTAGATGGTTCAACTGACTTCAAACATTCGATAGGGGCCATCCAAACCAAAGAAAAGCAACATGATGATGGCGATGTGTATTACGACGTCGCCGATCGAAATAACGACGGAAAGATTGATGTGTTACAGGTGTGGCATCAGCATACATCAAGTGGCCTGGTTGAGTTAAAGATATTTGATGGCAAGGCAGATTTCAAGTCAAATCCTTCTGTAGTTATACTTCCTGAGCAGGCCCGGGAGGCAGACGATGTGTACTTTATGTTCGGGGACCACGATAACGATACGGCGATTGATTTATATGAAGTTATTCATTCATCAGCAGAAGGCAGCAAAACAATGGTGAAAGTGTTTGATATACGCCAGACATTGGCAACACCAATCAGTAAATGGACAACCGAGAGTGATAC
>JAPLYT010000002.1 GCA_026395435.1 Candidatus Saccharimonadota bacterium
CAGGGGCGGGGGCTACATTGGTGAAAAGCAAGACACTAACTCTCTCAAACAATGGACTGACGAAAAATGGGGCTACACCGGCGAACCAGGGCATAGTAGATATCTACCACTTAAAGCCAGGCAAGCATTAACACCCGGCGAAAAAGCTGCCACTTCAAGAGCCAAAAATCTAGGAACAAAACAAGGCCATCAATGGGTTGCACAACCCGAAAACATTGCCAAAAAAACGAGTAAATTCAGGCGCAATGACAACTTGCCGGAGAGTTTGAATTAATAGATGATTATTCATTTTATTTGTAGAGGTAATGCTTTCAGGAGTAGGATGGCCGAAGCCTACTTTAATTCACTCAATATTAAAGATGCCACAGGGATCTCAAGTGGCACGGTTGCTAAACTTCATAGTCAAGTCAACAAAGACAACTTTAAAATTACTCAAACGGTATTAGAGGAACATGGACTGAAAAAATACACAAAACCAGATTGGGACCAGTTGACCCAGGAAAGGCTGGATAGTGGCGATATTACGGTGTATCTCAGTAAAAGTGTTAAAGATGAATGCGATTCATTATTCAAGCCCGTACATAACACATTTGTTTTGAATGTACCAGATTTTGATGAGGCGATACCAAAAATAGAGACCGACGAAGATATTAATGACTACGCAGAAAATACATTTACGTTAGTTGCTTCTTCTATCGATGAACTTGTGCATATTCTTTGATATAGTGAGGTGGTGAAAAATAATCCCCTAAAATCTTTATGGTGGGTGCTCAAAGTTCAGTTTGAAAACTCAAAATTATTTTTGTTGTGGTCGCTGGTTTACTCTTTGTATAACGGTTTTGGGTCTATCGCCACGGTCTACGCTGGGGCAAAATTTCTATCCAATGTAACGGCCATTGCTTTTAAGAAATCATCACCGCACAGTGCTTATTCGTGGCTGATTATCTTACTGGCTTTGGAAATTATAAGCATCACTGTATCAAGAATCAATACGCTTATTGAGCATAGGGTTCAACAAAAAATGGATCTTAAGCTTAACGACATGTTGATGATAAAAATGTATGAGCTGAGCCAAGAACAATTCGACAACGAAGAGTTTAATACAAAGTTAGCCCGGGCTCGAGATAGTCTTGGGTCGATGTGGCGGCTCACAAGTTATTTGTCTTGGACCGCATCTTCAATTGTAAGGTTTGTCAGTGCTATGGCCGCCATTTTGGTTGTTTCGCCAGCGGTTGGCTTTGTCATTACTGTCATGGTGGTACCCGTCACACTTATTAAAGCTCGGCAAAATAAAGTAAATGAAGCTGTCAACAAGCAGATTGAGCCAATAGACCGAGTATCTTTCCGGACCCGCTGGATGATGATCGATCCAAATAGTATGCCCGAGATTAGGCTGATGAATGCCTTTGGTCAATTACTTAAGATTTGGAAAAAGAATATTACTAAGTCACAGGACATACTATTCCGAGTCGATAAGAAAATGGCGGTTATTGATTCTGGAACAGATTTGGTCGAGCCAACAGTGTCTTTTGGCGCTACCCTCTACTTTCTTAGATTGTTGATCATTGGAGTAATATCGCTAGAACGATTTATCTTTTTGAGAGGCCTGCTAGACCAAGCAAGTAATGCCGCTACCTCGATTGTGACTGGTTTTCAATCGCTGCACGAGACGGCTATAGGTTTGGAGAATTTTGACTATATCTACCGAACGAAACCAGCTATTCCTAACGGCACTATCAAGGTAACTAGGCCATTGACTGTCGAGTTCAATCACGTAAGTTTTGGCTACCCTAGTACTGAAAATCTGGTTCTGGATGATGTCTCATTCCTGATTGTTCCAGGTAGCAAGTTAGCTCTGGTCGGCGAGAATGGTGCAGGCAAATCCACACTCATAAAGCTACTTCTCCGTCAGTATCTACCAACCAAAGGGACTATTACGATCAACGGTATTGATATCAAAGATGTCGAACAAAAAAGCTATTACGAAGCCATCAGCAACCTAAGCCAAGAATTCTTGATGATAAACCACCTGACCATTAAAGATAATCTGCTAATGGGTATCGAACGCAAAGTCGAAGCCCAAGAAATAGAAGCTATGACTACCATGGTTGGCGCAACTAATTTTATATCAAAGTTAAAACACAAATACGACCAACGCCTAGATCCATCTTTTGATGATGGTACAGGCCTGTCAGGCGGGCAACTGCAGCGTCTGGGTGTAGCTCGATCGTTATTGCGAAATGGCGATTTGATGATTCTTGACGAACCAACTAGTGCTATTGACGCAAAGGCCGAGTATTTGATCTTTAATAACATTTATAAAAGTCATGAAGCAAAAACTACTCTTATTGTCAGCCACCGATTTAGTACCGTCCGTAAGGCCGAAAAAATCATTGTTATGGAGAATGGCAAGATTATCAAATGTTCGAGACCCAGGCAGAAGGCTACAAATAATATCTTCAACAATTTGTAGGTTCACAGATAGTTAAAGGTTTTATTGATACAATATTGTCATGGGACTACCAAATTCAGACCAAAATAACTCCGAACTGGAGACCAACATGAGAACTTCTCAAGAACAATCATTAGTCGACAATGAACAAGCCAAGCTGAACTCACTCTTTGGTGCCTATCCAGAGAACGAACGTCATCTTATCTTCACTCAGGATGGAATGGAATTCATAGCCTGCGGAAAACCCAATCCCGATCATCAAAGCATACTTATTGCAGGCATTACTGCTATGGAGCAACGGTTTGAAAAAGATGTCATTACGCAAGCCTTTAAGGGTGTGAAGATATATCTGGCTAATGGCATTGCCTCGGGTGGCGGAGAAGCTTTGCCCCGTGTGGACACGATTATTCTGAATGCTGAAAATATGGGAATGAATGTGGCTCAAATGGAGGCAATCGCATCAGAAGCAGGCATGTATCGAGTGGGGGATCAGAGTGATGTATTCGGCGCAGATGCTGACGCCAGTGAAGTGGGATTCGTTCACGAACTGGGACACATTCTCGAATTTCGAGCGCATTTAGATATGGGTGTTGGCTTCCAAACATTAGATTCGTTGAAATCACCTACCTGGTATGGTCAACAAAAGCCGCGCGAGGATTATGCTGAGAGCTGGATGTTTATGGTTTATGGACACTCTATTGACCAAGATCGGGAGGCTATATTGCAAGCAGATCTGAAAAAGGTTGCGGCTGCAAACGTATCTAGGCTCTAATCTGTCACAACTATTCAATTTTATTTTCCGCTGTGATATGATTTTTATATGAGTAAACATAACAACTTTGAATATCAACAATTAAGAAAATGGAATGTTAGAGCTGGGCTTTTGCATTTAACATCATTGATTGCAGTGCTATTGCTTGCAAATAATTTCTCGCTGCCCATTACAGCAACCTATATGACTGGTCCTCCAGGGACTGATTCAACTGGTCCGATCGTTTTGTTTAGTGTTAAGGTAGCCTACACGATTGCAGTTTTTCTCGGTTTGTCGGCATTTTTCCACTTTTTTATATCCATGAGCACGGTTTTCCCCAGATATGTTAATGGGCTAAAAAACAATCGGAACATTTTTAGATGGGTTGAATATTCATTGAGCTCGACAATTATGATATTTGTTATTTCACAACTAAACGGCACCAGCAACTATGCTGCTCTGTTGGGGATTTGTGGTGTCAATGTTTCGATGATTCTTTTTGGCTGGCTGCAAGAAAAGTACAATAAGCCAGGTGATAAGCAGTGGCTACCATTTATATTTGGTTGTATCGCTGGCATAATCCCCTGGATTATCTTCACCATTCAGCTTATTTCGCCAAAAGGGCCTTCTACCGCTACGGCACCAGGATTTGTCTACGGGATAGTCATATCGTTGTTCCTACTTTTCAATTGTTTTGCGATCGTTCAATTTTTGCAATACCGGGCAAAAGGCAAATGGGCAAATTATCTTCGAGGCGAAAAAGCATATATTATCCTGAGCTTTGTGGCAAAATCTTTGCTTGCATGGCAAATATTCGCTGGCGCCCTTGCTGCTAAATAAAATGTAGAAATACGTATTTGTACTGAGCCTTTGGTCGTGTATTGTCGTGAACGATATTTTGCCATGACCCGCACTATCGTACTTGTGCTTATTGTGATATAACTGAGTGTACTTATACATGGATGAAACAAATAACTTTCCGCTACCATCGTCAGGGCCTATCCCGGATGAAGTCTTGCAGAATCAAGAGCAGGCTATTGCTCCGCCTACCGTTGAATCTATCCAAGAAGAAGAGTTTGTAGAGTCGTTTGTAGACAGCCAAGGAATCGAGCGCAATCCGTCACAGCCAATCGTACTTTTGGATAAAGAGGCCCGTGATGCAATTGATGGATTTTTTGTCGAACACGATCGCTATGCCGACACCATAGAAACGACATTAGACTTGGCGACGGAGCTGAGATCTTACATCCAGCGTCCCGATAAGACCGGAACATATTTTGGCACGCTACATTCACCGGAAGCTTTAGCACGGCGCGTTAACGCTGCTACGAATGCTGCACAATCTCCCCTCGAGAGTATACCTTCGGCCGAATCAGATAAGCCAGTAGAGTCTCCTTTGGCAGAAATTACGGACAGAATCAAAGCCAGCAAAACTCTCTTGGCAGAAATGCCCGTTATTTCTATCCAGGAAGGTGCAAGCATTGGAGATATCAAGAGCTATATCGAAAGACTTCATCCTGATGTAAAAAAAGTTGTTGATGATATTGATTTAGGGGGCGTTAAATTACGTCTAAGCTCATCTGCTCGCAACGAGGTAATCCAGCAGATAAACTACAGCGTATCTAGGCTAAAGCGAGAAACCGAGAGGGTAGCAACAGACAGTGGCGCTGTAAGTACCGATATAATACAGTCGGTCAAATCTGCCTTGGTTGATGCCATGAAGGATGTCGAGCCAACCAGCCCAAGTGAAGAAACTGCCGAATTTCATGAGAGGCGAATGAAACGAGGGTCTGAAATAGATCAAGGTCACACACCAGTCCAAAACGAAGAGATTCTAGGAGAATTTAACGGTGAAATATCTTCGATTCTTGATGTTCTACGAACTATGGGTTCGGCAGAAGAAGCTGCATTGGGTGCGCTTACATCTCCCGATGCATTAGAAGCACTCGATCAACTGTCTGAAGTAGATAAACAAAAGCTATTTACAGAAATTACTCAAAAAATAGGATATGTACTTAAAAGCGATGAAGTTATGCTCGCTCATCGAGATGGAATATTCGATGCACTAAATAAAGGGCGGAATATCGATGCTACGATTAAATATCATGTTGATGTGGCTATGGCCACAGTATTCAAAGAAAGGGCCCTTCCCATGGTCTACGTTTCGGATGTGGAGCGAACTCGTACCAAAGAATTGATCGATAAATATAATGTATTAATACCAAATGCAATTTCAAACCCAGCAGACTATATTGATCGTAAATTTAGGTTAGACGGTCTAGATATTGTTTCAGCCTCTCAGTTTGTTTGCCACGCGACAAGCTTCACTGCAGAGATACTAGCGTCAGAAAAACTGAGGCCGAAACAAGCGCAACTTGATAATGGAGTCCTTCACGAACAGATGATGTCAGCGAGTCAAACGTGGACTTCAGATGACCCTAATAGTCTGACAACTCACTCGAGCGTCCCGCACTTTTCTGAGGGTTATAGTCCTGGCTATTTAATGCCAAGGGAAGGCGGTATTAAGGGTATATTCTTGATACCTATGGCCGACATCGTAGCTGTCGCTCCATATGACTTTCAAGGAAGGTACTTAAAAATATTGCCGTCTGCTCCAACAAGTAGGTACGGACAAAGTTCGCCGCCGAGTCAAACCAACGATACATTTAGAGATGATTTAGTCTTTTATGCTTCTCCTGATTATGAGACTTCAGATGATTACGAGATACCATTGGATGGCAGTTCTGTCGTGATTATCCAAGATGAGGGTCAAGAATTACAGATACCTGACCTTTCTAGTGACCATGTTCGAATCGTCAAAAATGTAGCCGGCCAGAACTATCCTGCGGGAGAAGTTAGTCAGGCAATCTATGATCTAAGCCAATCACGTGAAGTTGAGCAAACAGCAAGAGTCATTATCCCCCTCCGTGAAGGTGGCATCAATTTCACTCCTGAAACGCCTAAATATCAGGGTGGCACGAGCAGTAGAAGGGGCAGCCAAATAGGCAGACAATTAACTGCACCTGGGCCAGTAGAACGGATAAGAATTCGGTAGATTTAGCCACTTCGGGCACGTATCTCTCGCTTATGTGGTACCTATTCTGCGTCGCTCCGTGCATCTTCGAGGGCATCTTTTTGGGAATCGGTGAGCGTCTTATAATTCTTGTTTGCTGGCTTTTTGTAGAGCTTATTCAAGACTGCAACGGGGATAATGTATTTGAAAATATTCATATCCTCAGTGTACCATTTCTAGCCCAATCAAATCACATAAACCCTATCTGTTAGAGACTAATCCGGTGCTATTCTCATGAACAGAGCATTCGGCAACATGCTATAATTTACCTAAACCTAATCACAAATCATGCCCAAACAAAAACAAGCTAAAGCAATAAAAAACATTCGGAGCCACTCCCATCGTGATCATGTATTGGTTTTGATGTTGTGTGCAATAGTATTAGCAATATTGAGCACGGTATTGTATTTCCATGAAACTAAAACCAAGAAAGTAGATTCTACGCCGGCTGTCACTGTAATAAAAAAACAAGATGATCAAGTACCAAAAACTAAGAAAAAGGTACGTTTTGAGATAAGACAAAAAATACTACGTGATTATACTATACCGCCGGTCATTAATGGCTTGGCTCCCGTATTAAGTTCGATTCCGACCAAACGTCCCGTCGTATTTTTAGGCATTGATGATGGGGCCAACAAGCAGCCGTTTGAGCTTGAAATGGTTAAAGCAAATAATATTAAAGCGTCGCTGTATCTGGCCAATCGTTTCATATCGAATGATTATGATTATTTCAAAGATTACATTACTGCTGGATCTTTAATCGAAGATCATTCCATGACCCATACATTGCTCGCCGGTAAATCCTATGGGTTTCAGAAACAAGAAATATGCGACACTGCAGAGTTATTCTTGAGTAAATATGGTCGGCGTCCAATTTTCTTTCGACCTCCTGGCGGCAGTTATGATGTCACCACTCAACGAGCGGCCGCTGATTGCGGTATGAAGGCAGTAGTGCTTTGGATTGCCAAAGCCAACGGTGGTTCGATGCAGTATCAAATTGGGAACAAGCTACGCCCGGGTGACATTGTGCTGATGCATTTCCGGCCGGAATTCAAAGCAGACATGCAGGCATTCCTCAATGCTCAAAACGCTGCTGGCCTGCACACCGAACTGTTAGAGGATTGGCTATAACAAAGCTCATTGGTACACTGGATACATGAATACACTCACGCCTCCGAGTAGGGGGGAATCATCGCCTATTATTGATCCTATCATCCGGGCCGAACTGTTCCCAGGCACTGAATTAACGCTGGCTACTGAACAGGAGCGTGTTGCGCAGTGGCAAAAAACTGGAGAAGCCACCGGACCAAAACATATTGGCATGCTGGATCTCGATCCGGATGTACTTGAGGCAATCAAGCGTGAAGCGACATTCGACTTTTGTTCACTTGATTATGATTATTTCAGTGACGATGAAGAACGGGCATCGGATGCCGCAGCTCTTGAAAAAATCCCACTCATGAGCGTCGATGCTCGCAAGGTGCTAGGTGATCTGTTGAGTACGTTTATCGACATAACAGAACAAGATCGATCACGGAGTGATCTTGGCGATGAATATATCCGTGCTCCGACATACATGTATATCGGCATGTACAAGTATTCAGAGCTTGACCCGCATATAGATCTTGGGTTTGGTGGGTATGTGCCGCGATACATTGCAACCATCGCAGGGCCATCAACATTATTTTATACCGGCAAGACAGACCCGAGGAAATTCTCTGAAGAGCAAGTTTCGGATCCAGTAGAATCGATTGATTATCCGACAATTTCCAGTGGAACAAACGTGATCGACAGATTTGCTGCAGACTGCGACCCTCACAGTACACCTATTGTGGATGAACCGGTTTTCCGGATAACAATAATTTCGCAATTCCATCCAAAACGACCATATTACGATGTATAGTAGTGCTATGCATACAGAAATAGAAGCCAAATGGCTTGATGTTGATCACAATGATCTACGTCTCAAACTCAAGAACATCGGAGCGGAGCTGGTCCATTCCGAGAGACTCATGGCTCGCAAAATCTATGATTTTCCTAATGCACAACTAAAAAAAGTAGGTGGATGGGCACGAGTTCGCGATGAGGGCGACAGAGTGACGATGAGCTACAAACAACAAGACGATAAAAGTTTGCATGGGACCAAAGAGGTTAACCTAACTGTTGATTCATTCGATGAGGCAGATTCTTTCTTGCTCGCTCTCGGACTCGTTTGTAAATCGACCCAAGAAACTAAGCGAGAGAGCTGGAAACTTGGTGACGTTGAGATTGAGCTCGACACCTGGCCATGGATTCCTCCTTACGTAGAGATCGAAGCACCGTCAGAATCTGAATTAACAAAAACCGCTAAGGCACTAGGACTAACCTATGAAGAGGGCTTACCAGGGGCGGTGAGTGTCGCGTATCGGGCGGTGTATGAGTTGGTACCTGGAGAAGTCGACTCTTGGGAGTCTATTACCTTTACGCCTATTCCAGAGTGGTTGGAAGCAAAAATTAAGAAGTAAACAGGCAATTTTGTAATTACGGCTAACACGGATTACAATAGAGAGTAATATGCTTAAGCTCTCCAAAAATCAAAAAGGTTTTATACCCATGATGTTGGCGATTATTGCGGTAGTTTTGGCTATTATTTTGTTCGCCTTCTTAAAAGTCAGAGCACATAATTCGTAACTATCCCCTGACACCACGTATTCTCTGTAATACACTGTAAGTATGAGAATTCCACGCTACACTATCGATACCTTTCATCAAGAATTTCCTAATGATGATGCCTGCCTTGAATACATGTTCCAAAAGAGATATGGTCATTTAGAGTACTGCCCCAAGTGTGCAGTCCAAACTAAGTTCTATCGTATTAAAGCCCGAAAGTATTACAAATGTCCTCATTGTGCTTTTGAGCTTTACCCTTTGGCAAATACGATTTTTCATAAATCCGCGACGCCATTAACTAAGTGGTTCTATGCCATCTACCTCTTTGGGGTTGGCAAGAACGGTGTTAGTGCTATGGAGTTAGAAAGACATTTAGGCGTAACTTACAAGACTGCGTGGCGCATGGCTAAACAAATCCGTTTTATGATGCAGCAGAATGGTGGCAAGTTATCTGGCATTATTGAAGCTGACGAAACTTACGTTGGCGGTAAGTCTAGGTTAGAAACTAAATTTCAGAATAAAACTGCAGTGGTCGGTATTGTTGAAAAACAGAAAGGCGTAGGCCAAGTAAAAGCCATCGCAACTAAACAGGCAGACGCAACGGTCACACTTCCGTTCCTAAAGGCTAATATCGAACCCGGGTCAACGCTACAAACTGACGAAAGTCGAATCTATAGTAGAGTTAAAAGAGATTTCACACATAGTTTTGTAACTCACAGTAAATTAGAATACGTGCGAGCAGGAGTGCACACCAATACTATTGAGGGTTTTTGGGGTCAGTTGAAGCGGTCTTTGGATGGGACGTATCACTGCGTGAGTCCGAAGTATCTACAGCTCTATGTGAACGAGTTTGTGTATCGCTATAATCATCGGCACGTTTCTGTTGTCCCTTTTCTGTTGGCAAAGGCTGGGCAGACAGTTCGATAAGAGAGTGTACGGCTGCTTCAGGGTTGGCGTTACGTTCTGAATCTGGAAGAGATTCTTCGAATTTCTTAAGGCTTTTTCTTATTTCTTCGTCTTTTCTAGACATATGCTTAGTTTAACATCCTTATAGCCCAAAGTAACACTAGCGGTTTGTGATACACTAAACTTAAATTATGGAAAATCAACCCAACACAGAAAATTCAGATAAACTAATAGAAAAACCTGCTCAGACAACTGAAATACAAACGCAACAACAAAATAATATTCCGTCGCCAAAAAAAGCAAGCAAAACGAAGGCTTTGTTACTTATTTTTATTCCACTGTTATTCTGGGCAATCTCTTTCGGACTATTGATTTTAGACATCAATAAAGCGCCCGCAACAGCTCCATCAGCTGATCGATACGCAGTTATTGAAGTTAAACAAAATCCGATTTTGCCCATAATGAATATTGTAAATTTTCTACTAGGACCAGTTTTATTAGGCATGCTTATCTACGGAATAGTGCTCCTTATTAAAAAGCCGACCCAGTCACCTAATAGCACTGTAAATACAATACAACCGACGAAAATGCCAAGTTATAAGTCTGCTTCAGTTACATTATTAGTCGGTTCCGTGCTCTTATTAATAGCGATTCTAATAGTACATAACATTCGATCTGATGTGGGGTATTCAGGCAGTGAAGCTGAGATTGGGTCTTTCCCATTTATCTTTTCAGGTGCAATTACTATTGTTGTTTCCATAATAATGTACATCTCAACAGTGGTCAGAAGAATTACATTGAAGCGAAAAGGACATGATCTTAAATCCACTACCAAACGGGGGGTTGTAACGGGAATGATTATCGTATTTTTTGTAGTGCCAATCGTTAGTTTAATTGTACAAATTCGTGTTAAAACTAGACCAATGCCAAAGGATGAGGTTATAAAACTCATCAACAATTGCGAAGTGTATAACGTTAATAGAGAAATCGGAAATAAAGTGATCGTCAATTATAAAGATAAGGACATCATTCATCATAGAACAAATGGAGCTGATGCCAAGTATTTTGATGAGTACGTCGAAGCTGCGAAAAACAACACAACATGCGAAGTACAGATCCATGACAGACCAAACGAAACCACGCCATATTAACTAATTCAAAACCCCTACAAACAGCGTATACGTGGTGTGAGGGTATACTCACGACATAATTAGTATAGACAAAAATGCAATAATCTGATATAATCGCGATATTAAAGACATAATAGTGTTTGAATTACGGACGAAGATATATATGAACGAGAATAAACAAATCATTGGCACGTTTGAAAAGGTTAGTTTCCCTACCCTTGGCGTAAAAAACGTTATTGCGAAGATTGACACTGGTGCGTATACCGGTGCGTTCCACTGCACTAAAATTGAAGAAATAGAAGTGGACGGCTCAAAGGAGCTACATTTCGTACCATTCAATGATTCTGCCAATGCTCAAACGGTCTCCGATTATTATTCTATCCCTGTAAAAAGCTCAAATGGTGTCACCGAACGTCGATTCGTAGTTCGCACCAAGATCGTTATCCAAGGCACAACATATCCGATCAAATTGACGCTTTCAAACAGAGAAGGTATGAAATATGAAGTCCTCATTGGACGACGGTTCCTCCGTAAAAATAACTTGGTGGTTGACGCCGCTCAATTTAAGAAGTAAGGTTTTGCTATGAAGATTGCTATATTATCACGCGGCCCTGGAAACTACTCAACAAAACGACTCAAAGAAGTTGCGCTAGCACGTGGACACGACGTTCGCGTTATCAACCATGCTGAATGTTATGTGACGGTCGAAAAGAGCAGGCCAGTTGTCCGATATCGCGGTGAAGACCTTATCGATATCGATGTTATCATCCCCCGAATTGGTCAGAGCATTACCAAGTACGGTACCGCAATGGTTCGTCAATTTGAAATGCAAGGTGTCTATACTACAGCTAGCTCAATCGCTATCAACCGTTCCCGCGATAAGCTTCGATCAGTCCAGATATTGGCTCGTGCAGATGTCGGAATTCCAAAAACCGTGTTCGCCCGTGAAACCAGTGATCTCGACGACGTTGTCGAACAAGCAGGTGGTGCGCCACTTATTATCAAAGTTGCCCGTGGAACGCACGGCAATGGTGTGGTGCTAGCCGAAACACGCAAAGCTGCTCAAGCGGTAATGCAAGCCTTCTATGTGGAAGGTGTGAACTTCTTGGTACAAGAATTCGTCGCCGAATCTGCCGGTGAAGACATCCGTGCATTCGTCGTTGGTGGCCGTGTGGTAGCTAGTATGAAGCGCCAAAGTTTGGATGATGATTTCCGTTCAAACCTCCACCAAGGTGGGGAAGGTTCAATCGTGAAGCTTACCGATGATGAGCGCAAGACTGCCCTCAAAGCAGCTAAAGCAATGGGTCTCTCAATCTGTGGTGTTGATATGATGCGATCCGATCGTGGTCCACTTGTACTTGAAGTAAATCCAAGCCCTGGGTTTGGTGTTGAGAAGGTTACGGGGCGAGATGTGGCCGAGAAGATTATTGAGCATATCGAGCAAAACGCCAAAGGCATAAGACGCAAAGATCGCATCGGCGCCTAGTTGAGCTTACGCAGAAGGCACTATAAACAATTTTAGCTTCCGTTCCTCAGGACAAGTATTATTCATACATGTCCTTCCGGTACTCAGCGAGAAATTGCCTCTAGCACTCTTCTGCGAAACCTCACCCTAAATCTAGTTAAATACTCATCGAGAAAATAACCCCAGTACTCATCTGTGATCCTCTAGGACGTTAGTGGTTAATTTACTGATAAAACTCCTGCTGCGCACAGCCTTAATTGATTAGGGCCGTACAATGTTCGTTCCGCGAACAAAAATCACAAATAGCTCAAGTGTGATGCGCCTTGCGATTGTAGTGTGTAAGTGCGTTAGCGCTCTTCTGCGTAAGCTCAACCCGGCATATTCAGAAATTCTCGTCGAGAATATAACTTTAGTGCTCATCTGCGAAACCCCAACACAAGTGAGTTATTAGGGTGATAGAGCGTGGTATTATAGAGGGATGAATCCGCTTATCGTTATGGGCCTTATCGCAGGTGTGCCAGCAGTCTTAATTAGCTTGTTTCGCTCAAAGGCAGCCATGGTGTTCATGGCCTTGTGTGCTGGAAGCGTTTTGACGACATTTGCTGGAGCTACGGTCATTGAATTATTAAATGTCTTTTCGACGAACGATAGCGACTCAGCACTTGCAATCGTAAAGATCGGGCTGCTCGTAGCCCCGGCTTTTATAACGCTTCTGCTCGTAAGTCGTACCATGAATGGCCCTAAAGCCATGATGAACATATTCCCAGCAATTCTTACCGGCATAACCATTCTCTTCTTGGTCGTCCCACTTCTACCACCGGGGACGAAGTATAGTATTGTAGCTACGTCTGTCTGGAGTCAGCTTCTGCAGTATCAAGCCGTATTAGTCGGCTCAGCCATTTTTATATGCCTATTGCAGCTGTGGGGAGGCGCCAGAGGCCCTCGTCACAAAAAGCGCGGCCGCCACAGCAAATAACCAAGCTTACTTTTCGAGAGCTTCAATGAGCGTATCGATATTGGAGAGCCGGTCGAGCTTCTTCATTTCGTCTACGCTAAAGAACTTCAATTCCTGGCATTCTTCTGATGGAGTGAAATTGAGATCTTTGAGTTTTATTTCGTAGACAATGTTAGCTGCAAATTTACCGGGTAATCTTCGTTCATAGGTAAAAAAGTAGAGTGGAGCAGGGCTCATTTGGGTTACTTCCAAACCAGTCTCTTCCTTGATTTCACGATGCATACACTCTTCTGGAGTCTCACCATGGTCGATGCCGCCGCCCATCATCTCCCACTTGCCATTATCTTCACGGCAAAGCAGCACCCGACCATCGTCGTCAATAACGACGCCTTTGACACTTATTCGGTATACGCTTGGTTCGTCCATAGACTTATTGTATCAGGGTGGAGCCCAGTGAGTATGTTCTACGAACCATTTCCTCACTTTCTCGAAGCAAGCTTCTACGATAGCTCGTCATGAACGAACAGCACGACACTAAATATGCCCAGCGAGGGCTGCCTTCGGCACGTTTCGCAATCTTCTCGGAATGAATTCCTGCGACGATTGCTTACGAACGAACTCACGACAACAATCCGCTTTCGCGTCTTGGTCGTGAATCCAAGGCTCACTGGAAGACATACAAATTAAAATACCTACGGCGAGGTAGGTATTTTAATTTGGAGGGCCCAGTGAGACTCGAACTCACGACACCCTGCTTAAAAGGCAGGTGCTCTAACCGGCTGAGCTATGGGCCCCCAGATGCTTGCACCTCATCGCACTGCTTATGGCTGAGCCATAACCCTGCGATGCTCTTGGCAAATTACTGCGTTATACGCTTTCGGCATATCCTCGCTGTAGTAAACTACCACTGCGTCTATGCCTCGGCTATGCCTTGTACTTTGCTCAAGTGCAAATATCTGGGTTGAAGCACTTGATTAATTGCAAAGTAAACAGGAGAAATAACTCCTTACATTATCGTTATTTTGGGCGAAAAGTCAATGAGGATGTTTGGGGGAGGGTACTTCTCAGACTGTTGGGGCAGTTGGTGGAGTAGGTCCTGTAGGTGCAGATGGCACCTCAGGCACTGCAGGAGCAGCCGCCGACATTGGAGACGCGGCAGCTGGGGCCATGGCTGGAGCACCGGCTTTGTTGAAAGCATCTTGGATGATTGCGGCACCGATTGAACCGATGAGATATAGCAGTATAAAAGCCAGTACCTGTGAATATTTAGCGTTAGTGACTTTTTCGACACCACCACAGTATTTCCAAACCCAGTAGATATTAGCGAGAGGTACGATGAGGAGCCACGCCGTAGGGATATCCGCACCATGCGCATTCATCTCTTCTTTTGTGTCAACATACCAGAATATCTGATAAATTCCGAAGGTTACGATTGGTAGAAGAGCTACGGCGATAGGGCTACGATTTTTCATTGTTGTTCCTTTTATGGTTACTTATGCCAATACTATATCATCTTAAAGATAAAATCGTGCAATAACAGGGGTTTGTGCTTTTGTATAACAGGGAAGGGCATGATACAGTCTTTTGGTGAGGGGACATGGCACTGTGCGTCGATCGACTTGGCTGAATGTATTTCTATCGAGTTTTTTATTCGGATTGATTATTTCTCGGCGAATCCCTCTGGGGAACTTCTGGATCGTGGTACTTGCTTGTTCCCTCATTCCTCCCCTTGCCTACTTTCATCATAAACTTAGCTTGTTAAGTATAATAATTTTGGGCCTTGTTCTTGGTAACTACCGAGGCTCGGTATTTTCGCAGTCTCTTCTACCCTACCGTACCTTTGCCGGTCGCCTCGTCTCAGTTCGCGCCGTGGCTCTTGACGATGCGGTGTATGGCAGGCAAAGCCAAATTACGTTTGACGCTGGGCGGATTAGTCTGCTTTCTCCTGAGCGTATTTCTCTGCCTGGGTCGATCAAGATTGGAGGCTATGGCGAGCCGATGATATATCGAGGAGATACGGTGGTCATTATCGGTAAGCTTTTTCCCACCAGGGGATCTCGGCAGGCCAGCATGGGGTACGCACAAATTCAACGAGTAGCGGTAGGGTCTTCACGAGTTGACGCTATTCGGAGTCGTTTTGTGGCGTCTATTCAATCGATCTTGCCGGCTCCACTTGGCTCGTTTGGTCTGGGGCTATTAGTGGGCCAACGATCTACCTTGCCTGTTTCATTGAATGACCAACTGAGTGCGGTTGGGCTGACTCATATTGTGGCCGTGAGTGGCTACAACCTGACAATTCTGATTCAGTTTGTTCGACGTCTCATGCAAAAACGTTCTAAATATCAGGCGACGGTGATTACCTTCGGGATTATAGGGCTATTCATGCTGGTAACTGGTAGTAGCGCATCTATCGTGCGGGCAGCGATGGTGAGTGGGTTAAGCTTATGGGCTTGGTATTACGGCCGAGCATTGCGACCAAGTGTCCTGATCTTGCTCGTGGCAGCATTGAGTGCCGGCTGGTTCCCGGTGTATATTTGGAGTGACATTGGGTGGTATTTATCATTCCTAGCATTCAGTGGGATTTTAATCGTAGCGCCACTTATTACGAGGCGAATATTCGGAAGTAAAAAGGCACATGCTATCGCTCAGTTATGTATTGAGACATTCTCAGCTCAATTGATGACCGTTCCAATCATCATGTTTATTTTTGGTCGCCTATCGACGATATCGTTTGTTTCTAATATCCTCATTGTTCCTTTGGTGCCGCTGGCAATGGGACTCAGTTTTGTGGCGGGCCTATCAGGAATGCTCGTGCCTTCTATGGCGGGATGGTTCGCATTTCCTGCCCGCATGCTACTAACCTATATGATTGACTCGGTTCGGTATTTTGCAAAAATACCTGCCAGTTCATTATCGATTTCATTAACAACCACACAGGTGATTCTGAGCTATTGCTTGATCGTGGGAATTCTGTTGCTATGGTGGCGAAAAACACCAACAAATGATAACATTACAGAGTAAATTACAACTTCTGAATGAGTAATGACGAGGAGCCAAACATGAGTGGTCACAGCAAATGGTCAACAATCAAACGAGCCAAAGGTGCTAAAGATGCAGCCCGTGGTGCAGTATTCACCCGACTCGGTAATGCAATTGCCGTCGCGGCTCGCGCGGGTGCTGACCCTGACATGAACTTCAGCTTGCGTCTGGCCATCGATAAAGCCAAGGCTGCCAACATGCCACTGGCTAATATTCAGCGAAGTGTAGACAGAGGCTCCGGCAAACTCGGCGGCGACCAAATCCAAGAGGTTTTGTATGAAGGCTATGGCCCTGGCGGCGTGGCAATACTCGTGGAATGTGCCACCGATAACCTTAATCGAACGTATCCAGAAGTAAAATTAGCCTTTAGTAAACATGGCGGAAACATTGCCGAAAAAGGCGCCGTGGCTTTCCAATTTGATCATAAAGGTATGATCCGTGTAAAAGGTGGCGGAGACGAATTAATGCTGCAGGTACTTGATGCTGGTGCTGAAGACATCGAATCAGACGACCAAGACGGCAGCGTTGAATCTATCGTCTATACCGACATGAAAGATTTAGCCAAAGTTCGAGATGCGCTCAAAGACGCTGATGTCGAAATCATGGAAGCCGAGCTCACTTATGTGCCAAACAATACCGTTGAAGTGACCGACCAAGCCACCGCTGGTAAAATTATGCGCATCATGGACGCCCTCGAATCGATTGACGATGTCAGCAACACCCATGTAAACTTTGACATCGACGAATCACTACTGTGAGAAAGCAACTCTTATGAGGATTTTGGGGATTGATCCGGGTACCGGGATTTTGGGATTTGGGGTGATCGATGTCGACGCTCGCGGCACCATGCAACTGGTGGATGCCGGAGTGATTCGAACGCCTGTACATGAGGATGACGCCGTGCGATTGCTGACGATTTTTGAAGAACTCACCGATATAATCGCCCAAAATAAACCATCTGTTATGGCTGTCGAGAAGTTATTCTTTTCTAGAAATGTCACCACCGCTATGACCGTGTCGCAAGCTCGAGGAGTAGTGCTGTTGCTCGGTCAGCAAAATGGTATGGAGCTGTATGAATACACACCGATGCAGATCAAGCAGGCAATTACTGGATACGGCAAAGCCGACAAAAAACAGATTCAAGAAATGGTCCGGGTGTTACTCAAGCTCAAGGAAGTCCCAAAGCCTGATGACGCCGCAGATGCACTTGGCGTGGCGATTACCTGCCATATGAGTATGAGATAATGGACTCATGAAACATTTCTTTATTGCATACCGACACACCGCTGAAGACATCATGGAGTTTACTATATGATAGCAACGCTCACTGGCATAGTGGCCGAGACAGAATCTGGCATGGTGGTGATCGAAGTCGGTGGGGTTGGGTATGGTGTAATGGTGACGGCGACCGATCAAGGGACGCTGCCGAGCGGCACACAGACCAAACTGTTTATTTATGAAAACATCAAAGAAGACGCCCACAACCTGATCGGCTTCAAACAAATCAGTACCAAAAAGTTGTTTGAGCAATTACTGAGCGTCAAAAACGTTGGACCAAAAGGTGCGTTGGCGGTACTTGATATAGGCAGCGATGCGATCGTCCGTGCAGCAATTGCTGGTGGCGATGTCAAAGCATTGCAGTCGGCAAAAGGTGTCGGCAAACGAGCGGCCGAGCAGATTGTAGTGGAGCTTCGAGATAAAGTGGGAGCGCCAGTGGGCGATGCCGCCGAAATGCTCATCGGACGGGCTGGCGTGAACACGAGCGATGAGGCCGTTCAAGCATTGATGGCTCTCGGCTACAGTGATTACGACGCAAGTGCAGCCCTCGCTGAAGTCGATACTTCGTTATCTACAGAAGAGCGGATCACTCTTGCTCTTCGAAAACAATAATATGAAATTGTAGTACTGCAACCTATTTGGATGCTCATACCGTGTACAATAGAGGTATGGCAATTGAGCGAATAGTTACTGCAACGGAGGTACCAGACGAGGTTGAGCAAGATCTCGAACAGACCGTCCGTCCGCGTGATTTTGATAATTACATCGGTCAGAAGCGGCTCAAACAAAACTTGAAGCTTGCCATTGATGCTGCCCAAAAACGTGGTGAACCGCTTGACCACATCCTGTTGTACGGCCCTCCTGGCCTGGGTAAGACAACGATGGCCAGTGTAATTGCTAATGAAATGGGCGCTCAGATACGCATCACCAGTGGCCCCGCTATCGAACGAGCTGGAGATTTGGCCAGTTTACTGACAAATCTTCAGGACGGCGATATTCTTTTTATCGACGAAGTCCATCGCATGCACCATAGTGTCGAAGAAGTTTTGTATAGCGCGATGGAAGACTTCAAGCTTGATATAATGCTCGGCAAAGGCCCCAGCGCCAAAAGTTTGCGACTCGATCTGCCAAAGTTCACGCTCATTGGGGCAACTACCCGAACGGGATCCCTGGCAGCACCACTCCGGGATCGTTTCGGAATGATTCATCGACTTGAATTTTATACACCAGCCGAGGTTGCGCAGATCATCGAGCGAACGGCGAGTATTTTACATATCGGCATTCATAGCGAAGCGGCTGGTCAGCTGGCTGAGCGGGCTCGGTTGACACCTCGAATCGCCAACAGATTACTCCGACGAGTTCGCGATTATGCCGATGTGAATGGGGACGGGATCATCGATACGGTCATAAGTAAAAACGCCTTAGAACTGCTTGAAGTAGATGAGCTTGGGCTTGATCCAGGCGATCGCATGCTCCTACTCGCGATCATTGATAATTACAATGGCGGTCCCGTGGGTGTCGATACACTCGCTGCCCTCACAGCAGAAGAACGCAGTACCATTGAGGACTTCTACGAACCGTATCTTATGCAGATTGGTCTATTAGAGCGTACCACTCGCGGTCGTAAAGTTACGCCAAAAGCATATAAACATTTAGGCAAAACAGCCCCTGCATAATAACTGTCACGAAATAGCTAAGCTTGAGCCACAATTTAATAAGAAATACTGATATAATGGGCGTAATGAATCCTCCAAAACAAGATTTTTCAATAACCCTTGGCCAAATAAACCCTAATGAAAAACTACTTGCCGTTATTAAGCGTCATCCTTTTGGTATTGTGAAATTATACGTCCAAATGCTTGTCGGCGTTGTTTTTGCAGGAGGCCTGATCATGGTTCTTTTGCCTCAACTTATATCGCGCGAAGATAATCCAAGTGTGTATGTTGGGGTAGGAATCGTTGCAGTGATAATCATCGTCTTTTTGATATTTCTTTTGGCTGTCGCTACTGTTATCTACAGGCGAAATAAACTGGTTGTAACCAGTGAGACAATTACACAGACCTTACAGCTTGGGCTATTCAACAAAAAGATTTCACAGCTCGCAGTATCGAACATTGAGGATGTTACTGCCCAAAAGTCAGGGTTTTTCCCAACGGTACTCAACTACTCCCGATTACTCATTGAAACTGCAGGCGAACAAGAAAACTTCTATTTCGATTACTGCCCGTCGGCAGACCATTATGCCAAGCTTATTCTGGAGACGCGACAAGCATTTTTGTCTGGACGTGAGTTTGAATTTAATGTTCAAAATCGAGGTCAAGCGGGCTCGATGCCCCAGAACGGCGCACAACAACAACCTAACCTATATGCTCCCGCTGGTCCTGCGCCTGGGCAATATGCACAACCAGCATCACCTCAATATCCTGACCCCAGTCAGGTACCGGCTCAGCCATATCCTGCTGCCCCTAATCCTGTCATGAATCCTGGCCAGTACAACCCGGCCCAGCCATACAATCAGAATCAACCGCAGCCTCCAGTAGATCCAAATCAAGTTCCACCAACCGGATACTAACCCCGGAGGGCAATAATGCATCGTATCTCAGATAGCCGCGGGTTCTCGAGTGTCGAACTAATGATCGCACTTTCACTCTTGTCTGTTCTCATTGGGATTGGTTTTTTATCTACCATGACACTTCAGAGGCGAGATCGAGATACGAAGCGAATGAACGATATCGATGCAATCCACAAAAATGTTGAATCTTACTTTGCCAAAAAAGCCTTTTATCCAACACTTGATGCTATTAATAGCAAAGTATGGCTCAAAGAAAACCTACCACTACTTGACTATGATTCTTTGAGGGATCCGCTTGGAACTGAGCAAAAGTTGGCCGGTAAGCCGGCAGGAAATGTCTATAGTTATGCGGTCACGGCTGCAGATGGGGCAGGGTGTGATAACGTTACCGTTATGTGTAAGAAGTACACGCTGACTGCCGTCAAACAAGAATCAGGCAAATTCTATGCAAAAAGTAATATCAACTAAGATACGATTTCAATTTTGCTTTGTCAGTTAGAATGATGAGAGATTTATCTACCACCACCATGCCCTTTTTCACCAGCGCATTGAGCTCACGACCAGTAGTTTCTCTAGTGGCATTTATGGAGCTTGCGATATCCTGATGGCGCAGCGGCACATCGATCAGAATACCTTTGTCGATCTCTCTGCCGAATCGCGCTGCCGAACCAAGTAAAAAAGAAATCAAGCGTTCCCGAACGGTGCGATATTCGAGGGTCATTATTCTCTCTGAATGTATACGATACATTTCTATGGTCATGTCGAGGATTGGCGCCAGAGCATTGGGATGATTATTTAGATAATCCAGATATTGTTTTCGGCTGATCTTCCAGACCTCGGTAGGTGTTAAGACTTCATAGATTACGCTTCGCTCTTGCCCGGTTATTGCCCAAATAAGGGGGAAAATTTCTTGATCTTTTCGGATTATGAGCAAGTTTTCTTCACCATATTTTGTGATGTCAAAAGCCTTCACTAACCCTTTCTCAATATAAAAAACCGCCGAAGGCATTTCGCCAGGGCGGATAATAAATTCACCTTTTTTATACGTAAGCCGGGTACCTAAATGGAAGGTATCTATAAGCGATTGAGACTGGGAATTTGAGGCCAACATGTATGTATTATGACACGATTTTTTTATCTTTCAATACATACCGATAGCGTTGTGATGTAGCTCACAGACACTAGGCGATTAGGTTAACGGCAATATTGATTCTCGAAGCATATAGTAGGTATTGTAAGAGGAGGTAAAAATCATGGTAGACAAAAAGATCGTTCTGCAGCAGTTGGCACAAATCGGTGCTACGACATCATTCTGGGGACAACCCGAGCTTAATGAGCTACCCAACATCCTCATCGATGGTGAAGAAATTCAACACATTCTTAATGGTTATTATCATGGGGGATTCGCCACTCTCTGTGCAACCAACATGAGGTTATTACTCATAGACAAAAAGGTATTCTTCCTCAATCTCGAAGATATCAGATACGATATGATCGCTGAGGTTGATTACGGCCACCAATTTATGGGAGCTACCATACATATTCGAAGCTTTAGTAAAGACCTCAAATTCCAGAGCTTTAAACAGAAAGAATTGCGCGACTTCACGAACTTTATCCAGAAGCGTGTTATGGAACTTCGAGGACACCAAGTTGAGAATCGCCAAGCACCTATACCTACAAGTAACCGCTCAGGTGCAATCCCACTGCAAGTATTTGAGACGGGCAGTACATCGCTCACCGACCTTCAGGCAGAAACACTTGTCCCAATGGACCCTGCAATATGGCAAAAAGTCAATGAAGCCCGTCGCCAGGTGAACCCGTACGCCCAAACGCCCCTCATGATCCGTCGTCGAATAGGACGCTTTAGTAACGCAAACAACAAATAAATACTAGGCTGACATTTGTTCAAGTCGTGTGATTCTGACTTCATGGTCACGAAGCAGCTCATCGTAGACTTCATTGGATACTGTTATGGCTTCAGCAACGGAGAATGATAGGTCTTGAATCGTCTCTTCAACTCCGTTGATTCGTGCGTCGACCTCATCAAATCTTTCATCCATCGCATCAAGGCGCTTATTGAGGTCATACGACTGTTGCGCAAAAAGCGCAGTGATAAATTGTTTGAAATCGTCAATAATTTCCTGGTTCATAATCTCAGTGTATCACTTTTTGAAATGAATAAAATTGCTCGTGTAAAAGAATATTTTGCTTTGCAAAATGCGCCTCCGGGTGGAGAGAATAAGCCTACGGCTTGCGAACTGCAGCAGTGCTCGGAATTCATTCCTGCGCCCCGCTTTGTTCTTCGAGCCTCCCGTCAGCTCACTTGCGTTCGCCACGAGAGTTCGTTTCTCTCCGAGACAAAGCAAAAGACCCGCCCCTTTGGACGAGTCTTTCACTTTGGTGCGGGTGGAGAGAATCGAACTCTCGTCCTGAGTTTGGAAAACTCATATACTAGCCGTTGTACGACACCCGCGAACAGAGGTGATTATACCATCCCGAGGACTAATTGCATACTGGAATATTGGTGATAAAGAATACTCTTAGGGCTATTGTGCAATGATTTGGCTTATCTAGGATAGCATATTTAACAAGCACTCCTGTACGACGAACAGATGAAAATAGGGTATAATACGGTGGTTGATAAACCGTGCGCCCTGGTAGCTCAGCTGGATAGAGCAGGAGACTTCTAAGCTCAAGGTCATAGGTTCGAATCCTATCCGGGGCACCAAATAATTAAATCTCAGCTTGTCTGGGATTTTTTTATTGCTCTGCTGGCGTTGGGGGTCTTTGACTGTGAATGTCGTAGGCCATAGTGAGGTCGCGCTGCATGTTGGCACGAAGTTGCTCAGTGAATTCGGTAGGATCAGAAATCTTTTCAACTATTGGCTGGCCAATAAATACGGTTGGATCTTTCAGGTTTCTGTATGAGTCATCATGGCCGTATGCCATCCCGGCACTTACAACAAGTACTTCTCGCTCAAGATCGAGCAGATTTTCATAGAGGATACCAAATCCACGGCTCAGGGTACGAACTTTGGTGTGATCTTCGCCTGGGTGCGTGAAGCCAGTATCATCAACTCTTGCAACTAATGTTCTTCTACCTTCTGGAAACCCTGCTAAATGATATTTATCGCGTCCTGTTTTATTCAAGCCGAGTTGGATTGATGAATCCGAGGCACGTCTTTGGAGGAATCGTTGCGGTGAGCCTTTTTCGCCAACACCGTCAGATGCCCTAAATACAGGATATGATCCTAGTTCATCAATAGCCATTCGTTGTAATCGCCCAGCTTTGCCAGCCATCGAGAACAGTTGTGGCTTGGCCATAATTACCGTTTTGCCGACCATTGGAGCGAAAACACCTTTTGTATTGACCATGCTTGCAAGATTGTACTGATCTACGTCAGAGTCGTGATTGGTGACTATTATTACTTGTGCTCCGTTACTGAGCTTTTCGGCGATTACTTGTTGAGCATCTGGAGCAAATGAAACATCTGGATGAAATGCCTTGCGCATGAGGAAGTGCCCTAGATGCGCGAAGTTAGTATTTGGCCCGCGCTGATCGTAATAGTCATAAACGGCTTGATAATTTTCCATAGTAACTTCTGGTCTCTTCATGAGCTTGAGTATACCAGAGCCTTTGAGCTTTAGAAAACGCCCACGCTTACTATGGGGTTGCCTTTCTGGCGAGTTCTTGACTGCTTGTAAAAAGCTCCATTAACAGATATAATAGGCCAGTTATATGGCGGGCTTAGCTCAGTTGGTTAGAGCGCCGGGTTGTGGTTCCGGAGGTCGTGGGTTCGATCCCCATAGCTCGCCCCAAAACAATATCCCCAAGCGAAAGCTGGGGTTTTTGTTTTGGGAGGGGTGAGAACCCACGACCCATATTTTGCTACCACTACTTAAGCAAACATTCATGTTATCAATGTAGTCTATAGATATTGACTCGGAAGAACCGCGTCAATGCGCTTTGAACAGCCGGCAGCAGTGTCGTGTATGTAGACTTTCGTTTACTAGATACTCGGCAAGAAAAGCGCACTATTATGTAAAAAAAAGGAGAAGCCTATTAACACTCGAATCAAAAAATCATTATTGGTGGGAGGTGCCGTGGCAGCAGTTGGATTAGGTAGTTTAGGAAGTGTCGGTATTGCAAATGCCGCAACAAAGACCAACACAAATCCTCAGCAAAGTCTGATCGAAAAGCTTGCAACAACCTTCAAACTTAATAAGGATGACGTCAAGAAGGTCTTTGACGAAGAGCATGCATCGCGTCAAGCTGAGCATACTGCCGATATAAAGACCAAGCTCGATGCAGCAGTCAAAGCGGGTACGCTTACGCAAGCACAAGAAGATAAGATTATCGCAAAAGCTGCTGAGCTACAGATGACCCGCCAAGCAGATATGGACGCTTTTAAAGATAAGACACCTGCTGAACGCAAAGCAGCCATGGACGCAAAACGGGCTGAAATAGACAAGTGGATAAGCGATAATGGTATCCCAACTGAATTTGCTCGTTTTGTCATGGGTGGTGGCCCTGGTGGTCACCGTGGCCATAGAGACCCAGAAGGCAAGGGTGGCGGAATGGGTCATGGCGGTATGATGCATGACGACAACGACTCAGACACCAAGGCACCATCAGCAAACTAAATAACTAATAAGGAGGGTAGACAAAGACACCACCGGATGAAATATACCGGTGGTTTTTATATGTCATTCACATGCCTAAGCAATCATTGCTTTACTCTGTTATAATATGACTAAAGAGGAGAGCGTTTATGAAGAAACTATTTATTAAAATTGTTCGATTTTTTAAAGAATATAAGCAATTCGGATTTGTGATTATTTCTATTGTGATAGCTGGAGCGCTAAGCTTACTCGGTAAGCAATCTGCAGCACACCTCGTGCTTGCGGTGAGTGCTTTCGCAAATGTCATTCCATTGGTATGGGGCATGGTCCAAGATCTGAGAATGGGAACCTACGGAGTTGATATCCTTGCTGTTACGGCTATTGTGAGTGCAGTCTTGTTCAAAGAATATTGGGCCGGAATTATCATCGTCTTTATGCTTTCCGGTGGAGCTGCTCTCGAAGACTATGCAGAACGTCGAGCCCAGTCTGAACTTACCGCGTTACTTGCTCGTGCTCCTCAAAAAGCGCATGTTATTCGAGGACGAAAAGAACTCGATATACCCGTATCAGAAGTTGTGGTTGGCGATCGAATCTTGATTAAGCCAGGCGAAGTGGTTCCAGTAGATGCAATCATTTTGGAAGGTATTTCTGACTTTGACGAATCAAGTCTCACGGGAGAAAGTTTGCCTGTTAATAAAACCATTGGCCAAGATCTACTTAGTGGATCTATCAATATCGACGGGGCTATTACGGCCAAAGCACTCAACACTTCAGAAGATAGCCAATTTAGTCAGATTATTAAACTGGTGAAGTCTGCTCAAGCAAGCAAATCTCCGTTCGTTCGTATGGCAGACCGATACGCCGTTCCATTCACACTACTCTCATTTACCATCGCCTTGGGTGCTTGGGCGCTCAGTGGCGATAGCCTTCGCTTCTTGCAAGTCTTGGTCGTTGCAACACCATGCCCGCTTATTCTCGGTGCTCCTATTGCCATGATAAGTGGTATGAGTCGTGCTGCAAAACACGGTATTATCATCAAAAATGGATCAGCGCTCGAGCAACTCGCGGGAGCTAAAACGTTTGGTTTTGATAAGACAGGGACGCTCACGCAAGGCACTCCTCTCGTTAAAGACATCATGGTCTATGGTACCTTCAAGAAAGAAGACGTCCTTAAAATGGCAGCAACCTTGGAGCAAAGCTCTAATCATGTGCTTGCCAGTGCCATCGTTTCGCGGGCCAAAGATGAAGGCATTAAACTTGCTAAGGCAAAGCACATCCGGGAAATTACTGGTAAGGGACTGGAATCACACATAGCAGGAGTCGATGTCCTGGTGGGACGATTCAGTTTAATCGAAGAGATGAAGGTAACACTACCTAAGAGCTTCAAGCAATCGCAGATTGCGACCACTGCAGCCTACGTCGCCATTGGTGGATCACTTGCCGGCGTTATAACCTTCGAAGACGCAGTGCGACCTGATGCTAAGAAGACCTTAGCTCGTTTGAAAGAACTCGGCGTTAACCACTTTTTGATGGTTACGGGCGACAACAAAACTACTGCGGGGTTAATCGCAAAACATTTGGGTATTGATCAAGTAATCTCAGATGCATTGCCGGGCGATAAACTGCGAGCGCTCGATAATGTTGCGCAGAAGCCGGTTGGATTTGTCGGTGATGGAGTCAACGATGCGCCAGTACTCACCTCGGCCGACGTGGGTATCGCACTTGGTGCTCGTGGATCTACCGCAGCCAGTGAATCAGCAGATGTGGTCATTATGCTCGATAACTTTGAGCAAGTAGCCATCGGCGTAGACATTGCCAAGCGAACCATCCGAATTGCCACGCAAGCAATAATGACTGGAATCATTATGAGTACCGTTTTGATGTTCATATTCGCCACTGGAAAATTCCCACCAATCTACGGTGCTGCCATTCAAGAGCTCGTCGATGTTGTGGTTATTGTCTATGCGCTGCGAGCTCATGGTCCTTGGAAGAAGCAAGACATTTTGTCCTAGTTACTGCTCACACTAAACTAAAAACAGCAACTATCAATAAGGGGACAAGCACGTTGTCTATTCCTAAAATGCCGAGATTTTCAACAGCAGCCGTCATGAATGGAAGCGCCGCTAGTAGTGCTAAAGACATGCCTCGTGGCTGGTGGGGAATAGTGGCGATGAGAATCGCATAGGACACCACAATAAACGTTCCGGTCCCTATCAGACTCCTCGAGAACCCCAACACTTTGTATGAATTTCGTTTACCCCATCGTGAGCCAACCAGCCCAGCCAAACCGTCTGCTAAACTCATATGTAGTATGGCAATTGTAAATATCCACGGATTTTTAGTTAATGTGGCTGTTAATCCAATACCGAGAGCGTACAATACATCTCCCCACGTGTGTCTTTTGACCCCGTTGATAGCATGAAAAATATGATATCGGTGTGAAATATAGACAACCACTAGTAACGCCAAGCTGATCAATTGGATGGTCCACATGGCCATAAAGAAGGGCCAAAACGCCACATAGCTGCCGATGAGTATATGCAGGAATTTTCGGGCTGCTTCACCACGAAGTTTTTTTGTGCGCCATAGAAACTCCGATACAACAAGCAGTATAAATATCGGACCGATGGCCAGTATAAGATCTATCATTGGTGTATATTGTAGCATTTTGTAAACGATGTTTTTTGATTTAGATTAGCTTCTACCAGTCGCCATGGCAAAAAACAATATCAGGACTGATACCGTCATAACCACAAAGGCACTGTTTATAAACACGTTACTGATTCGACTATTTTTATGAGCACCCATTATTTGCGTATTGTTTCCGACGCGGGCGATCAAAAACAGTAATGGGATAGATGCAATGCCATTAAAAACGGCGGTAAAAACAAGCGCTTTGATTGGGTTGATACCGAGGAAATTAATCGATAATCCAATGATAGTAGCCACCGCGATAACTCCATAGAAAGCCCGAGCTTTTTTGAATCGATAATGTAATCCTTCTTTCCAGCCAGCTGCTTCGCTTATGGCGTACGATGACGAACCAGTCAGGACTGGAATTGCTAATAGACCAATACCAACAATACCAACTGAAAAAATCAATTTAGCGATAAGACCGGCATGAGGAAATCCTTTGACCAATGGCTGCAGTGCTTGCGCTGCGTCTGCCGCTGTATTGATAGTGGTGGTTCCATTTTTGAATAATACTGAGGCACAAACAATGACGATAAACCAAGCAGTAACGGTCGTCAGGGTCATACCCACAAGGTTATCAATCTGCAAGCTTCGCATGAAATGTTTCGTGATAGTCGGCGGTCTTCCCGTTTGGTCGAGTCGTCGGCTGGCTATTTCTTCTTCTACGACTTCTGATGTATCCCAAAAGAAAAGGTAAGGCGAAATAGTGGTGCCGAGCATACCCACAAAGATATAGATGATGTCGAATCCAATATGTTTTGGAAGCGAAAAGGTGGTCAGAAAAATATGGCCCCATGGTTGGCCGATCAAAAAGGCGGTGATGGGGTATGCAAACAGCGAGATAGCCAGCCACTTGAGTATTTTGGCATATGACTTATATTGCACGAACATTTCTAGTAACAGCACGGTGGCAGCAAATAATATCGCCCAGATAGCAGGCGAGGCGGGCACAATCAAATTCATGGCTGCTGCCATTGCTCCCAAATCGGAACCGATGTTGATGGTATTGGCGACCACAACCAGCGACACTGCAATGTACAATAGCTTCCGATTGTAATTTTCTTTGATGACGGCTGCCAGACCCTTTCCTGTCACAGCACCAATGCGGGCACAGCTCTCTTGGACAGCCACGAGAAGGGGAAACATGAGAGGGAATGCCCACAGCAAGCTGAAGCCAAACCCAGCACCGGCTTGAGAATATGTTGCGATGCCTGACGGGTCGTCATCGGCTGCTCCAGTGATCAGGCCAGGGCCCAAGATTCGGAGAAACCTGTTGAACCGTTTGCGGTTGGTGATAAATTTGCCGAATGCTTTGGCAGCGCGTTCGGAGTCAATGACTTCGTTCTCGATCTTTTGAATGTTGGAAGGCTTGATATTGTGTCGTTTCATAGTAATGCAAGTGCTTACCATTAGTGTAGTTGCTGACGATGTGATTGGCAACCAGGCTATCTATTAATGAATCGGAAAAGACCTCAGAAGAGGTGGGTGAAAGGAACTGCCTTTAGCACATCAGCTACTGTCCTCGGAATTAATTCCTGTGGGCAGTATTGATGAGCACACCTTCGACATACGCCAGCAAGCTGACGTGTCTCAGAGCTAAGTCCTTAATACCACGGGCAAATAAAAAAGACCTCAGAAGAGGTCTGTTTTATTTGGTCGAACCTCTCCGAACGTACTTGAACTGTTCTATTCTATCATCAAAGTTGGTGACCAATATGAACGTGCTTGCGTAGAACTAGAGGAATGTTTGAGCTTTACGGTAGAAAACCCCTGTTATGTAACCTTATAACGTGGTATACTTTAAGTAACATTAGCTAACAATAAGCCAAACTAAGTGAGGGGAAATAACAGATGGATGACGAGAACCACGCCGACACCGCAAATACACTAGATAACGTTGCTAGTACGCAACCTGTGGTGAGCGATGCACCTGCACCTGCCGTCAATCCATCAACCGCTACTGACAGTAGTGGAAACAATATAATCTTGAACGAAGGCGGTCACAACACTGCTGATATATCTTCTACACAAGCCTCCTCGAACCAAGGACCAGACGTAATACAAAAATGAGTACCGTAGACACCCAAGAACAGTTTATAGAGATGCGAGCGAACAACGAAAGTTACGCCAGCATTGCTACCAAATTAGGTGTCAGCAAAACCACCCTTATCAAGTGGGCTAAAGATTACGAATACGAAATACATAACCAACGGTCACTCAATATGGATGCCTTGCAAGAGCAGTACAAGGTCGGTAAGCAACATCGTATACAAATGCTGGGCGAAAGGTTGCAAAAGCTACAAACAGAGGCAGAAAACCGTGATTTATCAGAAGTACCGACCTACAAGCTATTTGAACTTATTGACCGTACTGTACAGGCACTAGAGCGTGAGGAAACACCGTTTGTATACACCGAGGTAGAAGACGGTATGCGGTTACAACCTCTCAATACAATAACTAAGTTAAGTGTCTAGGATGGTCCAAAAGTTGACCAAAACTGTACCAATTATGAAAACAGACGATTTACCAGACTACCTAACGTTAAAACAAGCCTGCGTGCTATTACAAGTCCACCCTAACACCCTACGCAACTGGGATAAAAAAGGCATTTTGAAGGCTAATCGCATCGGTGAACGTGGTGTTAGGCGATACAAGAAAACAGATTTAATAAATTATATGGAGGCAAAATGATTGTTATAACAGGTGCAAGTGACGGACTAGGTTTACAGTTGGCAAAGCTTTATAAGGAAGCAGGTAAAACTGTGGTGAACGTGTCACGGCGTAAAAGTGAATATGCAGACCATAATATACTCTTTAGCTTACGTGAAGGACCAGAAATTGAAAAAGCAGCAAAAGCAATTCTTGCCATTGATGAGCCTATTGAGGCACTTGTAAATTGTGCAGGTGTTTTATCTATACAGCCACTAGGCAAAATTACCGAGGATGAAATAAAGCGTGTTATGTCTACTAACGTAAAGTCGGCAATTCTGCTAGTTTCAAATCTTGCTGAAAGAATAAAAAAAGACGGAACTGACATTGTAAATGTGGCTTCAACAGTTGGACTTAAAGGGTACGTTGACCAAGCAGTTTACGGTGCTTCTAAATGGGCTATTAGAGGTTTTAGTGCGAACTTGCAAGCTGAACTAAAAGACACGCCTTGCAGGGTTATTAGTTTTTGTACAGGTGGCTTTAAGTCAAAGTTATTCGCTAAAGCAACTGGAGATGACAACACTACTAACGAAGGTGAATGGATGCGACCAGAGGATGTAGCTTTATTTATGAAACAGATACTAGACTTACCGAAAAATATGGAAGTATCAGAAGTTATTATCAATAGAAAACAAGCGAAATAGGTTATGGGCGAACAAATGATAAACCTTGATATGGAAAAAATAAACGCTGGTATAGCCGATAGGTCCGATGTTTTTTATTGGCAAACAGACCGTGCCGTGGAACCAGAACAGGCAGGTCATATATGGGCTGATAGACACCGTTATTTCACTGATACAGAGCTTGTAGAGCGTGTAAACGGTGTTATTGGTGATGATAAACTTGGTTCGATATAGCCACTAGACCTAGACGCTCAAACCAATTTAGGGAACGTCAATTCTGTACGTGTTGGTACGCTCGTTTCTGGCAAAGAAGTTATCATCCGAAGTCACCCTAAAGGTGTAAAAAATGGTTATTTCCACGCAGAAGCCGAAGCATCACACCGTGCCAAAGCATCAGGTTTACCAAGTTACGAAACATTAGCTGTTCACGACTATGAACGTGGTGACGATTTTGCCTTTCAGGTAATTGAAAAACTGTCAGGTACAGCTATTAAAAAATGGCTGGAAAATCACCCAGATGACGAAGCAAAGCTTTTACCACAGGTTGGTAAGATGATGGCTCGATTACATAATGTTAAAGTTGATGGATTTGGACCATTTGATAATCAAAAAGCTAAAAATGGTGAGCTTGTTGGGGTACACACAACGCTAGGTAAAGCCGTAAGGGCTGGACTACTGTTTAATCTTGATGTACTTGTTGAGCAAGGTATTTTGACAGCTACACAGCAAGAAGCCGTAGCAGGGTTGTTCGCCGATAGTAACCCCCTACTAACAATAAGTCAGGCTGTGCTTGTACATAATGATTTTGCAGACTGGAACTTATTAACGGACGGCGAGGATGTTACTGGCGTATTAGATTGGGACGAGTGTGTAGCAAGTGACCCTGTTGCAGACATAGCTTGTTGGAGTACATTCTTTGAACCAGAACGCTTAAAGCCATTTCTTGATGGCTATTGGCAGGTTGCCGATAAACCTGATGATTTTGAAGATAAGTTTGAGTTACTACGACTAAGATATGTTGTTTCAAAAATGACACTTCGGACAAGACGCTATACTTGGGACCCAAGTGACTTTATGAAGGAAAAAATCGTAACTGGTAAAACACACTTGGCTCAATCTATGAGCTACTTTGATATTAAGTAGGCACGGCTATGGACGAAGAAAACATCAAAAAAGGTCCACTTGACGAACTGCTATCAATTTTTCAGGCAAACAAAGATTTACAAGAAGAAGTAATCAAGCCAGAGAACCTGCGGTACATACTGTATGCTCGCAAATCTACTGTTGATGAGGGTCGGCAAGAAAAGTCCATCCCTGACCAAATAAATGACTGTTTTGACCGTGTTATAAAGCCCCTGCATATCACCTTGCCTGATAGCGACATTATCGAAGAAAAAGGGTCAGCAAAAGAACCTGATATACGACCCCAATTTCGTGAGATGTTGAACAGCATTGTTGCTGGTCGCTATGACGGTATCATCTGTTGGCATCCTGACCGACTTGCAAGGAATATGAAGGAAGCTGGCGAGATTATCGACCTACTGGACAAGGGTATTATCAAGGACCTGCGATTTGCTACTTCTGCCTTCGAAAACAGCCCCACAGGTAAGATGTTGCTGGGTATTAGCTTTGTTCTATCAAAACAATACTCCGAACACCTTAGCGAAAGCGTCACTAGAGGTAATAAACGCCGTACTGAAAATGGATGGTGTTTGAAGAAGCAACAGCACGGCTACTACATATCTGACGGCAAGCTGTTCCCTGATGGCGAAAACTACAATATCATCCGTCACGCCTTCGATATGAGGTTACAGGGCAAGACACAAGCCCAAGTCGAGCGGTATTTGAACAAACGTAGTGACTATAAGGTATTTCGCAAAATCAACATCAAAGACAAGCACGGTAAGGTGCTAAAGCGTACCTCGGAGCGAGTAGCCTATAAATGGGATAAAGATGCTGTGTCGGAAATGCTCAAAGACACTACCTATGTTGGTATTTTGCAGTATGGTCGTGCCTACTGTGTACTGGGTGATTTTTATGACTTTACTCCTATGGCCACCGAAGAAGAGTATTTGACCTTATACCCTCGTCAGGACCTTGAAAAGCTAAGATTTAAGGCATCGCAAGCTCGCAAGCAAAGCATATCGGCAAAACTGCTGAATGGTCGCATTGTGTGCGGTGACTGTGGGCAAACGCTATCTGCTGGCATCACTACCAAGAAAAAAGGTACAGAGCAACGTTTTCGCTACCGTTGCGAAACCAAGAACTGCCCTATGTATGACAAAGGTCCAAGAGCCAAGGTTATTACTGACTTTTGTATAGATTTTCTTGATAAATACCGTTTTACTACCCAGACTAACTACGCTAATTACAAAATCGAAATGAGTAGCTACCAAACAAGCCAACGTAAGGAGCTTACAAAGCTCATAGCATCGCTTGCCAAGCAATTATCTGATAAGGAGCGTGAGTACAACAATTCTATGCGTATCGCTGCCGACCCTAATCATAGGCTGGCACAACGGTATGCTGACCACGTTGAGTTGTTGGATAAAGAATTAAAGTCACTGCGTAAGGATTATAAAGAAGCTAAGGACACCAAAGACAAGCTAAATACGGCTATTTTGTCATATGAAAGGTATCTCGAACTTTTCGATAATACAGCTACTTTACTTCGTTCAGAGCCGAGTTTGGAGTTGCTAGACAATGTACTGTCAAAGTTCTTCTCGAACCTTGTTTTGAAGGGTGCATTGATGCCACCAAAAAACGCTATTACCAGATGGGAAGTAACCGACTTCAAACTAAGAGAACCCTATGCAGGGTTCTTCAAAGATAGTAATTTCGAACTTGGTCGGGGTGAAAGGACTCAAACCTTCGACCTCTCGGTCCCAAACCGAGCGCGCTATCAACTGCGCCACACCCCGTCGTCAGAATCGACGGTAGCCTTTCACAAAATTGATGATTCAATTTTGTTCCACGCTCTAGTCGCTTCTTCCTCTCAGTTCTAAAGTGCAGGAGAGTCGAATGAATCGACTCCTTGGCACTTTAGAACTGGTTAAGACAAGCGATCATACGTCATCTTCACTTTTTGGGTGAACGATGAACTTGCCTATTATACCTTTTTTACTTCGGTACGTATAGTATTTATTTTTCGGGGATATGTACATCGGGTTCATGGCTAATGGTGCCAAGATATCCGAGCAACTCGCTAAGCCGCTTGAGCCGTTCAATGTGATTCAGCCTTGATACCATTATCTCCTCGGGCTGAAGCTTGCCTTTGCCAAGATATCCTCGTTTTAATTTTTGGTCGGCCCATCCTCCAAATAAACCAATTGGGGTATGGTGCACGTAGTAACGCCCAGATCGACTGTTCAGAGTATTATCTGGCCCAACCCAAAGGAAAGGTCCAACTTCATCAGGTAAGTAAAAGCTCTTCGCAACATCGTAATCGATCGAAGTCGTCCTACAAGAAGTAAAACCTGTATCGAGTCTGAAAATATAATCATCAATAACGCGGTGTTCGGTAGTACTATCCAGCGATGTAGAAACAATATTGGCCGTAACCCAAAGTGCCTTATTATGATTTCGACTAGGGCGGACAAATACCGATGTAGGCAAGGCGTCGGTTGTGTAGGTTTCATGAAAGGAGGACATATCACCAGTTTGATCGAATAGGTTTTCAAACGACTCGCACGTAGCATCATGGTGTGCTACAAATTCATCTTCTAGCATATCGTATAAATATCCCATTTCAGCTTGCTGCTGGGATTCATCGAAGGGGACCCCACCCAGTGATTCAAAATTACTCATGAAGTGAAGTATATATGCTTTGAGCACTAAAAAATACTATAAAATATATTTAATTATTTGTGGGTGGGTCCAAAGGGTTATCTTTGGTCACTTGAGAGCCAATCCCCATGATAGCTCCGAGAAGAAAGATGATAAAGCCGATAATAGCTTTTGCGAAAATAGCTACGATAATCGCTACAAGTATGAGCACAACTGCAGTCATAAGCAGTTGTTTACTGAGACTTGGCTTTGGGGGAATATCGAACTCAGCCATATTAATATTCCAGAGGAATTCCTGTTTTGGTTGATACGCGTTCAGCCCAAGCAAGTAGTCGCTGGTGTTGTGAATCGCGCGAAGTATTTTCTATTTCCATATCATCAAGCCGTTTCACAAAAGCGTCGATAGTATTCGTAAGCCTGTTTATATTAGCTTCCATTCGATCGTTACTTTTTTCTAACGATGCAAAACGGGTATCAACCTGAAATGCAAACTGAGCTATAACATCTGAAAGATCATCGACAGCTTTTTGGACGATTATCTCAACGTCTTTCTTGGTGGCAAAATTTGTTGAACTACTCATGCATCTATTCTACACCGACCCAAAATTCGATGCTAGTAATGATTGCTGGTAAATTATCCTGCTTGAGAGAATTTGGGGGTACGTTTGAGGAGCGGAAGACATGATGTATATTCCCCAAAGTGAGGGTGCAAATAGTCTGACTTGGATGATCAGTGCATTTTCTAGCTGAATCGCGCAGCAAGCCGTACATATATGTACGGTGACGCGAGCAATGGAAGCTAAAAATGTGATGAGCGCCAAGTTCAGGCTATTTGGCGAATTCTATGGCGCGGGTTTCACGGATGACGTTAACCTTAATTGTTCCAGGATACTGCATCGTACTTTCGATCTTGTTGGCGATATCACGAGCAAGCCGGATAGCTGAAAGATCATCGACGTTTTGTGGTCGTACAAAAACACGTACTTCGCGACCTGCACTGATGGCATATGATTTGTCGATACCGTCAAAGCCGTTGGCAATGTTCTCGAGCTCTTTCATTCGCTCGCCAAAGTTTTCAGCGCTAATGTTACGAGCACCAGGGCGAGATGCACTGATGGCGTCCACTACACGGACGATAATCGCTTCAACACTCGTTGCCTCGACATCATCGTGATGTTGCTCGGCAGCAAGTGCGACGGCCTCTGGAGCGCCGTATTTACGGAGGACTTCACCACTGATGTGGTGATGTTTTCCTTCCAACTTATGAGTGAGAGCCTTTCCAAGATCATGAACAAGGGCAGAGTACTTCGCGATGCGAACATCGGCACCAACTTCTTCAGCGATGACACCGGCGATGTGAGCCATTTCTGTAGAATGCTTGAGGACATTCTGGCCGTAGCTGGTTCGATACTTCAGTTCACCGAGCAGTTGCAAGATATCCTTTGGAATACCGATCACGCCAACTTCACGAGCCGCGTCCTCTCCAGCACGGACGACATCTTTTTGAACCAACTTTTGAGCTTTTTCGACGATCTCTTCAATACGTCCCGGGTGCACACGACCATCTTTGAGAAGCATTTCAAGAGCAACTCGGGCTACTTCACGGCGGATTGGGTCGAATGAGCTGAGGATGATCATACCTGGGGTATCATCAACCATAATGTCTACGCCCGTAGCACGTTGTAGTGACTGAATGTTTCGGCCTTCTTTGCCGATGATACGGCCCTTCATTTCTTCATCTTCAAGCTTAACAGCAGTGACTGTTCTCTCGGCGGTAACTTCACTGGCCATTCGCTCCATCGCACTGGTGATGATGACGGCGGCTTTTTCTTCGGCGCTATCTTTGGCTTCGTTTTGAAGTTTTGCGACCAAACCGGTGAGGTCGTTTTTGATATCGCGTTCGGTCATTTTGATAAGCTTTTCAGCAGCTTCTTCTTTGGTCAGTTTGGCAACTTTCTCAAGCTTTTCTTGCTGACGGCGCCGAATATCTCGAATCTCATTCTTTAGTTCTTCGACTTCGTCTTCGCCCTTACGTAGGTTCTCGTTTCGTTTGTCGAGTTGATCAAGTTTTTTGTCGAGTGATTCTTGGCGTTCTAGGAGTCGTTGCTCAATCTCTTTGACTTCACGACGGCGGGTTTGCTCATCCCGACGAGCAGTTTCAGCCATCTTTGCTGCTTCTTCTCTGGCAGCACTTATTTGGCGTTCCGCTTCTTTTTTAGCTTTCTTGAGCTCTTTGTCAGCCGCGTCCTGAGAACTTCCGAGCCTCTTTTTAGTAATAGTAGTACTAGCACCAAAGCCAATAGCAACGCCAGCCACTGCAAGTCCAATGGTAAGTGGGTCCATAGGGTTCCTTTCTATTAATACAGGTATGAAAAGACGATCACTATCACTTCTTTAGTCTAATCATATCTGTTAAAGCGAATTAAATATTGCGAACAAGATTATTGAAAATATCTAGATAATCTTGTATCTATCATACTGCCCCTGCAGTATATCGGCAAGGATAACCGCAAAAGGAGAGTTACTAGATAGCAACCGCAAATACGATTATTCGTTGGTTATATTCGCCAGATTTTTCATCATAGGTGCCCGTGCAAGTAATTAAATTTAGCCCTTGCTTGCCTGTTTCGGCAGAAATTAATGCATCAGACATATCGGTGTCGGCCACATCTGTCGTGTTACTTTTAACAACCTTATAGCGAAATACTGTTCCGTCTCCTCGCTCTACTTCAATTACATCACCCGCTACCAATTTTTTGATGTTATAGAAAACACCACGTTGCGTTGGTCCGGCTACATGGCCGTCTAGCAACATTGCTCCGCCTTCTCCGGGCTTACTACTACTTGTGAACCAACCAGCATCATTAACGTTACCTGGTGCCTTGAGAGCTCCTGATTTTGTTGTAGTCTGAGGCATCACACGTGCTGCAACCCCAATCTTTGCTATACGTACATAGCGAGGGCGAGTAGGGTCTACGGTGTATGCTCCGTAGGCCGCTGCCGTAGGTTTCTGCTCTGTAGGGATTGGAGCCTCTTCTGAATTCTTTGCTTTTTCTGCGACTGTGGCAACCTGAGCGGCAACATGCTTGTTTGTCCTCAGCCCAAGTCCTGCTACACCAAGCCCAACAACAAATACTGTCATAGCCATGCTTAACAGAGCTTTTTGTTTAATAGACGTAGTGTTCCGAATCTTGGTTTTCTTTGGCGCCACGGTAACGCGTCTTTGAAGAACCTGAGACTTGCATTGACGAGGCTTGATGGGCAATGCTGCGATATTCCTCTGTACAGTTACAGGTGATTTTCTCTTTTTTGGAAGATGCCTAAAAGCAGTACCCCGTGATGAAATGCGCAGAGATCCAGCCTTGAACAATGAATTATTGAGAATATTTTGTTGCGCCATTGTGACCAATTTTTATGTTTGTTTTTGTTTGAAAGATTATTTGCTGTTAACGACGACTTCGTTTTGTAGCTGGCTTCAATCGTCGGGACATTATGAGGATCGCACCTGCGGCAGCTACTGCGACGCTGAGTATGATAGCCGGATTGTTCATAAGTAGGCTAAATCCTGTATCCGGAACCCCTACTGAGACGACCGTGAGTGTGACATCGTTTCCGTCACCACCAACATAGCTAATTTTTAGCACCGTTCCGCTGGCCGTCTTAAATGTGGCACCTTCGGCTAGATCTTTGAATGTACCAACTACTTTATCAGCCGCATCATTATCGATAATGGTAAACTTTTCACCTCCAACAAGCTTGTATCCGTTGATGATACTAGCACTCAATGTGCCACTGAGTGGTGTCCCTACACTTTGAGACAAAGTTACTGTTCCCGTTACCTTCATTTGATCGTGAAGCGTACACGGCGTGACACCCGCGATCTCTGCCTGATACGTGCCGAAGACTGTTAAATCGCCTGATGAAATACAACCTGGTGACATTCCAGGAGCTACTGTGCCTCCTTCTGAAATGGTTAGTGAACCCTTGAAAGTTCCTGTGCCCTTTAATGTCGACTTCGACGTCACGAACCCGCTTTGATATGTACCAGTAACTGTTGCTGTTTCATTCTTCTTTAAGGATATATCAGTTTGAGGAGAGTTGGCTTCATACTTGGTTGTTGTAGCCGGTGTTTCGGTTGTGCCATTTGGACTACTTGAAGTATTGCTTGACGAATTAATTACTAGCGTTCCGTACTCACCATCCAGAAGCATTATCGTATGGCTCCCAGATAGTGCACCAGTAATCGTCACAGTACCGTATGCGCTGACTTTGACATCGGCACCTAATACGATCGCACCGGCAAAGGTAATGTTACTGTCTGAGCATTCACTATATCCACAAGCAGTCGAGACTACGACGGAACCCTGACTATTTCTTGTAGTACCGTTTAGCGTGAAGGGCTCGTTAATAGTTGCAAGCTTATCAGATTCATAAAAAAATAAATTCAACTGCGCAGCATCATTAAAGGTAGATCCAGCCGAAGATGCTCCGAAAGCAGTTGGTTTTACGGCACTAATTATGCCTTCCTCCGCCAAGAATGTTCCTGTAAACGTATTACTGCCGTATAGTCCCATTGCCCCAGGTCCTACCTTTGTAATATTTCCAGAACCACTTATAACCCCACTGAATAGAACACTTGAGCTTGAATATAGTACGCTAATTTCTACTGCAGATGTAACCTCAATATTTAAATCAAATACTCCCTGTACGCCAGTATTATCTGCCCGTTTTGAGGTGTTTATAATACCTGTTGTTATCGCTATACTGTTGCCAGCTAAAGTATAATCGGTTTCCAAATTATTGGCGGTAGTGCCTGAAAAAGTGATACTAGCAAACGATGTTCCAGCGGTAATATCATTGTTAAGCGTTCTGTTTGTGACGCCCGTACCAGAAGGGAAAACAAGGCTATCACCGGCGCCAGGGACTGCGGCTCCGTCGGTTGCACAGCTCCAGTTAGCCGCGGTATTCCAGCTACTATTTGTTGCCCCCGTCCATGTACAGACATCGACGGCTGCGCTAGCGATCATTGGCGCGAACACGAAGAGTGATGAAAGGCTTAAGACCGTAGCACCGAGTCCAGATAATATTCTTTTTAACATATAGTTTACCTTTTGATTTTTATTTTAGAGAACCTTAAATCTAGCATAAGCGCAATACCATGCGTTGTCAAGTATTATTTACGGGGTTGAGTGATGTGGGGTTCGCCGCCATAGAGCGGACTAACTTGGCGGTCGTCTTCTTTTGCAGCCAAGCATTGTAAACCTGCAGAAAGCCATTCTTCATTACTTTCTCCCACAATAGGCACGGCAAGAGAGCTAGCTAATGCGTTGGCAAGACTAATGCCGATGCGGAGGCCAGTGAAGCTGCCAGGCCCTTTGTAGATCACTATTCCTTCAATATCTTGGATTGTCAGAGACTGCTTCTTGAGCATTGCTTGTATTTTGAGGTGAATTGTCTCTGCAAGATGCCGATGGGCTGGCCATATCTCATAGGCTATTTTTTTGTCATCATCGAATAGTCCGATTTCGGAATCTGGTTTATCGGTACGAATTACGAGTATTTGCATACTTCTAGTATACGATACCTCTACCGGACGTTACTACGATTTCTTAGTATGTAGGATCGGGCTTACACTGTGAAGTGATAGTTATACTGGTGTTCCTCTGACTATCAATTGGTCCATCATCTAATGTATAAATATCTGGTTCGAGCATAGTAATTCTACTTTTATCAAAGCCTTGCGCAATTAATTCGTCTTTAATTTTCGAGGCGCGTTGATTTGCAAATGCTATATTTGCTGCGCTATTACCACTGCCGCCAACATCTTTTATTTTTCCTTCTATTTCTAGCGTCCAATATCTATCTTTATATGTTGAGTAAAATTTGCCAAATTTAGCAAAAGTTTTTACGTCTTGATCTGGGTATTCGTATTCAAGACTATCCGGTTTAAAAAATACTGCCTCGCCAAGAACAGTTGATTCAGTAGGTTGATCATAATAGTTTGGTGTATCGCCGAAATCACTAAATAGTTTATAGTCATCTGGGCGCAAGCAACGGGCGAAGTCAGCATTAGGATCAGCTTTAATTTTTACTTCTGGCTTAGCTTCTTTTGTTGCGTTAGTAGAGGCAGTGGGTTTGGCATCGGTAGATTTTTTCTTATCTTTGCCGAGCGTAAAGAGCGCTAAGACACCACCAGCTAGTATAACTACTACTAGAACGACGATTATGATTATAAGTTTTTTGTTGCCCGAGTTTTTTGGCGGAGGTGTTTGAACGGGGGAGGCGGAAGCTATCGGTTCGACTGGCGAAGTAACTGTTGGTTGCGATGGGCTGTATGGTGCGGGCTCTGCAGGAGTATCGTTGTTTAGTGGTGTTTCTGGTTGTTGGTCCATGAGAATCCTTGTTTTGAATAGTGATTACGCTTATTGTAGCAAAGTTCAATCAATCGTGGGTTATGTGATCGAGTCGAGTATGGCTTTGGGGGCTTTTATTGAAAGTTGACGTTCATGCTCAGAGACGTTTTTGATGGTGATAGTGATTCGTTCCTTGGGCAGGATATCGGCCACAATGTCAGCCCATTCGACCACAATAACAGCGTGGGGGTCGGAGAGCCCTTCTTGAAGCTCATGCTCCATAATGCCGGGCTCGCTGAGACGATAGAAATCGTAGTGATACAGGGTGAGCGCGTCTGCGCGATATTGCTTGCATATCATAAAAGTAGGACTGGCTACTGTATCAGTGCTCCCCATACCGCGGGCTAAGCCACGAACAAAGGTGGTTTTGCCTCCGCCGAGGTCGCTCATGAGTTCAATTACTTCGCCACCGCGAAGGAGTTTACCGATTTTTTCGCCGATTGCTTCGGTGTTCTCGGAGTTTTTGGATAAATGTTGCAGCGTCACGTCGGTATTCATATGCCCCGTATAGTACCGCGCTTCCCCCTACTCCTGCAAGAATTCCTGGGTGAAGGGTAGGGGTAGGTTCTTCGTTTTTTGATTTTTTGGGTTTGTCAGTGACCTTCTTCTTGTCTGTAGTTTTTGATTTGATTGCTTTGGTGGTTGTTTTTCTCGAGGCAACTTTGGGCACTTTGATTGGCTTTGGTGGTGCGGCCAAAGGTATGCTGGCGGACTGTGCAGTGGAGGCTTTAACAATATTTACTGCACCTGGTGTCGCTGTATCTGACCATGCCCATGTTGACCCGTCCCACGCCCATGTTTTATTTTCGAGGGCAGTATCATAAGGGCTTGTTTCGCTAACCGTAGTTCCTCCAGGATTTTTCAAAACTACTTGACCTCCAGAATTAGATAATGCTATTCGGGTATCACGCGCGAAAAGCGCCTTGTACTCGTCAGGCTGTAACGTCATGTCGGGTATTTTGTATGAATACGATAAGTTAGTGCCAGCCCAGATAGAGTAGCCTTTTAGTTGCACTGAATCTGATGATCCATTATGGAGCTCGATGAATTCGTCTTTGGAGTCCGTGAGTGGGCTCCCCGGGTTTGGTAAAAGCTCACTGATAGTTATGATCGTAGATTGATCAACGGCATTTTGCATAGTGGCATCTGCGGAAGATGGGGTAGAGAAGTCAGCGGCATTGTCTCCAGTTGTACTATAATCGCCATTATTAGTCTTTTGTCTTCGCAAAATTTCACCTGGTGCCGGAGCGAGCGCAGGATTACCTGAGGCGTGCGTAGCTGTGCCCCAGCCAACAAGGTCGTAGGTTGTTTTCATATCATTACTCCGCAAGCGCAGGTGACCACCTGAAGCGGCCAGCGTTGGTGCGAAATGAACATCTGCTTTTTCGATCATGAAATTGGTACTTGTTAACATATACGTGCTTTGGGGTGTAATGGAACCCGAAAGAATGATAGTTCGGCTTGGAATTGAGAAATCTTTTGGCGCGGACGACAAGTATTCTAATTTCCATCCAGTTATGTCTTGGTTTTGCGACGAAGTATTGTAGAGTTCTATCAATTCTTCACTCGCAGATGTCTTGCTCCCTGTCTGAATTCCAACCACTATGACCGAAGATACTGCGTAAATATGCGCAGGGAACACGGGGACGAATATCCCCAAAACCATTACTATTACCCCTGTTGACCACCTCATAATTGGTATACTATACTCTCTCAAAAATATATTGCAAAACATTTTTTATATAAGCACAAACAGCACAAAATGCTCAACCTGTATTCACTCCTTTCCGTGGTATATACTAGTGGCAGTATGTTGATTTTAAGCAAAATGATAATGAACCGCCCGGTCATGAGTCTCCGTACTGGTCGCCCGGTGGCGACTGCTTTTGCTCCTATCATTAACCCCAATAACCTCAAGATCGAAGGATTTTTCTGCGAGGATTCAATCGATAAAAAACAACAATTAATATTGCTTCATCAAGATATTCGAGATGTATTACCTGCCGGGCTTGTCGTGAATGATCACGATGTACTATCTGAGCCTGAAGACCTTATCCGGCTCAAAGACGTCATTGAACTCAACTTTTCAGTTATGGGTAAATTAGTAGTGACTGAGAAAAAGAAAAAACTTGGTAAAGTGGTCGATTATGCGTTAGAGCCAGAAAGCATGATAATCAAAAAATTATACGTTTCTCAATCGATTATCAAAAGTTTTAGTGGCGGTACGCTTGGTGTTGATAGAACTCAGATAGTCGAGATAACCAATAATAAGATAATTATCAAAGATCCTTTGCAGATGCTTAAAGCAAAGGTTGCTGTGCCTAAACTTACTACTGCCGAAGCAGTATAAGACTTCCTTCATACATTTGTTTCGACAAATCTACCTGATACTTTTGAAGTCAAAAGTATCCAAAAACTCTTGGACCACTCTCTCATATAGATACACTACGTATGTCTAATAAAACAACAGGCTTGCGGAACTCGCTTCGCTCAAACAGTCCTCGCCTGTTAGTTGTTTTATCGACCGTAGTTGTATCTCATGAGTTCGCGATGTCCGTATAAAGACAAGAACTATTAAATATTGTCTTGTCTAAGTACGGGCATCGGAAAAATCCGAAGCAAGCTGTAATACTCAAAGGGAACGAAGTCGAGGACTGTCTGAGCGTAGCGAGTTCCGCAGACTTCTTCTTTTTGAGATTATAAGCTTGTGCTCGATATTTTTCTGGCCCTGATGGTTCCCCGATACTTTTGCCAAAACAAAAGTATGAGAAGAGGCTTGACTTCAAGATTATTAGAATAGGCTAAAGGAATAAATCTTCTGACTATTCAGTCTGCGAATCAGTAATTGCTTGCTTAACGTCAGTGTAGTTATAACCTTGGCGGATAAGGTATGCCATAAGTTTTTGAGTGTCCTGGTATCTTGTTTGCTTTTGCTTGCGGGCTACGAGTTCTCGTAGAACTTCATTTTCATCGGTCTCGTCTTGAGCTAATGCGGCGGAAATGACATCGTCACTTACGCGTTTGGCTTTTAATTCCTGGGTAATGCGTCGGGCGCTGGTCGATTTCAGTAACCTCCGGTTTTCAACCCACATTAGGGCAAAAGCAGCATCATCCAGCCAGCGTGATTTGTAAAGCCGTTCTACCAAAGAATCAATTAGTTCGGGCTCATATTCTTTACGCTTGAAGTAATCGCGAATTTCCCATTCACTCCGCTTCCTCCGGGCGATGAGCCCAAGTGCTTGGCCATATGTCTTATCTGATCGAGCACTGTCTTTAAGCTCAGCAAGCTCACCGGGTGTGATTTCTTTACCGACCTTAAGCGTGCTAGCCATCAAGGCAGACTCACTCAGCCCAAAACTGAACTTGTCATCCACGAAAATAGAATACCGCTCGGGCGATTTTACTTGCTGTTTGATGTCTGTAATTTTCATTTTCGGCTAAATAATACCGTCATGTCGAAGCTGATCAGCAAGCTTGGGAAGTTCGGTTAGTCCAGAACTGGAGCCGAGATGATGACCATTCTGGATGACTATAAATTTTCCACCGAGTTCTTCGCAAAGATTTCGAGCATCATCGATGTCACAATATGGATCATTACTGCCATGTACGAAGTAGAAAGACGAAGCGCGTTTTTTGATTGCAGTAGCATCGTAGTTGTCAAGAAAGAGGTTATCGAACTGACCAGGCTGTACCCAATCAGCATCTTTTGTTAGTTTCTGATTGAGAAAAGTCCCCGCGAGTATCACTGTCGATGCATTCGGGAACCAGTCTGACGACAGCAAATTCAAGGCTGTAGTTGCGCCAGAAGAATGGCCGACAATAATATTATTGGTAAAGTCCCATCCAGAGTCCTGTAAGAATTTCTCGTATGTGTGTCTATTTGGCGTTTTATTTTCTGGTAGTAGAGGAGCAAAAACCTCATATCCAGCTGCCTCAAGCAGATTTCGCATCCATGGTAGCCAATCATTCTCAGGGGCACTATCGGTACTGTGTAAAATTAAAGCTCGTTTTGTCATCTTATGATTGTATCTTAACCATCGTTTCGCGAACAACTTTCATAACCGCAGTGATATCACCATCTGCCTTAAAGAGCGTAATTGATTCTTCGTCGAACGGATTAGCATGGACGTGCCATTGCCCCTTATCCATACTAAGTGAGATGCCTGGTGTGAGTTCGTGAACGTGCTCATTATCCCCATTCTCGTCGGAAAGTGTCATCTTACAGCTTCCAGATATTTGCAGTAGATTCTCACGAGCCAGCGGTCTGTTATGGCGAGCCAACTCAGCCCCCGGCTGAAGTGTTAAGATGCCTGTAGTAAATATTTCGTCCGAATGAGAAAAGCTAAATCGAGCTTTTCCGTCTGATGATTCCCAAGTTTCAAATACACTCATACGTTTTCTTCAGTGAATTTGCCGTCTACGCCGTCGAATACCGCGATCATGTCTACCGAATTTTGAGTTATGACAGGGCCTAGATCTTGTGCTGCGTTTGCATTGTCTCTGACTAATTCTGCAGCGAGCACAAGTACTTTACCTTTTTTTCCTGATTGAATCGCAGGATATACATGATCGGCGAGTTCAGTAAGGTCGTGTTCTGGGAAGAAAGTAAATGTGCCTTTTGTTGCTTTTGATTCGGGCATAATTATGCCTCCTTGGCGGCTGCCTCTTGGACTTTTATGGCTATTTCGTCGAGGACTTTTGGATTTTCTTCGAGGTATTTCTTGGTAGCTTCGCGGCCTTGGCCGATTTTGCCTTCGCCATAGGCAAACCATGCACCTGATTTTTCGACGATGTCGCGTTCTACTGCGAGGTCGAGTACGTCACCACTGCGTGAAATACCTTGGTTATACATGATATCGAATTCGGCTTGGCGGAATGGCGGAGCAATCTTGTTTTTGACTACCTTCACTCTTGTGCGGTTGCCAATGATGGCGTCACCTTGTTTGATCTGAGCGATTCGACGAATATCCATACGTACCGAGGCATAGAATTTAAGGGCGTTACCACCAGTAGTGGTTTCGGGGTTGCCGAACATGACGCCAATTTTCATACGGATCTGGTTGATAAATATAACCGTGCCTTTAGAACGGCTGATGACACCAGTCA